>DASWDZ010000095.1:0-11339 GCA_036395015.1 Candidatus Dormiibacterota bacterium | reverse complement strand
CGCGGCGATGCGGCCGCCTACGAGGAGATCGTGCAGCGCTACCAGCAGATTGCGTTCCGCACCGCCTACGCCGTCACGGGCTCCGCCGCGGATGCCGAGGACGCCGCGCAGGAGGGCTTTGTCAAGGCGTTTCGTGCCCTTGACCGCTTCCGGCCGGGGGCCGAGCTGCGGCCCTGGCTGCTGCGGATCGTGGGCAACGAGGCGCGCAACAAGGTCCGCTCGTCGGGACGCCGCCACCAGCTCGAACTTCGACTGACCGAAGGCTTCCGCCCGGGGGATGCGGCCCCATCCCCCGAGGCGGTGGCCGTGGCGTCAGATGAGCGGCGCCGCCTGCTGGAGTTGGTCAACGACCTCAGCGAGGACGACAGGCTGGTCATCACGAGCCGCTACTTCCTCGAGCTGAGCGGCGAGGAGACGGCCGCGGCTCTCGGGATCCCGGAGGGCACGGTCAAGTCGCGGCTGTCTCGCGCGCTCGGTCGGCTGCGAGCGCGGGTCGAGGAGGCAGCCAGTGCCTGAACTCGAGCAGCAGCTGAGCGCGCTGGCGGCCGCCATCGACTGGCCCGCAACCCCACGCCTCAGGGTGGCCGCCCCTGACCGGGCCCGCCGGAGCTGGCTTTCCCTCCCCACTCTCCGGGGAGGGTCAGGGTGGGGCCGCGGGCTCGCCGTGGCCGTCGCCGCGCTCCTCATCGTCGCCCTGGCCCTCGTCGCCTACCCACCCTCACGCAGCGCGATCGCCAACTGGGTCAACCTCCACCTCCGCATCGAGCGCGTCGAGCATCCGCCGACGCCTTCCACACTGCCGTCGGGCACCCTGGGCGACCAGCTGGGCCTTGGCCTGCCTTACACGCTTAGCGACGCGCAGCGCCTGGTCGACTGGAAGATCACGGCCCCCAGGGCCCTCGGCCAGCCCGACGCCGTCTATGTCAAGTACCCGCCGACCCTCGGCGAGGTGACGCTCGTCTACGCCAAAGCCCCTGACATCCCGGTCTCAGGGCAGACAGGCGTGTCGGTGCTCGTCACGGAGGCGCGCGGCAGGGTTAACGAGACCTACTTCCAGAAGATCGTCGGCCCGAACACCACGATCGAGGAGGTGTCCGTCGGCGGTCGCGCGGGCTACTGGATCTCCGGCCAGCCTCACGACTTCATCTTCACGGATGCGGATGGCCAGCCCTTCTTCGACAGCTTGCGGCTGGCGACCAACACTCTGATCTTCGAACGGGGCGACGGCACGATCGTCCGCGTCGAGGCGGACGCCACCAAGGAGCGCGCGATCGCGATCGCGCTCTCGCTCCAGTAGGCGGGGAACCGCGACCGCCGAGGCGGTGTAGGGGGTGTCGAGGTGATGAGCATGCGAACACCGGTCGCCCTGATCAGCGCCGGACTGCTGGTGGCGGCTTGTGGCGGGACGAGCGCCAATCGTGCCGCCGCGGGCGACAAGCTCTATGAGGCGGTCGCCATCAGCCACTCCCAGTACGTGACGGTCATCGATTCGCATTCCCACCAGGCGGAACGCCGACTGCCGCTCGGCGTGCCCACGAGCGACTGGAAGCACCTCTACTCGCTGGTCGACACCTCGATCCTTGACACCGACCCGGAGACTGGAGCCACGCTGGGCACGCTGCAGCTCGGGCATGCGTACCGGATGCCGAACGCCACCGCCAACGGCCTCCCGGCGGCATGTCACCCAACGGCCGCTGGCTCGTCGTCGAGCGATACGACGCCCCGGAGGGTGAGGGGTTGCCCAGGGATTCGCACTTCCTGCTCATCAACACTCAACCCCTGCACGTCGTGGGACGGATCGACCTTGCGGGCTTCTTCGACTTCGATGCGATCAGCAACGACGGCAACCACCTCTTCCTCGTCCAGTACATCAACGGCAGGGAGTACTACGTCCGCCTGTACGACGGGGCCAACGGACGCCTCGAGCCCAGCCCGGTCGTCGACAAGATCGACGGCGGCGAGGCCATGTCGGGGATCAGGTTGACGGGAGTCGCGTCCACCGATGCCCGCTGGCTCTTCAGCATGTACGTGCGCGAGCACGCGAACCCATTCATCCACGCCTTGAACATGGACGGCTTCGCGCTGTGCCTCGACCTGCGAGGCACGGGGTATGGCGACGACGACAAGGCGATGCAGTGGTCGCTCGCGATGAGTCCCGACGGCGGGACTCTGTACGCGGCGAACCTGGGCAGCGGAGACGTAGCGGTCGTGTCGCTGACCAATGACTCACCGCAGCTCGTGCGCACCGCGCGCGTCACGCTCACCAGCGCGACCGGCGGCCTCATCAAGAAGGTCAGCGCGAAGGAGCTGGCCGTCAACGCCGCGATTGTCAGTCCAGACGGCAAGACCCTCCTGGTCGCGGGCACGTCCGGCGTCGCCTGGATCGACACCGGGACCCTGACCGTCCGCAAGCGCGCGCTCGAGACGTGGCGGATCTGGGGCCTGGGCCTGAGCCCGGACGGACAGAGTCTCTACGCGGTCGCTGACGTGGGCACGATTGCCGAGCTGTCGATGGCGTCTGGCGAGGTCGGCGAGAGGTTCGACCTCGGCACCGGCCAGCCGATCGCCCTCATGCGGGTGGCTGCCGCTTAGCTGAATCCACCTCCTCGTACCCGCGGCACCGAACGACCGGCAGCCGCGGGTACTGAGGAAACGAAGGGTCGGTCAGCGAGCGCCGGCACATCCAGAAGGTCGTGTGCGCGCCTTTGACCGTCCGCGAGTGCTTGCAGGTGGCGCAAAGGCCGACCGCCACGTCATGCACTCAGGGCTTTGACCAGCCGTTCGAGGTTGTTCGTGATGCCGTATTTCTTGCCCATGGCTTCGACCAGCTCTGGATCGTCCGGGTAACGCGCTCGCCGGCCGCGGGGCACCTTGATCTTCAGGTCGGTCACGGGCGGTACGACCTTCAGTGCTTTGCGCAGGTAGTCGGCGTGCTCGGGTTTGCGAAACACCCCGGCTTCGAGCATCTTCTCGACCGAGCCGTAGCGTGTCACCATCTGGGCGGCCGTCTTGTCGCCAATGCCTGGAATGCCCGGCAGGCCGTCGGAGGGATCCCCTCGGAGGATCGCGTAGTCGGAGTACGCGCGTCCCGGAATGTGGTAACGCCTCGCGACCTCGGCCTCGTCGACCTCCACCGGCCCACCCTTCTGCGGATACAGGACGATGATGTCCCGCCCGCGGACCTGGCTGAAGAGGTCGCGGTCGCCGCTCGCGATCTCGATCGGGCTCTTCACTTTCGCCGCCAGCGACGCGACGATGTCTTCCGCCTCGTAGCCTTCCAGCCCGACGACGTCGACGCCGACCGCGGTGAGCGCGGCCAGGATGATCGGCACCTGCGGGATGAGGGCGGGCGGGACCGGCTCGGCGGTGCGGTGCTCCTTGTAGCCGGGGATCAGCTCGACGCGCCAGTCCGGCCGCCAGTCCTCATCGGTGGTGAAGGCTACGTGGCGAGGCTTGCGGTCGGTGATGTATCGAGCCAGCGTGTCGAGCGTGCCACGGACCGCGTTGACGAGCGCGCCGTTGGGTGCGCGCATGGTCTGAGGGATGGCGTAGAAGGCTCGGAAGAACATGCTCGAGCCGTCCACCAGCAGCCATTCAGGCAAGACTCGCCCATGCTAGTTCGCCCACAATGTGGCGGTTTGAAGGTCGCCGGCGCCCTGGCTGCGATCGGCCTGCTGCTCGCGGCTTGCGAGCCGGGTACGAACCCGACGACTTCAACCACGCCTTCGAACAGCCCCATTGTGAACCCGGCGGCGACCCTGGCCGGCGACCTGCGCACCCACCTCAATCTGCTGCTGGGCGAGCAGGTGATGATCGTGGCGAAGGAGACGATCGCAGCGGTCAATCGCACCGACGACTACGCCGCCTACACGATGCTGCTGGCGACCAACTCGTCCGACCTGGCCGACATCTTCCGGCGCGCCTTCGGCAACACGACGGCCACCAGGCTATCCGACAGCTGGAACACGCAGAACGGCTACCTGGTCGACTACGCGATCGGGGTGGTCACCCACAACGACAGCAAGGCGAAGACCGCGATGGCGAACCTCACCCAGAAATTCGTCCCGCAGTTTGCCCAGCTCATCAGCGACGCCAGCCACCTGCCGCTCGATCCTGTGACGCAGCTCCTCAGCCAGCAGGTGCTCGAGGACAAGTTGTTCATCGACGACTACTTCGCGAACAAGCACTCCGTGTTCTATGCGGACCTGCATCGCGCCTACTTGCAAGCCTCGCGTCTCGGCGACGCGCTGTCGGTGGAGGTCGCGCATCGATTCCCCGACAAGTTCCCCGGCGACCCCGAGCTGCGCGCGGTCTCCGTGCGCACGTCTGCCAACCAGAACCTGCAGGAGCACGCGTACCTATCGACCATGGCGACCGCGGCCTCCATCGCCGGCCGTACCGTAGAGACCGGCGCCGCCGCGTCCGCCCTGGCCGAGAGCTCCTCCAACGTGGCGGCCGTGTTCGCCTCGACGCTGGGCATCCTTCCCAGCGTGCTGGTCGAGCAGCTTGGGATCGAGCAGAAGGCGCTGGTCGCCTACGCCGCGGGCGAGGCCACCGCTAAGCCAGTGCTCACCCAGCAGTTCGTCGACGCGTTCGCTTCAGCCGCCAACGTGGCCAGGGCAGACGTGGCCAATCACGTCGGTGCGACCATCAAGGTGGTCGACGACCAGCGGGCCAAGAACTGGACCACGGTCGCGGGCGACGACCGCGCCGCCGCGACCTCCATCCAGCCGATAGGAGACGCAATCCGAGGATGAGTCGGCGGCGACGGATCCGTCGACTAATCCAGGGCTGAGGCGATGATCTCCAGGCCGGTCGCCGCCTCGTCCCGGTTGAGCACGAGCGGCGGGCTGATCCGCACCGCGCGGGCACCCGCCGTAAGCAGCAGGAGTCCGCGCTCGAAGGCCGACTGAACGAGTCTCGCCGCCATCTCGGGGGTCTTCATCTCGAGCGCAAGCATCAAGCCGAGGCCGCGTACGTCGGTCACGTTCGTGTGCCTGGACGCAATCTCGCGCAGGCCGTCCTGCAGCTCGGCTCCGACGCGCGCCGCGTTCTCCATCAACCCATCCTCCAGCAAGTCCATGGTCGCGATGCCGGCGGCGCAGGCGATCGGGTTGCCGCCGAAGGTGCTGCCGTGTGACCCGGGCGGCCAGTTCATCTGCTCGGCGCGCGCGATGAAGGCTCCCAGCGGCAGGCCGGATGCGATGCCCTTCGCCAGGCAGACGATGTCGGGCTCAACCCCCCAATGCTCCACGGCCAGCAGGTGCCCCGTGCGGCCCATGCCTGACTGCACCTCGTCCGCGACGAGAAGGATCCCGTGCGTCGATGTGAGCTCGCGGAGCCGCGGCAGGAAGTCGTCAGGCGGCACGAAGTAGCCACCCTCGCCCTGGATGGGCTCGACGAAGACCGCGGCCACGCTTTCGGGCGGCGCCACCGTGTTGAAGAGCTCTTCGATGCGCTCGATCGACTGATCAGTGGTGACTCCGCGCGCCGGGGTCGGAAACGGCGCGTGGAACACCTGCGAGAGCAGAGGCGCGAAGCGCCGGCGCTGGCTTGCCTTGGACGCGGTGAGCGAGAGGGCGCCGAAGGTGCGACCGTGGAAGGCGCCGATGAACGCGATGTAGCTGGGACGCCCGGTCGCAAAGCGCGCGAGCTTCATCGCGCCTTCGATCGCCTCCGCCCCCGAGTTGGTGAAGAAGACGCGCGCGGGAGTGCCCGGCAGGATCCGGTTCTCGAGTCGTTCGGCAAGTTCGATCTCAGGCCGGTAGTAGAAGTCCGTGCCCGACATGTGCAGGAACCGTTCGGCCTGCTCCTTGATCGCGGCCACGACTTTGGGATGCGAGTGGCCGGTCGTGACCACGGCGATGCCCGCGGTGAAATCGAGGAAGCGGTTGCCGTCGACGTCGGTGACCCAGCATCCCTGTCCGCGCTCCATGACGAAGGGATAGGAGCGGGTGAAGCTCGGTGACATCGCCTTGGCGTCGCGTGCGATCAGCTCCGCAGCCTTCGGCCCAGGCAGCGATGTCTTGATCTCAGGCTTCATCGGGCGGCAAGCATAATGGTCATCGCGATGGCCAAGACGACGGCAGCGAAACCCACCAGGGCGTATTCGGTCCGGCCGGCGACCCAGGATGACCTGAAGGCGATCGTCGGCATCTATAACTGGGCGGTCAACCAGACCTTTGCGACGATCGATTCGGAGCCGCTGTCCACCGAAGAGGCCCAGGCGTGGTGGGAGATGCACGGCAAGCGCTCCAAGCTGCTGGTCGCAACGGACGACACCGGCGTCATCGGCTGGGCGCGCCTTCTGCCGTGGAAGCAGCGTGGATTTGACGTGGTCGAGTGCCTCGTCTACGTCGACCCGGTGCACCACGGCCGGGGCATTGGCGCGGCGCTTTTGAGGGACCTGACCGCGGAAGCCCGCGGGCTGGGCTACCTGACGATCGTCGCGAGCGTCGCCAAGGACAATCGAGCTGGGCTGGCGCTGTTCACCAAGCAGGGCTTCGGGGTCATCGGCACGATCCGTAACGCGGCGCACAAGTTCGACCGCTGGATGGACATCACGCTGGTCCAGAAGGAGCTGGAAAGCTAGAGAGTGGCCCCACGGACCTGGGCCGCGACGACATCGGGTTGCTGGTATATGTCCGCGGACGTGAACCGTAAGACCCGAAATCCTGCACCGGTGACCAGGTTCTGCCGGCGGTCGTCGCTGACCAGCCGCTCCCGGTGGTTGCCGCCGTCAAACTCGACCACGAGTCGCGCAGCGCGGTAGAGAAGGTCGGCCCTGCCGACAAAATGCCCTGCGTCATCATGCAGATCGGCTTGTACCTCCGGTCGGGGAAGTCCATTCGACACCAGCAACCAGCGAAGGCGCGTTTCCATCGGCGACTCGGCTGGTGCTGCCAGTTCCATGAGCCGTCGCAGTCGCGCCGCTCCCGGACGTCCCTTGAAATCAGGCATTTGCAATCTGAATCGTCTTCGGGCTGCCATGTCGAGCGCGATCAACGCATCGAGCGGTGGCCGGCGGGCACAGAGGTCTAGCAGCGTTCGCGGAAGAGTCGTCGCTCGCATCCCTCGAGCGGTCGTGACCTCGGTCATGTCAATGTCGCACCGCCATACGCTCACTCCTTCCCGCGATCGCAATTCGCTGCCAAGCGGAAAAGCGACCTCGACGGGATTGGTGGGTTCAAGGTCGAGCCCATGCAGCCACGCGGCCGTTCGCCCGACGAAAACGGCGCCAGGCGGGAAGGTGCGCCGCCAGGCTGCGAGCAAAGCCCACGAGTCGGGGACCAATCCCGCCCAGCAGTAGAGGCCGGCCCCGAGCCGGCGCCAGCTTCGCCCTTTCAACGAACCGTCGCTGAGACCTGCGGCTCGCGCTTCATGGAGCGAGAAGGGATGGGTCTTGAGCTCGCGAGGTATGCGGGGAGCCCGGGGCATGCGGACAGGATCGGTCAGGCCCGCTACCGGTTCAACCCTGACTGTTAAGACTTCCGATTGCGCCCAATCGGCGTCATCAAACGGCCTGGTTACGTCCGATTGGTACCGATCGTCGCGTAGGCGGGCGGATACACCACCTTCATCAGGCCGATCGCCTGCCACTGCCCCACCACGGCGGCCGCGCGCGTGTTCTGACCCTCGTCCAGCGACCCCACACCGGCGAACTTGACACCGCCCGCGTTGATGCTGTCGCCGGCAGGCACGTCCACGTTCAGCGCAGCCAGCCGGATGGATTCGGCGCTCACCTCGCCGTCGACGTTCGGCAGGACGTTATGGAAGAGCGTCCAGCCACCCACGAATCCCGCCACCGCCGGGATGTCCATGCTTCCGCCATAGGCCGCCTTCGCCCGCCTGAGCAGGTCCCGCCCCGACGCCGACAGTGCGGCCTCGCTGACGTCGGAATCGGGCTTGTCTGCGGCGTAGACCCCGATCGAACCGGCGCCCACGAGCTCGCTGAACGCGGGCATGCAAAACGCTGAGCTCGTGCCGATCGCGCCCTTGAGGGAAACGTGGTTCCGCAGCACCGCCTTCCAGATCGCCACGCCGTCGTCGAGGTAGCTCACATCCCACAGGAAGTCGGCGCGATCGCTTGCGAGGCGCGCCGCGATCATGTCCGCGTCGTACGTGTTCGGGTTGTACTCGATGACGTCGACCACATCGATGCCCAGGCTTCGGGCGAGCTCCTCCTCGCCTCCGCCGACCGAGCGCCCGTAGACGTCGTTCACCCGCACCACCACCGCGCGCGGCTTGTTCAGCCCATACCGCGGCACGAGGACGTTGTTCGTGAAGGTCACCGCCATCCGGCCGAGCGCGCCGCCGGTCGCGACCGTGCGAAACACGTAATGCCGCTTCGCCGTGATCGGATCGGCGACCGCGCCCGTCTCCCAGTAGACCGTCTTCAGCTCCTCGGCGCGCGCCGAGGCGGCCGCCGAGAGCGTGCTCCCGTAGGTGCCGACGATCGCGGGGACGTGGTACGTCTTGACCAGGGTGTCGACCGCGGCCGCCGCGGCCTGCGGGGTCGTGGCGTCGATGACCTGGAGCCGGGCGTTGGCGGCGGACACGCGAAGCGCGGCCTGCACGCCCGCCAGCTCCGCCTTCCCACCCTCGGCCTGCGGTCCGCTCAGCGGATAGATCGCGCCGAGCACCAGAGGCTGCTTGCCGCCGGTCTGCGCGCACGCGGCGAGGACAAGGACAGCGAGGAGGAATGTCGTGACGCGCCGGATCACCGGCTCAGGTTACGCGGTCGCCGTGCTGAGCTTGCTGCTCCTTGCCTCGGCAAGCTGGCGCTCCAGCTTCGGTGCCGGCGCGTATCCGTAGTTCACGTGCAGCGCGTGGCCGTCGCCCGCGATGACCACCGTTGTCGGAAGCGTATAGACGTGGAATCGTTCGGCCAGTTCACGCTCGGCGACGGCGTCCACCTTGTCGATGCGGATCCCCACGAGCTTGGCCAGCGCCGGCTCCTGGTGCGTACGGCACACCGCGCAGCTGTGGCTGGTGAAGTAAAGGATGTACGGGTCCTTTGAGGGTGGGACGGTGGCTCCCGCCGCGAGGCGAGCCGCCCGGCGCGACCGGTAGAGCTCCAGGCAGGCGGCAGCGAGCACGATTGCACCCGCCACCGCCAACGCCCAGAGTTGCGCACTCACAACGGTTTGAGAAGCCCCCTGCGCTCGAGCTGGTAGAAGATCTGGCAGCCGAGGCAGTACCCGAACGCCAGGTTGACGAGCGCCAGCACTGCGACCAGCAAAGCGATCGCAAGTCCGACCACCGGCAGCGGAATCAGGAAGACTGACGCCACGCCGAGGAACACCCCGCCCAAGCCCTGAGCAAAGTTGTGAGGTTGCGGCCGGTCCTGCACCGGCCGCGGCTTGACGATCCCCCGCGGCTTGAGGACCTGGAAGTAGAACTGCTTGAAAAGCGCGAGCCGCGGCGCGAACGTGCCAAGCAGGAGCACGATCCCAAGCAGCGGAATCAACCACAGAAACACAGGCGAGAACAGGCTGCCGACGAACGCGATGAGCACGGTCGCCACGATGCCGGCCTGGTTGACCTTCAACGCCGCGTGATCGACGATCTGGTTTGCCACGACTACTTCTCGATGGGCACCCGAATCGAGCTGCCCCACTCTGTCCACGAGCCGTCGTAGTTCTTGACGTCGGTGTAGCCGAGGAGCTCGTGCAGCACGAACCACGTGTGAGCCGAGCGCTCGCCGATGCGGCAGTACGCGATCACCTCTTTGTTGGGGACGATGCCCTTTCCGCCGTAGATCTCCTTCAGCTCGTCGGTGCTCTTGAAGGTGCCGTCCTCGGCGTTGACTGCGGTTGCCCACGGAATGCTCGCGGCGGTCGGGATGTGCCCGCCACGCTGCGCGCCTTCCTGCGGCAGGTTCTCTGGCGCGAGCAGCTCGCCCGAGAACTCCTTCGGTGACCGTACGTCCACGAGCGCAGCCTTGCCGAGCTTGTCGAGGACCTGGTCGCGGTATGCGCGGATGTCCTCGTTCGGCGAGCCCTTGAAGTGGTAGCTCGTCGCCGCATACGACGGCACCTCGGTCGTGTACGAACGGCCTTCCTTCTCCCACTTGACCCGGCCACCGTCGACCAGCTGCACCTTGTCGTGCCCGTAATACTTCAGCGCCCAGTACGCGTAGGCGGCGAACCAGTTGTTGTTGTCCCCGTAGAGGACGATCGTGGTGTCCGCCGAGATGCCGCTGCGGCCGAGCAGCTGGGCGAGCGCCTCCTTCGGCGCGATGTCGCGTGCGACCTGGTCCTGGAGGTCGCGCTTCCAGTTCCAGCCGACGGCGCCTTCGATGTGGCCCTTCTCGTAAACCGTCGGGTCGACGTCGACCTCGACCAGGCGAAGGCCCGAGTCCCTCGCGCGGTCCGCGATCGAGTCCGTGGTTACCAATGCCTTGATCTGTGTCTGTGAGCTCAAATCCAACTCCTCCAGAAAGTGGGTATGCCGAATTGACGGTTCGGATACGAGAGCGGTCGAGTGGGCGCGTCCGGTCAGGACGCGAGCAGACGACCGGTGCTAGCTACAGAAGCAGGCCGGGATGTGGGTCAAACGCTGGGCAGGCCACACGAGGTCCCGCATCGGAGACATCAATTGTAGGCAACCACCAAACGAAGTGGCGGATTCCTGAGAATTTGCGACAGTGTCGCAAGTAACCCTCCTCAAATACCAGGCCCTTGGCAACGACTACTTTGTCGTGGACCTGCCAGGACCGCTGGAAGAGTTGATCGCGATCCTGCCCGCGCTCTGCGACCGCCACCTGGGGCTCGGCTCGGATGGCCTGCTGGCGTTCGACCCCAAACAGTGGAGCGTGCGCATCTTCAACCCCGACCGCTCGGAGGCGCAGAAAAGCGGCAACGGCCTGCGCATCACCGCAGCCCACGCGGTCCTGGAGCACGGCGCGCCCGAGACTTTCGAGCTGCGTACTCGCGATCGCGCCAACTCGGTCCGGGTGCTTGCGAAAGACGGCGTCGAGATCGTCACCGAGCTGGACATCGGCAGGCCATCGTTCCGCGCCGCCGATCTACCCGCGAACTTCGACGGCGAGCCGGAACACGTCGACCTCGAGACGCCTGCCGGCCGGGTCGAGGCGGTGCTTGTCTCGGTTGGCAATCCGCACTGCGTGGCCTTCGGCCAGCCCGTCAACAAGGAGCGGTGCCTGGAGCTCGGGCCGCACCTGGAGCGGCATCCGGCCTTCCCCGAGCGGACGAACGTCCAGCTGTGCGAGGTGGTGGATCGGACGCGCGTGCGCGCGGAGATCTGGGAGCGCGGCGCCGGCTACACGCTCGCCTCCGGCACGAGCGCCAGCGCGGTCGCTGCCGCGTGCATGCGCC
>DASWDZ010000094.1:0-7743 GCA_036395015.1 Candidatus Dormiibacterota bacterium | reverse complement strand
AGCATCCCGAAGCCACGCTCCTCCCTCAGGCAGTCGAAGAACCGCTGCACCTGGCTGACGTTCGGGCAGTGGGCGAACAGGATCCCGCCCGGACGAAGCGCCGCCCTCGCCGCGGGGACGGCCTGCCAGGGCTCCGGCAGGTCCAGGAGCACGCGGTCGAAGTCGGTTTCCTCGACGCCCAGGTAGACGTCGCCAAGCTTCAGGGTCAGGTTCGAGGGAACCGAGCCGAGGGTCTCGACGATTCCCCTTTTCGCGGCTTCGAGGAACTCCTCCCGGGCCTCGTAGCTCACGACCTGGCCTTGCGGACCCACCGCGCGCAGCGCCGCCATGGTCAACGCGCCGGTCCCCGTTCCCGCCTCCAGCACCCGGGCTCCCGGATGGATGTCCGCTCCCATGAGGATCGCGCCGAGGTCCTTGGGGTAGATCGGCTGCGTCTGTCGCCGGCGGCCGGTCACCTGCTCGGCGAAGGTCGGCCGGACGGCGAGGAGCCGCGCACCCATCTGCGTGGTCACGACCACGCCTTCCGGACGGCCGATCAGGTCGTCGTGAGGAATCAGGCCAGAGTGGATGGAGTGGCGCTCGCCGGCGCGCAGCCGCACCCGGTGACGCCGCCCGACTTTGTCGACCAGCACGATCAGCTCCCCGTCGGTGAAGGGCCGGCTCATGCCGGCTTGCGCGCCCGGATCGACGCGTGCCAGTAGGCGTGCCACAGCTTGCCGTCCCGCCTTTCCGGGTGGAGTTGCGTGTGCGCCTCGCCCTCCGAGGACTCGATGATGCCGGCCAGCTCCTCGGCCAGCTCGGAGGCGACGGCCATGTTGCCCATCCACTCCTCGTAGTTCCAGTCGAGCTCGCGCGCATGCGCCGACTCGACCTCGAAGCCCGCCCGCACGAGCTTGGCCACCCACTCGTCGACAGTGAGCGACAGCACATGAGACGGGTCGCGGCGCATCTCGACCTCGTGCAGCACGTCGCGCGCGGGCAGCGGGGGCGCGCAGTCGACGAAAGCGGCGTCCCGGTCGGGCTTCAGCACGCGATGCGCCTCGGCAAGAAAAGCGTCGACGTCGGCAAAGTGGTGCGGGGCCGCGCGCACGACGTAGACGTCGAACGTGTCGTCCGGGAACGGCAGGTGAGCCGCGTCCCCGATGACCCAGTCGACGTTGGTGATCGAGCGCTCGGTGGAGATCCGCCTGGCCTCGTTGAGCATCTCGCGTGTGAGGTCGAGACCGACCACCCGACGCACATGCTGCGCCAGGGCAAATGCTGTGTTGCCGGTGCCGGTCGCCACGTCGAGGGCCAGGTCTCCCGGCTTGGGCCGCGCCAGGTCGACCACCTCCTGAAGGCGCACCGAAGAGGCATGGAACGTCGACCGCGAGTAGTTGGCGGCGACGTTCCGGAAGCTGTCCCTGACGTCGCTCATGCGACGAGTCTAGGGATGGAAGTAGTCGTATATGAGCTTGCCGCCGACCACGAACAGGGCCAGGCCCGCGACGGGTTTGAGCCAGGCGATCCGCTCGATGAGTAGGGAACCCACGAAGGTGAACGTGAACAGGCAGAGCGCCGCCAGGAGGACGCCGCCCGCAAGCACGACCACCCGGCTGCTCGAAGGCACCGTGCTGGCCACGGACGAGATCGCGAGCGCGTTGTCGAGCTGCAGCGCCACGTCGGTGAACGCGATCAGGGCGATGGAGAGAAGGATCGTCCGGGTCATTGCGGCCTCCACTCGAAAAGGTTCCGAGTAGAGGTCTTGCCGCGGACCAGGGTCCGCCGCGGTCCCGGGCGCTGCCGCCGTCCTGACGGGACCAGCAGAGCTGGCTACTCCCCTCTACGAATCGCCGCCGAGTATATGTTGTGGGCCGATGACGAAGGCGACCGCACGCTGGACCGGCAACAAGGTCCAGTTCGACATCTTGTCGGATTCCGGCCACACGGCCCAGGTCGACGAGTCGCCGTCCCTGGGCGACGACGCCGCGATGCGGCCGACGGAGATGCTGCTCGGGGCGCTCGGTGGGTGCACGGGCATCAACGCGGTCCTGCTCCTGAAAAAGGTCAAGCAGCCGCTCCGTGGGCTACAGGTCGACGTCGAAGGCGATCGGCACGAGGAGTGGCCCAAAGCGTTCAAGCACATCCAGATCACCTTTAACTGCACCTGGGACGGCGACATCGACAAGAAGCTGGTCGAGCAGGCGATCGACATGGCGTGCAACCGCTACTGCCCCATCCACGCCACCCTGTCCCATGGGGTGAAACTCGAGCACCGCCGCAAGGACCATCGGTAGTTCACCTCCCCGCTTGCCGGGGAGGTCGGCGCGCGGAGCCGCGCCAGGTGGGGACTGTCGGCTTTTCTCAAGACCCACATAGAATTAACCCGTCCCCGCAAGCCGATATCCGCATGGAGAAGCCTTGCTCGACAGCTACGTCCCAGTTCTGATCTTCGTCCTGATCGTCTTCGGACTCCTGGGCGCGGTGACCACCCTCAGCTTCATCCTGGGACCGGCCAAGCCGTACCGCAAGAAGCTCGCCCCCTACGAGTCGGGCATCATCCCCGACACCCCGGCGGTCCGGCGCCTGTCGGTCCGCTTCTACCTGACGGCGATGCTCTTCATCATCTTCGACGTCGAGGCGGTCTTCTTCTATCCCTGGGCCGTCCTGCTCAAGCAGCTCAAGTGGTTCGGCCTCATCGAGATGCTCGTCTTCATCGGCATCCTTCTCATCGCCCTGGCGCACATCTGGAAGAAGGGAGGCCTGGATTGGGAGTAGAGGCACTCGCCGAGTCCCTGGGCGAGAACATCCTCACGACGACCCTCGGCAAGCTCATCGGCTGGGGCCGCGGGAACTCGGTCTGGCCCGCGCAGTTCGGTCTTGCGTGCTGCGCCATAGAGATGATCCACACGGCCACCGCCAGCGTCGATATCGCCCGCTTTGGCTCGGAGGCGATGCGTGCCTCCCCCAGACAGTCAGACCTCATGATCGTCTCCGGCAGGGTCTCCCAGAAGATGGCGCCGATCCTCCGCACCATCTACGACCAGATGCCCGAGCCGAAGTGGGTCATCTCGATGGGCGCCTGCGCTTCGACGGGCGGGGTGTTCAACAATTACGCGTTGCTCCAGGGCGTCGACAAGGTCGTCCCGGTCGACGTTTACATCCCTGGCTGTCCTCCCCGGCCCGAGGACCTGCTCAACGCGTTGATGATCCTGCAGGAGCGGATCAAAGCCCAGGGGATCACCCCGCGACAGTGATCGACGAGACGCTCGTCGTCGACAAGGGCGTCAGCGCCGGCGACTCGTGGGTCACCGTCGAACCAACGAACGTCCGTCAAGCGCTTTCCGCGCTGAGAGACGAGGGTTACCTGCTTCTCGTGTTCCTCACCGGCGTCGACCACCTGGCCGACGCCTCGCGGGAGTGGCCGGCGCGCTACGAGATCGTCTACCAGCTTCGCAACATGCGCACGCGCGAGCAGCTGCGCGTGCGCGCCTTCGTCGACGGTGATCCGCCCCACATCGGCTCGGTCCACGACCTCTTCCCACCCGCCAACTGGGATGAGCGGGAGACCTACGACATGTTTGGCGTCATCTTCGACGGGCACCCCAACCTGACACGCATCCTCATGCCCGACGACTGGGTCGGCCATCCTCTCCGCCGTGACTACCCGGTCGGCGGCGAGGTCGTCGAGTTCTCCGCAGAGCACGAGACCTGGCAGACCGCGCCGGAGAAGGCATGAGCGACGCGACCACGATCGGCCAGGGGATCACGGTCAGCAAGACCGGGGAAACAGGCGCGTTCGGCGGCGAGCTGCTGACCGTCAACTTCGGGCCCCATCACCCCTCCACGCACGGGGTGCTGCGCCTGATCGTGGACCTGGACGGCGAGCAGATCAAGAGCCTGAAACCGGTCATCGGCTACCTGCACACCGGCATCGAGAAGCAGGCCGAGGCCCTGCGCTGGCAGCAGGCCGTGGTCGTCACCGACCGCCACGACTACCTCTCCCCTCCCATCAACAACCTCGCCTACGCGCTGGCGGTCGAGAGGCTGTTGGGCATCGATGTGCCGCCGCGCGCCAAGGCGCTGCGCGTGATCATGTCCGAGCTGACGCGCCTGTCCTCCCACCTTGTCTGGCTGGGCACGAGCGGCATCGAGCTGGGCGCGATGTCCATGCTCATGTACTGCTTCCGCGAGCGGGACACGATCCTCGACATGAACGAGGAGATCTCCGGCTTTCGGATGCATACCTCGTACATCAGGCCCGGCGGTGTGATGGCCGACGCCACGCCTCGCTTCCTTGAGATGCTCGAAGACTTCATCAACAAGATGCCCGGCCACGTCGACGAGTACGAGGACCTGCTCACGATGAACCCGATCTGGCGGTCGCGCACGATCGGTATCGGCATCCTTCGGGCCGAGGACGCCAAGGTCCTGGGCGCGACGGGTCCGATGCTGCGGGGCTCCGGCGTCGCGTGGGACCTGCGCAAGGCCATGCCCTACTCCGGCTATGAGGGGTACCAGTTCGAGGTCGCGACCTCCGACCTGTGCGACTGCTACGGGCGCTACCTGGTTCGCATCAAAGAGATGCGCGAGGCGGTCAAGATCCTGCGCCAGGCACTTGACCGCCTACCCGACGGGCCGGTCAACGTCGACGACCGCAAGATCCTTCCGCCGCCTCGCGAGGAGCTCGAGACCTCTATGGAAGGGGTGATCCACCATTTCAAGCTGTTCACCGAGGGCTACTCGGTGCCGCCGGGTGACGTCTACGTCGCGGTCGAGTCAGGCCGCGGCGAAAACGGCTGCTACGTGGTAAGCGACGGCACCCACAAGCCACGACGTGTCAAGTTTCGCGCCGCCTCGTTCGTCAACCTGCAGCCACTGGAGATGATGGCGATGAATCACATGATCGCCGACATGGTCGCCATCATCGGCACCGCCGACACCGTGCTTGGAGATGTCGACCGGTGAGCACGCTGCCCTCTCACATCCTCGACGAGATCCGCGAGCTGCCGGCGAAGTTTCCGCAGCCGCGGTCGGCGGTCATGCCTGCACTGGATCTGGCGCAGGAGGAGCTCGGACACCTCACGCCCGAGGCGATGAGCGAGGTCGCCGCGGCGCTGGAGCTCGACCCCGGTTATGTCGAAGGCGTCGCCACGTTCTACACCCTCTTTCACCTGGCGCCGATCGGCAAGCACCGCTTCTACTTGTGCACGAACCTCAGCTGCATGCTGCGCGGGGCGAACGAGATCGTCGACCACGTCAAGCGCTCGATCGGTGTGCGCGAGCCGGACGAGGTGTCGGCCGACGGGCTCTTCAGCTACGAGGAGGTGGAGTGCCTGGGCGCTTGCGAGTACGCGCCGATGATGCGCTTCGACCACCGCTTCCACTACGACCTGACCCCGGAAAAGATCGATGAGTTGATCAAGTCGAAACTCCTCCCCACTCGTGGGGAGGTGGCGGCGAAGCCGCCGGAGGGGCCTGCGCGGAAACCTCGAGCACCTCGGAAGAAGAAAATCGCGGGCGCCCTCCCTAACCCTCCCCAGCAAGTGGGGAGGGGAAGAAGGAAGAATGCCTGAGCTCCGCGGTTCGCACGGGGATCAGCCGCACTACATCCTTACGCGCTGGTTCGGCATCCCGGACCTGCACAGGCTCGATGTCTACGCGGACAAGGCCGGCGGCTACACCGCCCTGCGCAAGGCGATCCTCGACATGGCGCCCGCCGACATCACCAACGAGGTCAAGACCTCAGGCCTGCGCGGCCGCGGCGGCGCCGGCTTCGCCACCGGCACCAAGTGGGGCTTCATCAACCGCGACGCTCCGGGTCCCAAATACGTGGTCGTCAACGCCGACGAGTCGGAGCCGGGCACCTCGAAGGACCGCTACATCCTCGAGAACTCGCCGCACATGCTGGTCGAGGGAATACTCATCGCCGCGTACGCCGTGGGCGCCAACCAAGCCTGGGTCTACATCCGCGGCGAGTACGACGAGCCGTACAGGATGCTGAGCGCGGCCATCGAAGAGGCAAGGGCCAAGGGCTATGTGGGCCCGAAACCGTTCGGCAAGGACTATCCGCTCGACATCCGCCTCTACCGCGGGCACGGCGCCTACATCTGCGGCGAGGAGACGGCGCTCCTCGAGTCGCTCGAGGGCAAGCGTGCGCAGCCTCGCTCGCGTCCTCCATTCCCCGCCGTCAAGGGCGCGTGGGGACGGCCGACCCTGCTCAACAACGTCGAGACCCTGGCGACAGTGCCGTGGATCCTCAACAACGGCGGCGCCGCCTACGCGAAATTCGGCACTGACAAGTCACCCGGCACGCGGTTGATGTCCGTGAGCGGCAATGTCAACAAGCCCGGCGTCTACGAGGTCGAGCTCGGCCAGACGTTCCGGCACGTGATCATGGACCTTGCCGGAGGGGTGGCCGGCGGCCACGAGCTCAAGGTCTTCTGGCCCGGCGGCTCGTCGGCGCCGGTTTTGCCGGCGAGCATGCTCGACACCAAGACCGACATGGAGTCCCTGGCCGCCGCCCGCTCGATGGGTGGCTCGGGCGGGGTGATCGTGATGGACGACCAGCATTGCATCGTCCGCGCCGCGTACAGGCTGCTGAAGTTCTATGCCCACGAGTCGTGCGGCAAGTGCACGCCCTGCCGCGTCGGCGGCGACTGGGCCGTACGCACGTACGAGCGGATCCTCGCCGACGAGGGTTCTCAGGTCGAGATCGACACGCTGCTGCGGATCTCCGACGGTCTGCAGAATGGGCGCTGCCTCTGCGGCCTGGGCGACTCCGCGGGCTGGGTCATCGACTCCACCTTCCGGCACTTCCGCGAGGAGTACGAGGACCACGCGCTGAGGCACGAATGCAAGGTTGGGTCCCCTCCGGCGGCGTCCGGCCGCCACCTCCCCACAAGTGGGGAGGAGATGGCCCATGCCTGACATCAACCTCACGATCGACGGCCACAGGATCACGGTCCCGGCGGGCACCCTGATCGTCGAGGCCGCCAAGACCATGGGCATCGAGATTCCCGTTTTCTGCTACCACCACAAGCTCGACCCGGTCGGCGCGTGCCGGCTGTGTCTCGTGGAATTCTCGCCGGGACCTCCTCGCCCGCAGACGGCCTGTACCACGCCCGTCTCGGAGGGGATGGTCGTGCGCACGCAGACCGCGATGGCGGTGCAGGCGCGCGCCGACATCCTCGAGTTCGAGCTCGCCAACCACCCACTCGACTGCCCCGTGTGCGACAAGGGCGGCGAGTGTCCCCTGCAGGACTTTGCCTATTCCTTCGGCCCGGCCGAGAGCCGCATGGACTTCCCGCGACGGGTGTTCGACGGGGAAGGCGTGAAGGCCGACGTCGATTTCGGCCCGACGCTGATGCTGAACCGGCAGCGCTGCATCCTGTGCACGCGCTGCGTGCGGTTCATGCGCGAGGTCGAAGGCGACGCGCAAATCAACATCATCGACCGCGGGTACGGCAGCGAGATCGCAACGTTCCAGGAAGAAGGCGTGCACTCGCTCATCTCGGGCAACCTGATGGACGTCTGCCCGGTCGGCGCGATCACCACGCGCGACTATCGCTTCAAGTCACGCCCGTGGGACAACCCGAACGCCGCCGACACGATCTGCACCCAGTGCGCGAAGGGGTGCAACACCACCGCGTGGATCAAGGCCAAGCCGGAATGGGCGAAGGGATCGCGGCTGATCCGGTTCACGCCGCGCCTGAATCCCGACGTCAACAGCTACTGGATGTGCGACATCGGCCGCTTCGAGTA
>DASWDZ010000093.1:0-2866 GCA_036395015.1 Candidatus Dormiibacterota bacterium | reverse complement strand
GTCGCGCCTTGGCGGCCGCCGAAGATGCGGGAGAGGGATTGCTCGAGCGTCGGCTCCATCGCGATCTGGTTACCGTACGCGACGATCACCCGCCGCAGCTCGGGCAGCGCTCCCTGCTCGGAGGCGGCGAGGTAGAGCGGCTGGACGTAGATCAGCGACTGGTCGATGGGGATCGCCAGCAGCGAGCCGCGGATCACCGTCGAGCCCCGCTGATTCCAGAGCGAGAGCTGCTGGGAGATCACTGGATCCTGGTCAATCCGCGCGTCGATCTGTCGCGGTCCGTAGACGAGCTTCTGCTTGGGGAAGTTGAACACGATCAGGCGGCCGTAGTTCGGCGGATCGGAGCGAGCGGCCATCCACGCGATCATGTTGTCGCGTCGCGCCGGATTGAAGAGGGTGAGGAGGATGAACTCCTCTTTCTGCTCACCCGGCGGCCGCATGATCGTGAAGTAGGGCTCCATGTCGCGGTCGCGGCCCTCGATCGCCCGTCGCGGCACCGCCCAGAGGTCTTCCTTGTTGTAGAAGACCTGGGGATCGAGCATGTGATAGGTCGCGTACTTCCGCGCCTGGATGGCGAAGAAGTCCTCGGGGTAGCGGATGTGGCGCCGGAGCCCCTCGGGCATCTTGTCCAGCGGCTTGAGGAGCCCGGGAAAGGCGCTGCCGTACGCGCGGACGATGGGGTCGGTCTCGTCGGCACGATAGAAGATTACCGTGCCGTCGTAGGCGTCGACCGTGACCTTCACCGAGTTCCGGATGTAGTTGCCGACGCCGGGAACCGGATCCGAGTAGGGATACCGGTTGGTCGTCGTGTAGCCGTCCAGCATCCAGATCAGGCGCCCGTCGTTGTCGACGACCATGTACGGGTCTCGGTCAAATCTGAAAAACGGGGCGATCTGCCGGACGCGCTGGACGACCGTTCGGTGGATCATGATCCGGCTCTGGTCGGTGAGGTCGTTGGACAGGAGCATCTTGATCTCACCGAATCGCACGGCGAACAGGACCTTGCGGAGGAACGACGAGAGCGGGATGCCGCCGGCGCCGCTGTAGGTCGTGTAGACGTTCTGGTCGCCGGAGGGATAGTCGAGCTCCTGCGACTTCGTTTTCACCAGGACGTACTCGTTCGACACCTCTCCGTAGTAGATCTGCGGCCGCGTGATCTTCGGGAACCCGCCCGTCGACTGGGGCGGGATGTCCTTGACCAGGAACTCCGGCAGCCCTTCGGCGGTGATGCGGTTGACGGGCCCGACCACGGCGCCGTAGCCGTGCGTGAACGTCAGGTGCTCGTTGATCCAGATCCGGGACTGGAGGTGCTGGTACGAGAGCTCGCGCGGCGACAGCATGAGCTGGCGGTACTCGCCGTTCACGACATAGCGGTCGTTGTCCACGTCCACGAACTTGTAGTAGGTCCGGATCTCCTGGAGCTGCGCGAACGTGCGCAGGAGGGGGCGGTAGTCCCACAGGCGGATGTTCTTGATCGTCGCCGAGTTGCGCTCGAGCGCCCGCGCGTCCAGGGTCTCGTCGGCAGGGAATTCGCGCTCGACGATGTGGTCGAGCCCGTACGCCTGGCGGGTCATGCGGATGTTGTGTTCGATGAACGGGCGCTCGGCCGCGAGCTCGTTGGGCGTGACCCGCAAACGCTGCAGCAACGCCGGGTAGACGCCGAGGCCCGCCACCCACACCAGGGCCAGGGCGATCAGGCCGCCGGCGACCAGCCGCAGGCCCGACCGCGCGATCTGGGCGACGCACGCGACGGCGCAGAGCACCGCGAACACGGCGAGGGCCCCGAGCACAGGCAGCGACGCGTAAATGTCGGTGTACGCGGCCCCGAACACGATGCCGCGCGGCGAGAAGACCAGCTCGAACCGATCGAGCCAGAACCCGACGGCTTTGAGGGCGAGGGCCAGGGCCCCGAGGAGGAGGAGGTGCATGCGCGCACCGGCCGCCAGCCGTGGGCCGCGGCTCGTCAGCACGAGGCTCCGCTGGAGCACGTAGACGGCGAGCGTCAGCACGATCGTGCTGGTGACGAGGGTGATGGCCCATCCGTACACAAGTTGCCAGAGCGGCAGGACGAAGACGAAGAAGCTGAGGTCGCGGCCGAAGAGCGGATCGGTGACGCCGAACGACGTCGCATTGAGGTAGCCCAGCACCGTCTCCCAGTGGACGGTGGCCCGCATTCCGGAGGCCAGCGCGATCAGCACCAGCACGATCGGCAGGAAGCGGCGGATCAGCGGCTCGATGATCACGCGGCTGGGCAGCCCGAGCTGGTCTTCGAGCTCCCAGATGACGTCGGGCGCCGCCGTACGGGCCGCGAACGTCAGGTTGGCGTAGAGGAAGACGAGCACGGCGATGGCCAGCGCGGCGAAGAGCGAGCCGCGGAGCGAGAGCGTCTTCAGGAAGACGTTCGTGTAGCCGACCTCGCCGAACCAGAGCCAGTCGGTGTACAGCGGCACGACCTGGGCGACCAGGCCGAGAACCAGGAGCACGAGGAGCAGCAGCAGGACCGGCGGCGGGCGGTTCACGGATGTCAGCGGGGCGCGGTCAGGTCCCGTGCGTCCAGGACGCCAGGTAGTCGCGTTGCGCGGCCGTGAGCTGGTCGATCTCGACGCCCATCGAGGTGAGCTTGAGCCGCGCGATCTCCAGATCGATCTCCCGCGGCACGACGAACACCTTCCGGGCCAGCGTACGCCCGTGCTTGACCATGTACTCGGCGGCCAGCGCCTGGTTTGCGAAGCTCATGTCCATCACGGAGGCGGGATGCCCCTCCGCCGCCGTGAGGTTGATCAGTCGCCCCTCACCGAGAACGTAGAGCCGCCGACCGCTCTCGAGCGTGAACTCTTCGACGAACGGACGCACGCTCCGTCGGCTG
>DASWDZ010000092.1:0-2792 GCA_036395015.1 Candidatus Dormiibacterota bacterium | reverse complement strand
GACTCCTGCACCTCGGGCGTGGCGAGGTGGTAGAGCGCCACGTACCTGCGATTGCCGCTGCTGCCGCGGAAGCGACGGGCGCACAGCACGCCCGGGACGGCGCTGAGCGCCGGGATGTGCTCCTTGTCGTACCACTCGTTGAACTCGGCCTCGAATTCGGGCGCGATGTTCATCGCGTTCAGCAACAGCCCGCCGGCATTGTCGGGCGGGAGTTGGTCCCCGGGCAGGATCTGATCGCCCTCGAAGCGCATCAGGCGGTCGACCCTGCCGGTGACGCGCTTCGACCACGGCGACAGATTCTCGCCGCCGATCGCCAGATAGGGGGGACTCTTCAACACCTTGACGTTGTCGAGATCGTACGTCGCGATCGAGACCTTGCGGTCCGGCGCCCCGATCCAGCGCTGGCACACGAGGAAACCCGGCACGCGCTGCCGTTCCGGCAGGTGCTCGGTGTCGTACCAGTCATTGAACTCGTCCTCGGCAGCCCGCCCCATGTTCATCGCCGCGATCAGCGTGCCCTTCGCCATGTCGGATCCTCCCGTTTGGCCGTCTACACTCTGTCTGTTCAGCTCTTGGCTACGAGAGGCGCAATGCCCAGCTCGCTCGTGCACTCGGCGAACCACTGGAGCACCTCTTTGTGCAGCGGGATCCCGTTGGCCCGGCGCGTCTGAATTTCTTCGGACTCCGACAGTCCCGGATAGAGGACGCGGTCCTGGCCCGACACTGGCTTCGCCGTTCTCAGGGTCTTGAGCATCTCGTCCATGGTGTCCTTGAACTGCTCGACGTCGGTGAAGGCCTCGATGTTGTACGCCGCAAAATGATTCTTGGACCCGCTTGCGGGCGCCAGCATCGTGGGCAGTGCCCCGGCCAGCACGGTGGACAAGACCTCGGCCATGAGGGCAAAGCCGTAGCCTTTGTGGGAGCCCTGCTCTCGTGTCCCACCGAGCGGCGCCTGGTGATACTCGTCGCGATTGAAGACCGGTTTCTCCTCCATGATCGGGTTGCCGTCTTTGTCCGTGACCCAGCCAGGCAGAAGCGGCGAGCCGACCCGGATGGCCAGCCGGATCTTGTTCCCCGCAATCGCCGACGTCGCGGCGTCGAAGAGCATCGGCGCCTCGTGACGCGCCGGGGCTGCGAGCGCGATCGGGTTGGTGCCAAGGAGCGGCTTGGACGCGAATGTGGGCACCACACTCAGTCCGGCCCCGGTGAAGCAGACTCCCACCATGCCCTGGAGGGCGGCCTGCATAGCGTAGTGGCCGATCGCGCCGAAGTGTCCGCTGTTGTAGACGGTCACGACACCGACGCCGACGTTCCGGGCCTTGTCGACGGCCAGCCGCATCGCCTTCGGTCCGACCATGATGCCGAGCCGCCGCTCGGCGTCGATCACCGCTGTGCCAGGCGACTCCCGCACCACCCGCCAACCGGGCCGAGGATCCAGCTTGCCAGCCTTGTAGTCCCGGACGTACGCGCGCAGCATGTTGGACACTCCGTGCGTCTCGACCCCGCGGAGGTCCGTCATCGTCAGCACGTCGGCACCTTCTGCGGAGTCTTCCGGGCTCAGCCCGAGCTTCTCGAAGATCTGTGTCACCGTGCGTCGCAACGCCGCTTCAGAGACGAGAACCTGGTCTTTCGCGGGAACCTTGAAGCGCTCGAGAATCATGCCTGCCTCCTCGGTCGAGAACCTTCTCGTTTGACGGCCCGCCGCCAGCGGGGTGCATCGTAGCCGATTTCGCCTGGCAGCGGGTAGACTGAGGTCCATGCCACCCATTCCCGATTTCCTCTACGGCACCGCCTGGAAGGAAGACCGGACTCCGGCCCTCACCGAGCTCGCGCTTCAGATGGGCTTCCGGGGGATCGACACCGCCAACCAGCGGCGGCACTACTTCGAGGCCGGGGTCGGTCAGGGGCTCGCTGCCGCCTACCGCGCGGGCGTGGTCACGCGCGCGGATCTCTTCTTGCAAACGAAATTTACCTACCAGGGCGGCCAGGACCACCGGCTGCCCTACGACCCTGCGGCCGGGCTTTCCACGCAAGTCGCCCAGTCGATGGCCAGCTCGCTCGAGCACCTCGGGACCGATCACGTCGACAGCTACGTCCTGCACGGGCCCGTCTCCGGGCGCGGCTGGACCCGCGACGATGCCGAGGTCTGGGCCGCGATGGGGAAAGAGCGCGATGCCGGCCACACGCGGCTCCTCGGCGTGAGCAACGTTTCTCTGCGGCACCTCGAGCAAATGGCGGCGACGGGCGCCGAGGCTCCCGCGTTCGTCCAGAACCGCTGCTTCGCGCGCCTTGGCTGGGACCGCGAGGTTCGATCCTTCTGCGCTGAGCGCAGGGTCGTCTACCAGGGCTTCTCGCTCCTCACGGCCAACCCGGAAGTGCTGCACCATCGGTTGGTCACCGGCATCGCGGCGCGCCTTGGCGCTACACCGGCCCAGGTCGCGTTCCGTTTCGCGCACGCAGTCGGCATGCTGCCGCTGACCGGCACCTCCAACGCCGAGCACATGAAGCAGGACCTGGCCAGCCGCGACCTGTCGCTCTCCGCCGACGACGTGCGGGCGATCGAGTCGCTGGCCGGCTAACGGCGCGTCTCGGCCCTGATCCTCGCCGCCTTCCGCGTTCGCAGCTTCCGCTTCCAGTGGCCCTCCGATCTCCTGACGTCGCTGGCGTTCGAGATGGAGACGGTCATCCTGGGCTGGTACGTGATCACAGTCCGACCTTGACACGGCGCCGCGTCGCGGGTAGGTAGCGGGTAGAGGAGGGACCCATGATTTACGAGGTTCGCACCTACTCGC
>DASWDZ010000091.1:0-2390 GCA_036395015.1 Candidatus Dormiibacterota bacterium | reverse complement strand
AATCATGAGCGTGGCAGTCTTCGCGGCGCTGGCGCCTGTCGCCGGAGCGCAGTCGCAGTGCCCGGCTGAGGTTGGCCAGGCTCAGGCGATGCTGCAGAAGGTTTCAAAGGTTCAGGACGTCCAGGCGCCCCGGTCGCTGGCCGGTGCCCGCCAACAAGATGTTCAGGCTCCGCGTACGACTCAGGACGTCCAGGCGCCCCGGTCGCTAGCCGGTGCCCGCCAGGATCCTCAGGCTCCTCGCAGTAGCACGCAGGACGTCCAGGCCCCGCGGAGCAGCACCCAAGATGTCCAGGCGCCGCGCAGTAGCACGCAGGACGTCCAGGCCCCGCGCAGCAGCACCCAAGATGTCCAGGCGCCGCGCAGCAGCACGCAGGATGTCCAGGCGCCGCGCAGCAGCACCCAAGATGTTCAAGCGCCGCGCGGTAGCAGCCCAAAAAATAGTGTCCAGGCCCCGCGCAGCAGCACGCAAGATGTCCAGGCGCCGCGGAGCAGCACGCAGGACGTCCAGGCGCCCCGCTCGATCGCAGGTGCCAAGGCCAGCGGCGGTGACGCGATCAAACTGGTCCGCGAGGCTGAGGCTGCTTGCAAAGCCGGGAAGATGGACACCGCGAAGGCGAAAGCCATCGAGGCGATCGGCCTGATGAAGTAGCTTCTGAGGTGAAGTAGCTCCGAGGCAGGAGCGACAAGGGCTCCAGGGGTAAACCCCTGGAGCCCTTGTTTTGTTCTTCTCGCAGTTTTTTTCGCACGATAGAATGCCGGTCGATGCGCAAGTGGATCGCGAGCGTGCTTCTCCTCGCGGTTCCCGGGATTGCCGGTGGTGCGGAGCTTTCCGTTCAGGAGGCGCTGCTTCGCGCCAAGCCCGCCGTCGCGCTCGTCGTCTCGGAGGTCGCATCCGAGGTCATGGTGAGATGCCCGACCGGCGACCAGCGACGCGTCATTCCCACGCCCTTTCGCGAAACCGGCACCGGGTGGTTCATCGCTCCGAACGGATGGATGATCACCAACGCTCACGTCGTCTCCCCTGCTCACCTGCCGCCGAAGGCGATCGCCGAGCAGCAAGTCGAAGACGGCGTGCGCCGGGCGTGCGGCGACATCGGCCAGCAAGCGCTGTCGACGGTGATTGCCCGGGCGCAGGTCAAGCTCAACCCGTCGATCTCCGTGATCCTCTCGAATGGCATCCGACTGCCCGCAACGGTGGTTCGGTACAGCCCGCCGGTCGTCGGCAAGGGCATGTCGGGGCGCGACCTCGCGCTCTTGAAGCTCGACGCCGCCGACATGCCGTCGCTCACGCTTGGCGACTCGTCGAACGCGAAAATTGGCGACAAGCTTCACATCCTGGGCTTCCCGGGGGTCGTGGTCAGCCACGAACTGTTGAGTGCCTCGGCGCAGGTCGAGGCATCGGTGACGAGTGGCGCGATCTCCGGATTCAAGCAGGACATCGCCAACCAGCCGGTGATCCAGACGGACGCCCCGGCGGCGTGGGGCAATAGCGGTGGCCCCGCCGTCGGCTCCCAGGGCGAGGTACTCGGCGTCTTGACGTTCGTCACGCTCGAGTCCGGCGGCCAGGGCGGCATCGTCCAGGGGTTCAACTTCGTGATCCCGTCGGCCGCCATACGCGAGTTCCTGAAGAGTACCGAGGTCAGGCTCGACGAGACGAGCCGGTTCAACGTGGCGTGGCACGCGGGGCTCGCGGACTACTTCGCCGGCAACTACTCGCGCGCTGAGAAGCACTTCGCCGAGGCCAATCGGCTCCTGCCCGAGCTGCCCGATGTCCGCCGCATGACCGCCGAGGCGAAGAACCCGCCGGCCCGGCCCTTCCCATGGAGGACCGTGGCCACGGCCCTGACGGTGGCGGTTCTCGGCGCCGGCGGTAGTTTCCTCGGCATGCGCTGGAAGCGCAACCGTTTCCGTATCCGTCCCTCGGAGGTGATGCGGCTCCTTGAGATTTCTCCTGAGCAGCCCCCGATCATCCTCGATGTCCGCGACCGGGCCACGTACGCCAAGAGTCCCGTCAAGATCCCGGACTCGCGTCACGTCACACCCGAAGAGCTCCAGGCGGGCACGAGCGCCCTCGACATCGAGGCGAGTCGCACGGTTGTCGCCTACTGCACCTGACCCGACGAAGCGACCAGCGCCCGGGTGGCGCGGCAGCTGCGGGAGCTCGGCTACAGGGACGTGAGGATACTGAGGGGCGGGCTCAGCAGCTGGGCAAACGCCGGGCTGCCGCTCGAGCCAAAGCCTTTCGCCTAGGCGGCGCTCACCCGTCCGCCGGCCAGAAAGTGGACGTGCACGTGGTACACGACCTGGCCTCCCTCGGGGCCGCAGTTCACCCGCAGTCGATACCCGCGCTCGGCCAATCCCTGGGCCTCACCGATCGCGCGGGCCGCGAG
>DASWDZ010000090.1:0-19121 GCA_036395015.1 Candidatus Dormiibacterota bacterium | reverse complement strand
CAGACCTGCAGCGGCGGTCCCAGCTACAACTCGTGGTACGGACACGGACAGGTCAACGCCCTGTCCGCCGTCAGCTAGACAACTAAGGGCGGGCGCGCGCTAGCGCCCGCCCTTCGACAGCTCTCCCTCGAGCCGGTCGAGAAACGTCCTCTGCGCGTCCAGGATCTTCCGGCGCGCGGTCTCGAGGTCGAACCACTCGGCCCTGTCCACCTCGGGGAAGGCCTGGCTCCTTCCCGATTTCGGTGGCCACTCCACCTCGAAGGTCACGCTCTCGATGCGGGCCACGTCGAGGTCCCCCGCCACGGCCCAGGCCTCGACCATCTTGCCCCCTGCCTGGCGCACGGATCCGAGCCCGAGCATCGGGCCGGCGGGCGCCGGTTGGCCCAGCTCTTCCTCGAACTCGCGGCGGGCCACGCTCAGCGGCGCCTCGCCGGATTCGATCTCGCCTTTGGGCAGCGACCAGGCGCCGTCGTCCCTGCGCTTCCAGAAGGGGCCGCCAGGGTGGACGAGCAGGACTTCGGGCTTGCCGTCCCGCAGCCGGTAGAGCAGCAGGCCGGCTGACATCGCAGGCATGGCTTTCGATTGTGCTGGTACGGGGTCCGCCGGTGCATGATGTGACGAGACCGGCGCCCGAGGAACCGAGGGTAGTGGTCCCAACAGTAGTTGGGCGCCGCATCCGCGAAGAGGAGGCTTCAATGGCCGAAGAGGGCGCGTACGCGCTTTTCTGCGCCACGGTCGACGCCGCGTCCGCCGTGGCCGGGATCACGGACCCATGGTTGCTGGAGAGGATCAAGACACCGGAGCGGATCCACCAGGTCTCGATCCCGCTCATCCGCGACGACGGCCGCCGCGAGTTGCTGACCGGATACCGGGTCCAGCACAGCTCCGCCCGAGGCCCTTACAAGGGTGGGATTCGCTACCACCCGAACGTGAGCCTCGACGAGGTCATGGCGCTCGCCGGCTGGATGAGCATCAAGACCGCCGTCGTCAACATCCCGATGGGCGGCGGCAAGGGCGGCATCACCGTCGATCCCCACGTGCTGTCGCTGCGCGAGCTCGAGGGCCTGACCCGGTCGTACACCGAGCGCATCTGGCGGTTCATCGGCCCGCTGGTCGACATCCCGGCACCAGACGTCAACACCGACGCCAGGATCATGGACTGGCTCGCCGACGAGTACGGCCGTCTCTCCGGGCTGGCGGATCCCGCGGTCGTCACTGGCAAGACCGTCGAGCACGGCGGTTCACTGGGTCGTGACAAGGCGACCGCGCGCGGCGGCTTCGACGTGCTCGAGGCCGCGCTTCACGCGGCGGGCGAGGATCTCCGCGGCAAGCGGGTGGCCATCCAGGGTTTCGGCAATGCGGGCGCCAACGCGGCGCTGCTCCTGCAGGAGGCAGGCGCGACGATCGTCGCGGCGTCAGACTCCACGGCCGCGCTCGTGTCGCCGGCCGGCCTGCCCGCCCGCGAGCTGACCGCCTACAAGGAGCGCAACGCCCACTTCTGCGATCTGACCGATTACGAGAGGAAGCGCGCCGACGCGCCGCTGTACGAGGACGTCGACATCCTGGTCCCGGCTGCGCTGGAAGGACAGATCACGGCCGCGAACGCGGAGCGGGTCAAGGCGCGGTGGATCGTCGAGCTGGCCAACGGGCCGACGACCCCCGAGGCGGACGCAGTGCTGGCAGACCGCGGCATCCACGTGCTGCCCGACATCCTGGCCAACGCGGGCGGCGTGGTCGTGAGCTACTTCGAGTGGGTGCAGGATCTCCACTCCGAGCGCTGGCTGCTGGAGGAGGTCGAGGCTCGCCTCGCCGTGATCATGCGGCGGGCGTTCGACGCCGTGACCGCGCTCGCGAGCGAACGCGACATGTCTTTGCGCCTTGCCGCCTACGCGGTGGCGCTGCAGAGGATCGCGGTCGCGATCCGTGAAGGTGAGGTCGCGCCAAGGCGGAGCATCAGCACGGTCATCCTCTGAAAGCGGGTAACTTGGGGTGAGACCCGAAGGAGGATTGTCGATGCCCTACGAGGAGACGGAGAAGGCCTGGGATCGGTTCGAGAACGAGATCAAAGACCTGGCCGGTGAGTTGAAGCGCCACTATCGCGCGACTGACGGCAACGAGCGGGGGAGGGCGGAGCTGAACGAATCGCTCGAGCAGCTCCGCAAGGCTGCCGAGAGCGTGTTCAGGTCGCTGGAGACTGCGACCAAAGACCCGCAGGTCCGCCAGCGCACGAAGGAGACCGCGCGATCGTTTGGGTCTGCTGTCGCGGAAACGTTCCGTGACCTCAGCGACGAGATCGAGAAAGCCGTCCGCAAGAAGTAGAAGACACCTCCCCACGGTGTGGGGATGGGGCGCGCAGCCCTCGAGGCAACTCAGCTCTTCGGTGCGTTGGCCTCCGACTGCTTGATCGTCAGCACGCGAGCCACGTCGGCGGGCGAGACGATGCCGACCAGGTTGCCGTCGTCGAAGACGAGCACCCGCTGCTCGATGCCGAGGCCGACACGGTAGATAAGCGTCGACAGGTCTTCGCGAGGATTCGTGGTCGGCACCTCCGCGATCGGCCGGGCGACGTCGATCAGGTGCTTCTCCGCCCGCTCGCCTGCGGGTAGGCGGACGAGGTCGCTGAGCCTGACGACGCCGGTCAGCTTGCCGGACGGTTCGTGGATCGGATACGTGGTGAAGCTGTGGTTGGGTGCGACCGACTCGAGGAACTGCTCGACTGTGACCCAGTCGGGAATCGTGACGACTGGCGACGTCATCGCCGCCGACACAGGGACGGAGCGAAGGAGGGTCCGGATGTTTGCCCCGGCTTCTTCCGACGCGGCGGCCGACAGCAGGAACCAGCCGAGAAACGCGATCCAGATGCCGCTGACGACCTCGCCCAGGAAGAGCTCGAGCACCCCGGCCGCGATCATCAGGAACGCGAATACGCGGCCGACGCGGACCGCGTTGTGAACGCCGCGCTGCCGGCTGCCTGAACGCCACCACAAAAACGAGCTGAGCAGCCGGCCGCCGTCGAGCGGAAAAGCGGGCACGAGGTTGAAGAGGCCCAGCGCGACGTTGACAAAGGTCAGCCAACCGAACAGGTCGGTGATGAGCGCGTTGCCGGCGGTCGAGGCAGCGAGTCCAAGCCCAAATGCGATTGCCGCGACCACGAAGCTCGTCAGCGGTCCGACGCCCGCGATGAGCGCTTCCGAGCGAGCGCTCGTGGGCTCGCCCTCCAACCTCGAAACGCCGCCGAAGAGCCACAAGGTGATGCCCGCCACCTTGACCCCGTGGCTTCTGGCGACCAGCGCGTGCGAGAGCTCGTGCGCGAGAAGGCAGACGTAGAAGAGGACGGCACCGGCCGCGGCCACGGCCCAGTAGACAAGCGGCGCGTGGCCCGGTGCGTCGATCGGGAGGATGGTGGTCGCCAGCATCCAGGCGACGAGGGCGAAGATGAAGATCAGACTCCAGTTGAATCCGACCTCGATGCCGAAGATCTTTCCGAGCCGGAAGCTTGGATTCACTGAATGCCTGCAGGCAGTCTACAAAGGGACTCCTTTGGCCGGAGCCGGGCCCCCTGGTTGGCCCGGGCCGGACCGTGGAACAATCGGGATATGAATCAGCTGAAGACCGCGTTCCTGGTGGTCGGGTTGACCGTGCTTCTCGTCCTGATCGGCCGTCTGTGGCTGGACACGGCCGGCATGTTTCTGTTCCTCGGCATCGCCATCGTCATGAACGGCGTGGCCTACTGGTTCAGCGACCGGATCGCCCTGGCCGCGGCCCGGGCGCAGGAGGTGTCGCCGGCCGACGCTCCCATGCTCTTCCGCCTCGCCGACCGGCTCGCCGTCCAGTACGGCGTCCCGCGTCCGCGAGTCTACGTCAGCCCAGACCCCTCTCCGAACGCTTTCGCCACGGGCCGCAGTCCGTCGCATGCGGCGATCTGCGTCAACCAGGGCCTGCTCCGAATCCTTGACGAGGAGGAGTTGTACGGGGTGCTGGCTCACGAGTTCGGGCACGTTCGCAACCGCGACATCCTGATCAGCTCGGTGGTCGCGGTCCTGGCCGGAACCATCACCTTGATCGCGAACATGGCGCAGTGGGGGATGATGTTCGGCGGCTACGGAGGCCGCGACGACCGGCAGCAGGGTGCTGGCGGCGCCCTGTTCGGGTTGCTCATGATCATCCTCGCCCCGATCGCGGCGCTCCTCATCCAGCTCGCGGTCTCGCGGTCGCGCGAGTACCAGGCCGACCGCACCGGAGCCGAGGTCTCAGGCGATCCGCTGGCGCTGGCCTCCGCGCTGCGCAAGCTGGAGCGTGCGACCCAGGTCATTCCCTCGCAGACTGCCCAGCCTGCTTTCGCGCACCTCTACATCGTCAATCCGCTCAGCGGTGGCTGGGCCGGCCTGTTCAGCACGCACCCGCCGATCGAGGAGCGGATCCGCCGCCTCGAGGAGATGGCGGGCGGAATGCGCCGCGCCTCCTGACGAGCTGGACCCTTTCGGCTACGCGCTCTTGCTCAGGTTGAGCGACACCTCGATCGTGACCGGGGGCTGAACCGTCACGAACGGCGCCCTGGGAGGGCTGATACCGAAGTCGGTCATGTTGGACGAGATCGAGCCCGCGATCTGAGCCGAGCCTCCGCTGACGCGCAGCTGCAGTCTCGCCGTGACGTCCTTCGTCACCCCGTGGATCGTGAGCTTGCCCGGGGCCGACACCGTCACGGCCTGATCCGCTTCTGCGCCCGCCGGCAGGGCCACGTTCTTCGCTTCGAACACAGCCGTCGGAAACGTGCCCACATCGAGCGACTCCTGGACGATGCGGTCCCGGTTCGTCACGTTGTAGCCGGCGACCGCGTCCACGCTGGCGAGGTTGGAAAGCTGGACCGTGATCGTTGCCGAGGACATCTGATACGTGTCGCCGGACTGGACGATCGTCACCTGGCCGCTCACGGCGCTCGTCCGAGCGACCGCCTGGTGGGTGGAGCTCTGGCCGGCGAACTGCTCCGTGACGCGATACCCCGCCACGGATCCGGAGGCGACCGTCCATGTGCCTGGCCCGCCTGTGGTCGCGGTCGATGTGGCGCTCGGAGAGGCGAGTGCGAGCGCGGGCGGCGCGGTGCGAAGGCCGGAGAAGAAATAGACGTATGCGCCTCCTCCGCCGAGCAGGGCGAGGGCTATGGCGGCCGCGATCGGGATCCAGAGCTTGCGCGTCATCCTCGCGATCGTCCTTCAGCGCGCTGGTTGGGCGCTGTGAGATTCCTGGGGAATCGCTGAGAAACCGTGATCGCTAGGGCTCTTCTTCCTCGCTGATCACGGAATCGGTGGCAAGGTCGTCCTCGTCGCTGTCCGCGAAAAGGTCGCGGACCTCGGCGCCGCCTGTCTCGAAATCGCCGATCCGTTCCGACGAGTCTTCTTCCACGAGCTCGCCCGCGATCCGCGACTCCTCGAGCAGCTGGTCGAACGCGCGTTGAGCGGCCTCGGGGTTGGGGTACTCGTAGAGCTCTGTGCCTTGCGGTATCTCTGCGCCTTCGGTCTCATCAGTCCCGTGGCGCAGGATGTAGCTGCGCCCGTTGTCCGGATCGTGCAGCAGGGTCAGAAAGCGCTCGCCGGTCAATTCCGCGCGACGCTCCGCCTGCCCGTCGTTCTCCAGCTCGAGCAGCCGGCTGATGATCTGCTCCTCGCTTCGTTCCTGCATGTCCGTCCAATCTAGAACGCTCCGCGGCCCGGGGTTAGACTGCGACCTCGTGGAGAAAGTCGCCACGCCGCGGACGGCGGGCACCCTGATCTCGTCGCCGGACATCACTCCCGAGGAGCTGCAGCTTGCGGCGCGCAATCACTCGATGCCGCTCGAGGCTCTCAGGTACGGCATCACACCACTTGGGCTCCACTACCTCCTGATCCACTTCGACATCCCCGCGGTGGAGGCCAGGGAGTACCGGTTGAGCGTCGGTGGACACGTGGACAGACCGCTGGTCCTGACCATGGACGAGATCCGGTCGAGGCCCGCGACCACGCTCGCCGTCACGCTCGAATGCGCCGGCAACGGACGCGCGCGTCTCTCACCGCGACCAATGAGCCAGCCCTGGCTCGGGGAGGCGGTCGGCACCGCGGAGTGGACCGGAACCCCGCTCAGTCCGATCCTCGAAGAGGCCGGCGTTCGGAGCGGAGCGGTCGACGTGGTATTCACGGGCCTGGATCGCGGCGTACAGGGCGGCATCGACCAGTGGTACGAGCGGAGCCTGTCCATCGCGGATGCCACGCGGCCCGAGGTGGTGCTCGCGTACGCGATCAACGGCTCCCCGCTGCCACCACAGCACGGCTTTCCGCTGCGGCTCATCGTCCCCGGCTGGTACGGGATGACACACGTCAAGTGGCTGCGCTCGATCACCGTGACCGATCGCGCGTTCCTCGGCTACCAGCAGGCCGGCGCGTATCACTACCGCACCGTGGATGGCGAGTCCGGAGTTCCGGTGACGCGCATGAATCCGCGCGCGCTGATGGTCCCGCCCGGAGTCCCCGACTTCATGAGCCGGGTTCGCCATGTCGAGGCCGGCGTGCACACGATCGAAGGCCGCGCGTGGTCGGGCAAGGGCTCGGTCGTGAAGGTCGAGTTCAGCGACGACGGCGGAGCGAAATGGTCGCCGGCCGCGCTGGAGGCGTCGGCGTTCCCCTACGCGTGGCGGCGGTGGAACTTCAGCTGGGACGGGACGCGGCCCGGCGAGTACCAGCTTTGCGTGCGTGCGACAGACGACGCCGGCAACACGCAGCCGGTGGATCCGAACTGGAACCTGGAAGGCGTGGAGAACAACGCGGTGCAGCGCGTGGCGGTCATCGTCGGCGCGCCGCAGCAACACCAGGTGGCGTCGGGCGGCGAATAGCCGTGGCTCAACAGTCCGTGTCCAACGATGCGATAGCGCGTCTCAAGCAGGCGTGGCGCGGCGAGGTACAGGCCCGGGCGATGTACCTGCTGCTTGCTCAGCGCATGGGCGACTCCAGGCGCGGCGAGGTGATCCGCGCCATCGCCGACGCCGAGGGGAGGCATCGCGAGCGCATCGAGCAGCGGCTGCGCGAGATGGGCCAGCAGGTCCCCGAGCCCTCGACCGTCAGGCTCTCGCTCGTGCAGCGGCTCCAGGCCAGGCTGGCGCCGGTGGAGACGGTGATCGCGAGGATGGAGGCCGCGGAGGAGGCTGAGATCACCGACCGTTACAAGCGGTCCACCGGCGACCCGGCCACCGACGCCGTCCTCGAGGAGATCCGCATCGAGGAGCAGGCGCACTCCCGCTCGCTGGAGTCGATGGAGGTCGCGCACCACGCGGGCGACCGTCCGCCCTCCAGCGTGCAGAGCCGGCTCAACCGAATCCTGGGCCGCGAGTCGTGGCATCGCACAGGGGCGGGCTGGATCTCCGGCGCGATCTATGGGGCGAACGACGGTCTGGCCGCGGTGTTCGGCATCGTCGCCGGCGTCTCGGGCGCGACAGGTGGTTCGAGCTTCGTCCTCACGGCCGGCCTCTTCGGTGCCATCGCCTCTGGGCTGTCCATGGCCACGGGCGCGTATCTCGCGGAGCGTTCCGAGGGCGAAGTCGCCGCGGCCAACGTGGAGCGCGAAAGGCAGGAGATTCTCGAGCACCCAGAGGAGGAGAAGGAAGAGGTCTCGCTCATCTACCAGCTGAAGGGCATCGACAAGGAGATGGCGGACCGCCTGGCGGCGCAGCTCGCCGAGAATCCGGAAGCGCTTCTCAGGGTTCATGCTCCGGAGGAGCTGGGCGGAATGGAGGCGACGAGCCGTCCGGTGGAATCGGCGATTGCCGCCGGTGTCAGCACGTTCATCGGCGCCATGATCCCGGTGATCCCCTTCTTCTGGCTGCGCGGGACGGCCGGCGTCGTCACCGCCGCGATCGTGTCCCTCATTGCGCACTTTCTCGTCGGCGCCTCGAAATCGCTGTTCACGCTGCGCACGTGGTGGTCGGCGGGCCTCGAGATGACCGTCGCCGGCATCATCGTCGGCGCGGTCACTTACGGCATCGGCCTGGTCTTCCACGTCGAGGGCTAGCCATCTGACCTGGGCCGAGGCGATCGGCCGGCGGCTTGCCCGGCACCACCTATAGCTCGGGCAGCCGTTCCACCTCGACCGGGCGCCCAAGCAGCGTGCTGATCACGCGCCGCGACCTGTCGGGATCGCCACTCGTCCAGAATCGCTCGTGCGCTTCGGGTCCCTCGGCCCTCAGGCCTTTTTCCTCGAGGACCGCACCCAGGCGGCGCGCGACGGCCTCGCCCGTCTCGATCAGCGTCACGTCCGGCCCGGCGAGCTCGGTGAGAAGCGGTTTGAGAAACACGTAATGGGTGGAACCAAGCACGATCGTGTCGGCGCCGGCATCGAGCATCGGCCGGACGTAGCCCTCTACCATGCGGCGCAGCTCGGGACCGTCGAGGTCGGCGGCCTCGATGTGCTCGACCACCCCAGGCACCGGCTGCACGATGACTTTGACGTCGCTGCCGAAGCGGTCGAGAAGCGACGCCAGACGGTCCGAGCCTCCGACCGCGGCCGGCACGATCGCGCCCACGACGCGGCTTTTCGTCGCCGCGACCGCGGGCTTGATGCCGGGCTCGATTCCGACCACCGGGACGCTGAGCGCTGCCCGGAGCGCCTCGGCCGATCCCGCCGTCCCGGTGTTGGACCCGATGACGATCGCCTTCACGCCGTGGGCGATCAGAAAGCGCGCGATCTTCAGGCCGCGATCGCGGACGAACTCCGGCGGCTTGTCCCCCCAGGGGGCGTTCGCCGAGTCGGCGACGTAGTAGGCGGATTCCGCCGGCAGCAAGGCGTGAATCTCGCGCAGGACGGACAGTCCGCCGACGCCGGAATCGAAGAGACCGACCGGCGCCTCGCTCACTACCAGCGACCCACGTGCACCATCGACTCTAGCGAGCGACGTCGCGCCGCAAACCGCGCCGGGTCGAAGGAATCGGGCCTCGGATACCCGATCCCAAGCACGCCGATCGGCGGCGTGGGCTGAAACCGGCGCACCATCCTGCGCCTGCGCACCAGGTCTCGAAACTGCATTTTCAAGCCCTCCCAAAAGCCTTCGTCGCGCGTTCCTAAGGTATGCCGATCACGCGTCCGCGGGCGTTCGGGTTGATCCTCGGCCTGTGCGTGGGGGGCGGCGTTGTCCTCGTCAACTCGATCCGGTACGGCTTCAGCGGGCCCCTCCTGGTCCTGGGCATCGTGCTGCTCGTCGGCTTCGGCGGGCTGTCGCTCCTGGACGCTTTCGTGAGCAGACGTACCCACTTAGACTGATCGCGTGGGGGAGGAGCGCGTCGGCATCACGCCGAAGAGCTGGACGGCGGAGTCGCATCACGGCGTCCTGCACCTTGGCAAGCGGTGGTACGTGGTCAGCGCCGAGCTGGACGAAAGCGGCCGCGCCGACGGCGTGAGGCTCGACGGTCCGTTCGCGGACCACGCCACGGCCGAAGCCGAGGCTCGGCGCATGCAGAGCACCTAGCCGGCGATGCGGGTCGCCGCCCTGGCGGACATCCACGGCAACCTGCCGGCGCTGGAGGCCGTGCTCGAGGAGGTCGAACGCGAAAGGCCAGACCTGACCGTGTTCTGCGGCGATGTCGCGTCCGGCCCGATGCCGTCGGAGACGATCGACATGCTCAGGAGCCTGCCGCGGAAGCGCTTCGTGGGTGGCAACGCCGACCGGGGCCTGGTCGAGGAGTTCGACGGCAAGCCGCCGTCGCCGATGGCGGGTCCGTTTGCCGACTGGTGCGCAAAGCAGATCAATCGCGAGCAGCGTGACTTCCTGGCCGGCTTCCAGCCCAGCGTGACCATCGATGGAGTCGACGGCGTCGGACGGGTCCTGTTCATCCATGCGGTGCCGCAGAACGACACCGGAGTCTTCACTGTCGAGACGCCACTCGAGCGAATGCGCGAGATCATGGCTGGAGTCGACGCCGACCTCGTCGTCTGCGGGCACACGCATATGCAGTTCGACCGCATGGTCGACCGGCTGCGCGTCATCAACGCCGGCAGCGTGGGCATGACCTACGGCGAGCCGGGCGGCTGCTGGGCGATGCTCGGTCCGGGTGTCAGCCTGCGCCGCCTGGATTACGACCGCGAGGCGGCGGCCAGACGAATCCGCGAGAAGGCCTGGTCAGAAGCGGAAGAGTTCGCACGCGACAACGTCGTGAACGTCCCCTCGATCGAGGAGGCCATGGACTTCATGCGCAGGCAGGAGGCAAAGCAGGCTGCGCGCTGAAGCCCCGGCTTCAGGGTTCGCGGTACGGCGGCAGCGCCTCCGCTTCGGCGGTTTGCAGGTCCGTGACGACGTGACGCTCCGTCATGCGCTTGATCCGGCGCGCCGGTATCTCGATCGCCTCACCGTCGCCGCGCCTGATCACGACGCCATGAAAGATGTCGTCGTCGAGATCCCCGAGCAGCTTCTCCGTGGTCCCGATCTCGCTGCCATCGGACGCCACGACCGGTGCGTGCTGCGGCATGGCCTGCCACGCGACCTGCGTCTCGTTCTCGAACACGTCGATTCACCACTCTACGAGGGAGAGGTCAAGATTGTCAGATGACCAACTACAGCCCGCTGCTGGCGCTATTCGTCCTCGCTCCGCGCCTGCGCCGCGCTTCGAATCGCGCGGTGAGCGTCTACCTTCCGGCGCGATTCGAGGGCTACGACGCGCGTTTCTACGACATCGAGTTTCGCGACCTGCTGCATCGGTACAGCCACCGGCTGAGTGAGAAGGACCGCGAGCTAATGGAGTACGAGATGCGCCGGCTGCGACATCACGTGGCGGTGGTTCGGCCCGCGGGAGGCCCTGCTTTCGCAGGCTTCGCCGACGAGCCACACGGCGTCCTCGAGCTGATCAAGCTCCGAGACGAGACCGACGAGAGGCTGGAGGTGGGAGAGGTTCTGCTTGCCCCGATCCTCCGCCAGCTGGAGCACTATCCGCCCGCGCTGATCGCGGTCGTCGACAAGGAGCACGCCAAGACGTTCGGCGCAATCCTCGACCACGTGATTCCGCTCGAGCGGTTGAACGGGACGGAGATCCGCCACTCGCGTGCGGGGGGCACGTCGGCGCCGAGCAATCAGCGCAAGGCGGAGAACAAGGCCAGGGCGAACCTGGAGACGGCCATCAAAACCGTCGAGCGCGAGATGGCATCCGGTGCCTACATGCAGCTTTACGTCGCCGGCCCCGACGAAGCCCGGGCCACGTTCGAGCGCATGCTGCCCGAGCGGCTGAAGAAGATGGTCGCCGGCCATCTCAGCGCGTCTCTGGACTCCTCAGAGCTGAAGCGAGAGCTTCGGGAGAAGGTCGCCGCCGCGAGCAAGCATTAGCCGCGCCGCAGCACGAGCTGCGTCTGGGTCACCTTGGCGATCAGCTTTCCGGAATCGTCGCGTACCAGCGTGTCGACGAGGATTGTCGTCCCGCCTCGGTGGAGCACCGTCGATGTCGCCGAAACCGGTCCGCGCCTCACCGCACCGACGAAGTTCGTCTTCGATTCGATCGTGGTCGTGCCGCTCGCTCCCTCGGGAAGATTCAGCACCGCGCAAGCGGCTCCCGCCGAATCGGCAAGGGCCATCACGGCGCCTCCGTGAAGGATCCCGCCGGCGGTGCACAGCGACGGTGACCAGTCCATCGAAAGCACCACCTTCTCTGCCTCGTACGCATCAGCCCTGATGCCGAGCGTGGCTGCAAACGGCATCAGGTCTCGAATCAACTCGGTGGTGTTCGTCATCCACCGAGTATGGGAGCAACCGCGCGCTCGGAGGGTTGCCTATCTTGGGGGTATGGACAAGAGCGACCCAATCGCGCAGCTGCGGCGGCTCGGCCAGAGCGTCTGGCTCGACCAGATCGACCGGGCCATGATCCGTTCCGGTCAGCTCGCCAGGCACCGCGATGCCGGAGTTGCCGGTGTGACCGCCAATCCGACGATCTTCGCCAAGGCTCTCGAGAGCTCTGACGCGTACTCGGACGATGTGGCGAGACGCCTGGACAAAGGCCAGGACGCGGAGTCGATGGTGTGGGACCTGCTCATCGAAGACGTGCAGGCGGCCGCAGACGTCCTGCGACCGGTTTACGAAAAGGAGCACGGAGGCGATGGGTTCGTCAGCATCGAAGTTTCTCCGGAGATCGCCGGTGACACTGAGAAGACGATCGCCGCGGCCCGTGACCTGCACGCGCGGGTGTCCCGACCGAACGTGATGGTCAAGATCCCGGCCACGCCCGCCGGCCTTCCCGCGATCCAGGCGATGATCGCCGAGGGCGCGAACATCAACGTGACCTTGATCTTCGCGGTCGAGCGCTATGTGAAAGTCGTCGAGGCTTTCCTCAGCGGCCTCGAGCAGCTGCGGGCGCGAGGCGGCGACCTGGGCCGCGTCCACAGCGTGGCGAGCTTTTTCGTGAGCCGCGTGGACACCAAGGTGGATGAGCAGCTCTCGAAACGGAAGGGGAACGTCGAGCGTCTCTTCGGCCGCGCCGCGATCGCCAACTCCAAGCTCGCCTACGAGATGTTCACGCAACTGCACTCGGGCCCACGATGGGACGCGCTGCGCGAAGCCGGCGCGTCGGTGCAGCGTTGTCTGTGGGCGAGCACGTCGACCAAGAATCCGCGCTATCGCGATGTCATGTACGTCGAGGAGCTCATTGGCCCCGCGACCGTCAACACGATGCCGGTGGCGACCTTCGAGGCTTTCCGGGACCACGGCCGGGTGGCGCTGACGTTGCCCGAGGACGTCGAGGAGGCCCGGCAGGTCCTGGACCAGCTGGCGGTGAACGGCGTCGACCTGGCCGCGATCACGCAGCAGCTGGAGGAAGAGGGGGTCGCAGGCTTCGCAAAGTCTTTCCGCGAGTCCATCCGGCGCCTCTCTCAGGTGAAGACGACAGGCCGCGGTTAGCCCGCGCGCTAGATTTGGCGCTGTGATCAAAGTCGCGGTCACGATGCCGGCCACGATCGGCGAGGCCGGCGAGTTCCTGGCCGACGTGCGAGCACTCGAAGCGGCAGGCGCGGAGATGGTCGGTCTCGAGGGTGACAGCCTCGACCAGGCGATTCTCCTCGCGGCGGTCGCCGCCGTCACCGACCGGCTCCGCCTGCGGTTCGCGGAGGCGGAACCCCCTGAGCTCCTGCAGAAGCTCGGTCGCGGCCGCGTGGTCAGCTCCCTACCGGCGGGGGAGACGTGGGTTGAGGTACCGATCCCGGCGGACAAGAGCAGCTGGAAGGCAACCCTGCAAGAGCACGAGGCCGCCGGCGCGACCGGCGTGATCGTCCGGTGGGATCCGCGCCTGATCGACCTGCTGCGCAACCCGGAGCCGGACGACCGTGGTGATCTCGACATGTCAGTTGGCTGAAAACTTGACGCCGCGTCCCTGCTGAGCTAGCGTCAACGCGTTCGGGGGAGGAACGCCTTTGCCGACTGTCACGCGTCGGGAATTCCTCAAAGTGGGTGCGGCCGGGGCCGGCGCTCTTGCTGCGTCGGGGCTCGGCTTCGACCTTGCCCTGGCCAAATCGACCAGGGTCCGGCAAACCTTGCGGATCGCCGGGGCCAAAGAGCTGCACAGCATCTGCCCCTACTGCGCGGTCGGCTGCTCGCTCGTCGCATACACCCGCCAGACCAGCGCAGGCAAGACAGAGCTCCTGCAGATCGAAGGTGACCCGGACAGCCCGGTCAACGAGGGCCGCCTGTGCCCCAAGGGCGCCACCGCCATGCAGCTGGCCATCTCGCCGCGGCGCGTCGAATCGCCGCTCTACCGCCCGGCGGGAGCCACCGGCTGGCAGAAGATCTCGTGGGACGACATGCTCGACAAGATCGCGAAGAACATCAAGTCGTCTCGCGACGCCACGTTCGTCACCACGGATGGCAACGGCAACACCGTCAATCGCACCGAAGGCATCGCCTTCGCGGGCGGCGCCGCTTTCAGCTCGGAGGAGGGCTACTTGGCCACCAAGCTGATGCGGGGCCTGGGACTGGTACACCTGGAGCAACAGGCCAGGGTTTGACACGGCCCCACGGTGGTCAGTTTGGCCGCCACGTTCGGAAGGGGAGCGATGACCAACCACTGGCGCGACATCAAGAACACCGACCTCATCCTGATCAACGGCGCCAACCCCGCTGAGGCGCACCCCGTCGGGTTCCAGTGGTTCATGCGCGCCAAGCTCGACCGCGGCGCCAAGATGATCCACGCGGACCCGCGCTTCACGCGGACGTCCGCGGTCGCCGACATGTACCTCCGCATCCGCACGGGCAGCGACGTCGCTTACTTCGGCGGCCTGATCAACCACGTGCTGCAGAACACCCTCATCCACGAGGAGTACGTCCGCAACTACACGAACGCGTCTTTCATCGTCAAAGACAATTTCTCGTTCCAGGACGGGTTGTTCTCCGGTTACGATCCGGCCAAGCGGTCGTACGACATCTCAAGCTGGGGCTACAAGACCGACCCCGCGACGGGTTTCGCGAAGCGGGACATGACGCTGCAGGACCCGCGGTCGGTGTTCCAGCTGATGAAGACGCACTACTCGCGGTACACACCGGAGATGGTTTCCAGCATCACCGGCATCCCGGTCCAGGACTTCAACAAGGTCGCCGACCTGGTCGGCCAGATGGGCAAGCCCGACAAGGTGATGACGATCGTCTACGCGGTCGGGCTGACGCACCACACCACCGGCGGCGAGCTGATCCGATCCGGTGCGGTGCTGCAGCTCCTGCTCGGCAACATGGGCCGGCCCGGCGGTGGGATGAACGCCGAGCGCGGGCACGCCAACATCCAGGGCAACACCGACCACGCGATCTCCTGGGAGATCCTGCCCGGCTACCTGAGGATCCCCGCCCCCGGGCAGAAGACAATCGCCGACTACGTCGCCGTGAGCGCGCCGAAGAAGTCGGACAAGAACTCCTGGAACTTCTTCGGCACCAATTACGCCAAGTTCATGGTCAGCACACTGAAGGGCTGGTTCGGCGACGCCGCGACGAAGGACAACGAGTTCGCGTTCAACTTCATCCCCAAGCCGGCCGGCAACGCGTCCTGGATGACGATCCACGACCAGGCGCTGAAGGGCAAGATGGAGGGGCTGATCCTGTCGGGCATGACCGCGGCCAGCATCGGCCCCGACAGCAACCAGGTCCGCCAGGCGCTCGGCAACCTGAAGTGGCTGGTCGTGATGGACGCCCTGCCGACCACGAGCTCCGAGTTCTGGCACGCGCCGGGCGTGGATGCGGGCCAGGTCAAGACCGAGGTCTTCATGGTCCCGACGACTCACTGGATCGAGAAGGACGGATCGTTCGTCAACAGCGGCCGCTGGTCTCAGTGGAAGGACCAGGTCCTGCCGCCGGAGGGGCAGGCGCGGCACGACCACTGGATCCTTGCCGACCTTTTCCAGCGCGTGAAAAAGCTGTACCAGGCGCAGGGCGGCAAGTTTCCCGACCCGATCATGGCCATGACGTTCAACTACAAGGACCCGAACAAGCCGGAGCTCGACGAGATCGCGAAAGAGATCAACGGCAAGGACCTGACCACCGGCAAGCAGATGTCCTCGTTCGCTCTGCTCAGGGATGACGGCACCACGACCACGGGCGACTGGATCTACACCGGGAGCTACACCGAGGACGGCAACCTGATGAAGCGCCGTCAGGGCATCCAGGACCCGAAGACGAATGACCCGACCGGCCTGGGCTTCTACCCCAGGTGGTCGTGGAGCTGGCCGCTCAACCGTCGTGTCATGTACAACCGGGCGTCGGCCGACCTCGACGGCAAGCCCTGGGATCCTTCGCGTCCGGGGATCACCTGGGACGGGACGAGGTGGGTCGGCGATGTCCCCGACTACCCGGCCACCATGAACCCCAAGGATCCGAGCGCCTGGCTGCCGTTCATCATGAACGGCGAGGGCGTCGGCCGGCTCTTCAGCAGCGGCATGGTCGACGGCCCGTTCCCCGAGCATTACGAGCCGGTCGAGTCGCCGGTCGCCAACCCGCTGCACCCGGCTAACTCGGCGTCCCCGGTCGCCTTCCTCTACGACAAGGCGGCCGGACGGCCCGATCGCTTTGGCACGGCGAAAGAGTTCCCGTACATCGCGACGAGCTACCGGCTCACCGAGCATGAGCACTACGTGACCCAGCACGTGCCTCATCTGGTTCAGCTCCAGCCGAAGCCATTCGTGGAGATCCCCGACGAGCTCGCCAGTGAAAAGGGGATCAAGAGTGGCGACCAGGTGCGCGTCTCGTCCAAACGGGGCAAGCTCGAGGTCCTCGCCCTTGTGACCAAGCGCCTCGGGCCGATGACGGTGGCGGGCCAGAAGGTCTACCAGATCGGGATCCCGATCCACTGGGGCTACGTCGGGGTTTCCGCTGACAGCGATCCCAGCCACGGCCGGTACTGGTTGGCTAACGCGCTGACGCCATTCGTCGGCGACGCGAGCGCGCGGACGCCCGAGTTCAAGGCGTTCCTCGTCAACCTGGAGAAGATCTGATGGCCGTCGCGATCACCGCCGTCGATCCGTGGACCGAGCGACGGCGGCGCGTGGGCGAGCTCCGCACCAGGTATGGCTTTGCGCGCCAGGTCCTGGATTTCTACGGCGCGCTGCTCGGCGTCCAGGAGAAGGGGTTCGGGGACGCAGCTGCCTCCCGGCCGGGTTCCGGCAGCCTGGTGGCGTTTGTCGCCGAGGTGGTCGTCCCGAGCGTGATCGACGTGACCGTCGCGGTCGGCCCGGATCGGCTGCGCTCAGAGCTCATCAAGCGACTCGACATCGAGGATCCGCGCGGCATGATCCGGCGCTGGATGCAAGGCGACGAGCAGCCGGCAGTCGACCGCTATCTAGCGCGCGCGTCGCTGGGGCCCGTGCTGGAAGCGCTCGGCCCCGAGGCGCGGTCGGCGTGTTCAGGTTCGCGCGACGCACGCCACTGCCCCGAGTGCGGCGGCCCGCCTCAGCTCAGCTACTTCGCGGTCGCTCAGGACGACCTCGCCACCGGGCTCCGGTATCTCCTGTGCGCGCGATGCGGCGCAGCCTGGGGCTACCCCCGGATGACGTGCGCCTTCTGCGGCGAGGATGCGAGCTCCAGGTTGAGCATCTTCGGCGAGCACGGCACCACCTCCGGCGAGCGAGGGAGCGTGGTGCGCGGACTCCCAGGCGGCGTCGCTGGCGCGCAGCATCCCGCTGTCTTTCCGCACATGCGCGTCGATGCATGCGAATCCTGCCGGCGCTACCTCTTGAGCATCGACCTGGCGACAGAGCGCGGCGCCGTGCCTCTCGTGGATGAGCTGGCCGCGATTCCACTCGACCTTTACGCCCGCGAGCAGGGCTACTCCAAGATCACCAGCAACCTGATGGGGTTCTGAGCATGGCGACCATTCAGGCAGGCCAGGAGTACGGCTTCTTCACCGACACGAGCATCTGCATCGGGTGCAAGGCGTGCGAGGTCGCCTGCAAGGAGTGGAACCAGCTGCAGGGCGACAGCCCGAGCTTCCTGGCCGACAGCTTCGACAACACCGGAAAGCTCGACGCGCAGAACTGGCGCCACGTGAAATTCATCGAGCACGTGCCGGATCGATCCTCGACGCCTGGCAACGGCACCGCGTGGCTGATGATGTCGGACGTCTGCAAGCACTGCAAGCAGGCGAGCTGCATGGAGGTGTGCCCGACCGGCGCGATCATCCGGACCGAGTTCAACACCGTCTTCATCCAGCAAGACGTCTGCAACGGGTGCCGCAACTGCATCGCCGCCTGCCCCTATGGGGTGATCGGCATCAACCAGGAGACGGGCACCGCGCACAAATGCACACTTTGCTACGACCGGCTGCAGGGAGGCCTGGAGCCGGCATGCGCGAAGGCGTGTCCTACGCAGTCCATCCAGTTCGGACCGCTGGCCGAGCTCCAGAAAGCGGCCGACGTACGTCTTGCGGCGCTCCACAGTCAGGGGGTGAGCCAGGCCCAGCTCTACGGCCGCGACGACAAGGTCTATGGAGGCCTGAACGCCTTTTTCTTGCTGATGGACAAGCCGGAGACTTACGGCCTGCCCAACGCCGAGAACGCAACGTTGCCGAGCCGGAACAACATCGGCGGTTATGCGGCAGCTCTCGTGACCGGGGTCCTGGGGGTGATCGCTGGGCTCGTGGCGTTCCGACGCCGGGGGATGAGTTAGGTGTTTTTGGCCGCCGAGCACTTCGTCCATGCGCCGGAATGGCTCTGGTGGATCCTGTTCTACTTCTTCTTCGCCGGGCTCGCGGGCGGCTCGTACGCACTGGCGACGCTCCTGCGTCTGTCCGGCGACGCCCGCGACGAACCGGCGGCCAGGATCGGCTTCTACATCAGCCTTTTGGCCACGATCATCTGCCCGATCCTCCTTACCGCCGACCTGGGAGCGAGCTGGTGGAAGTTCTGGCACATGCTCATCAACGTCACGCCAGGCGATACCGGCCTGAACTTCAAGTACTGGTCACCGATGTCGGTAGGTGTGTGGGCGCTGTTGGTTTTCGGGTTCTTCGCGCTCGTCTCGGCGGCGGACGCCTGGTTGGCCGACCGGCGGGGCAGACCGCTGCTGCCGGGTGCGATCAATCGCGTCTTCATGATCGTCGGCTCCGTGGTGGGGCTCTTCATCACCTCCTACACCGGAGTGCTCCTCAGCGTGAGCAACCAGCCAGTCTGGAGCGACACCTGGATGATCAGCGGCCTGTTCCTCGCCTCGGGCTTGAGCGGCTCGGCGGCCCTGATCACGCTGCTGGTGCGCTACCGGGCTGAAGCCGCGCACAGCCTGGAACGCTTACGGCTCGCCGACGGGTATTTCTCCATCCTCGAGCTCGTCCTGCTGGTCGCCTTCTTCCTCACGGTGGCCCTGGCGGGCCAGGCGGCACGCATCGTGCCGTGGTTCCCGCTGTGGATCCTCGCCCTGGTGGGAATCGGCGCGTCATTGCTCGGCTTCCGGCGACCCTCCCGCGTCAGCCACGGGACCGAGACTGCTGCCCTCGCGCCCGTCGCGGTGGAGGCGACCGTCGTCTCGGTCCTCGTCTTGATCGCGGTGCTCGCCATGCGTGCGGCGGTGATCTTCAGTGCCCAGTAAGGACGAGATCCTCGCGGTGCTGTCCGCGATCAAGGATCCCGACCTCGGACGCGACGTGGTCAGCCTCGGCATGATCAAGGACCTG
>DASWDZ010000089.1:0-11708 GCA_036395015.1 Candidatus Dormiibacterota bacterium | reverse complement strand
AGCCCGCCGAAGCCCGCCCCGGCGATGACCACGCGCGGGCGCTTACTACTGCCGCCGATACCTTCCGGACCCACCATGGCGCCGGTTGGCCATCTTCTCGAGCGCCGTTTTGCCTCCCGTGAAATCGAGCAGCGATTTCGGGAGCTTCTGCTTCTTCTTGGCCACGGGTGCGAACAGGTCGCCAAGCTTTTCGATGCGCTTGAGCACCTGGTCCGAGTCGAACACGAGCAGACTCGGGTCCTTCCCCTTCAGGCATTTCTCCACCTCGTCCCAGGACACCGGGGTGGAGACGGTCGGCCTCGTACGAGCGCGCAGCGAGTAGACGTTGACCGTGGTCTTGTACTCGTCGTTCTGGCTCCAGTCGATCAGGACCTTGCCGGCTCGCAGCTCCTTGAGCTGCTTGTGCACCGCGAGGTCGGGGTGCGTCTCCTCGAAATGCTGGGCGAGGCCCTTGGAGACGACCTTGGTCTGGTTGTAGTCGACCTTGGTGTTGAGGGGCACGTAGAGCTGCAGGCCCTTGGAGCCTGAGGTCTTCGCGTAAGACTCGAGCCCGTGCTCGGCGAAGACGTCACGGAGCATCAGCCCGATGCGGCAGCACTCGACGATCGTCGCGGGCGGTCCGGGGTCGAGGTCGAAGACCAGCGTCCGCGGCTCGGGCAGTTTGCTGCACAGCGACAGCGACGTGTGCATCTCGAGGGTCGCCAGGTTGGCGAGCCAGACCAGCGTCGGCAGGTCCTGCGCGAGGCAGTAGTACATATCGCGGTTGTTGCCCCCGCTCCACACGGTCGCCGTCTGCACCCAGTCCGGTCTGTGCTTCGGGCAGTTCTTCTCGTAGAAGAACTCACCGTCGACGCCGTTCGGATATCGCTTGAGCGTCAGCGGGTGGTCGCGAGTGTGGACCAGCAGGACCGGCGCGATGCGTGTGTAGTAGTCGATGACCTGCGCCTTGGTGAAGCCGACCTCGGGGTAGAGCACCTTTTCGAGGTTGGTCAGCTTGAGGGTGCGGCCGTCGATCTTGACCTCGACCGAGGTTTCCTTAGCCACCTTCGCGGCTCACCTCTTGCGCCGGCTTGTCGACACGGAAGCCCTTGAACGCCGGCGCCCGCAATTGCCCACCCCGCGTCCACTCTACGAACTCGAACTCAGCCACGACCTTCGGTTTGACGAAGTGTGCGGCGCGGGGCGGGGCGGCGCCGCCGGTGAAGGGGCTCTTGTCGATGGCGAGCGGTTTGAGCTTCTGGTTGAGCTCGTCGAGCGTCTTGTCGGTGAACCCGGTGCCGACCTTTCCGGCATAGACGAACTTGCCGTCGTCGTAGTAGCCGACCAGCAGCGCGCCAGGATAGCCCTTGCGCTTGCCCTCGCCCTCGAGCCAGCCGCCGACCACCAGCTCCTGGCGGTTGCGGTTCTTGACCTTCACCCACGCGCCGCTCCGGCGGCCAGGCTCGTATCTGGAGTCGAGCCTCTTGCCGACGATGCCCTCCAGGCCGGCCTTCGTGCTGGCGTCGAGCATGGTCTGACCGCCGCCCGTCTCGTAGGGAGGTGTCTGCCACGAGGCGCCCGCGAGCTTGAGGGCCGACAGTGCCTTCCGGCGGTCGGTGTACGGCCGCTCCATCAGGGAGTGGCCATCCTGCCACAGCAGGTCGAAGACCATGTAAGTGACCGGGACTTCCTTCATTTTGCGGCGGATCTCGTTGTCCGCCGTGAGACCCATGCGCTGCTGGATCTCCTCGAAGCTCGGTCTCCCCCGGTCGTCGAGGGCGACGACCTCGCCGTCGAGGATGACCTCCGCCGAGCTCAGGGCTCGACCCATCGGGTGGATCTCGGGGTAGCGAGGTGTGATGTCCTCGCCGGTACGGCTCTGCAGCCTGACCCGGCCACCGTCGACATGAGCGAGCGCGCGGATCCCGTCCCACTTGAACTCGAAACCCCAGGCGTCGTCCGGTCGCGGCACTTTGGGTTCGAGCTTCGCCATCATCGGCACCAGCTTGTCCGGCATGGGCTTGCGGTCTGGATCCTGCGGAGGGTCCATGCGGTGGATCATCCAGTCGTTGCCGCGTGTTCGAAACAGGACGTACCGACCCTGCAGGCGGTTGCCGTGCAGGACGACCATCACCTCGCGGTCCGACCACTTGACCGTTTCGTAAGTCCCCTCGTCCCAGATCAAGACCTTGCCCGCGCCGTATTCGCCCTGCGGTATCTCGCCCGCGAACTTGAAGTACTCCAGCGGGTGATCTTCGACGTGGACGGCCAGGTGGTTCTGCTTCGGATCCGGTGGGATGCCTTTGGGAACGGCCCACGAGACACCGACGCCGTCCTTCTCGAGCCGGAAGTCCCAGTGGAGGCGGCGAGCGTGGTGCTCCTGGACGACAAACCGAGGCGCCCGGGTTGCCTTTTTAGGCAGCCGAGCGCCAGGTTCTGGGGTCTTCTTGAAGTCTCGTTTGGCCTCGTATTCGGCGAGCTTCTTCGCCATCACCAAAAAGGTTAGGCCACGGCCGCTTCTTCCTCGTGGAGGGCGGCGATCGCGGTGCGCCGGGGCCCGCGGACGAAGGTCGAGGCGAGCGCCGCGGCGACCAGGACCGCGATCGGCAGGATCAGGCTCGGGTGCATCGCGTCGACGAAGGCCTGGGTGAAGACGTGGTGCGCGACGGCCTGGACCTGGGCAGGCAGGTCGAGGCTGGCTCCCGACTGGCCGGTCCCGACCTCGAAGCCGGTGTGGCCGGCCTTGCTGAAACCATCGACGAACGGGCCGCGGTACTGTTCCGGCAGCTCGCCCGAGGCGGCGACCGCCTGGTCGTACAGCGCGATGGCAAGGCGGTTCTGCAGGAAGGCGCCGACGACAGCGCTGGCGAGCACGCCGCCCATCTCCTGGATGGTGTTGACGACGCCTGAGGCGGCGCCGCCCAGGTAGGCGGGGAGGTCACGGGTGGCGATGCTGAACACCGGCGTCCAGATGCAGCCCATGCCCAGCCCGCTGAGGATCAGCCCCGGTGTGAAGTCCCACCTCCCGGAGCCGGCCTTCGCGGCCCAGTCGATGTAGCCGGTCCCGGCCGCAAGGGCGAGCAAGCCTGGGATCAGCAGGTACTTGCCGTTGACCTTCTGGACGAGCGCGCTTGCGAACCCGGACGAGAAGAACATCGCCACCGGTTGAATCGCGAGGGTGATGCCGGCGTCGATGGCGCTCAGCCCGAGCACCGACTGCATGTAGATGGTGAGGGGCAGGTAGATGCCGAGGATGGCAAACCCCATCGCGGCCATGACGAAGGTCATCAGCGTGAAGTTGCGGTCCTTGAACACCGCGAACGGAAGTAGCGGCTCGGCGTCCTGGCGCCGCGCTTGGTAGTAGAGGAACAGCCCGAGAAGTGCGAAACCGGCGGCGATGATCTCGGGGATCGTGATCGTCCCGGTCACGACGCCCCAGTCGTAGCGCTCACCTTCGATGAGGCCGAAGACCACGCCCAGCAGGCCAGCGGTCGCGAGCGCGACGCCGAGCACGTCAAGGCGGTGGCGGCGTCCCGGCCGGAGATCTGGGATGAGAAGCATGGCGAGCGCAAACGTGAGGACGCCGATGGGAAGGTTGACCGTGAAGATCGAGCGCCACCCGAAGTGGCTGACCAGGAAGCCGCCCGCGGTTGGTCCCGCGATCACCGCAACGCCGGCGATGATCCCGTAGACGGCGAAGACGCCGCCCCTCTTCTCGACAGGGAAGAGGGACATCATCAAAGGCAGACCCTGCGGGGCGAGCACCGCCGCGCCCAGACCCTGCAGCCCGCGCGACACGATGAGCTGGGTCGGGTCCTGCGCCAAGGCGCTGAAGCCCGAGGCGACGGTGAAGATCACCACGCCGGCGGCGAACAGGTTGCGGGGACCGTAGATGTCACCGAGCCTCGCCGAGGTGATGAGCAGAACGGTGTAGAGCAGGCTGTAGGCGTTGAGGACCCACAGCACCTGGTCGAGGCTCGCGTGCAGGCCGTCGACGATCGACGGGATGGCGATGTTGACGATGGTCAGGTCGAGCAGGGTCATGAACAGGCCGAGCACGAGCACGCCCAGCGCTGCCATAGGGTGGTTTCGGATCTTGTCCACGGTTGGGAACCTCCTTTGAATCAGCTGAATGCGAAAGTTGGGGTCGGAGCGGGCCGGCGAAAGGCGAGCCAGCCGAGGGCCACGTACCAGGCCTGGAGTTCGAGCACGAGCGCCCGCTCCGTCAACCCGGCGATGCCCGTCTGCACGCCTTCGACGGTCGGCGTGAAGGTCATGAAGTAGAGGGCCGCCAGGCCCAGCGTGATCGGGCCGCCGGCGATGAGCCACGAGCCAAACCGCCGCCACCCCACCGCGCGGCGCAGCAGCAATCCAACCAGGGGGAAGGTGATGATCGTGGTCAGGGCCAGCAGGAAACCGGCGAAGTGGAGCAGGAACTGCTCGAGGTTGAAGATGCCGTCGAGCACAGAGCCCACACCGGGCAGACAGAGCAGTGCGGTGGCGATCATCCGTCGGCGCGCGCTCATCTCAGGAATCTGGTGAAACACGCCGATGACGCCCGCGACCATCAAAAGGCCGCTGACGATGAATGCCGCGTTCATGTACGGGCCGGTCGGGCCGAGGCCTAGCCCGCTCAGCGGCTGGCTGATCGCCGAGTACGGCGCGATCCGGGTTCCCCACAGGCTGTATCCCGGGCTGAGGAAGCCCAGGATGAACCAGCCCGACGTGAGCAGAATCGGGCCGGCGACCGCTCCGAGCGCGAGCCACCTGGAGCGCATCACTTGAAGGCCAGGCGGACCAGGTCGACCGCCACCGCGATGAGGACGAAGAACAGGCCGAGGCCAACCGGCGAGCCCCAGTTGCTCCAGCCCTCGACGAATGGGTCCGAGAAACGCTCCTTGATCTGTTCGCTCATCGGTATCTCCTTTAGCTAACGGCGTTAGGTGCCTTGGCTTGCATAGTATCCCTAACGCTGTTAGGATTGCAAGTGCCACTACCGGGATTAGAGGAGAATCGATGCCATTGAGCCCAGCAGAAGAGACTCAGAGCGGACTCACGAGGGAGCGCCTGGTCGCGGCGGCCCTCGCCCTGATCAACGAGGAGGGGCTGGAGGGCCTCTCGATGCGGGCGCTGGCCGAGCGTCTCGACGTCAAGGCTGCCTCGCTCTACTGGCACGTCCGCGACCGCCAAGAGCTGTTCGAGCTGCTGGCGGAGGAGATCTTCGAGACCATACCCCGCTCCCGCCGGGGCGGCGACTGGCGGCGGGGTGTGCTCGCGAGCGTCGAAGCGCTGCGGCGCCGGGTCGCCGCCCAGAAGGACGCCGATCGCATCCTGCTCGAGGTCCCGGCTGCATTCGAGCGCAGCCACACGTTCGCCGACATCAAGGCGCAGCTCCAGGGCGCCGGCCTGCAGGCGAAGGAAGCGGGCGACGTGGCCCTGATGGCGATGACCTACGTCATCGCGGGCCGCACCCCCGCCGAGGTGCCCGTCGTCGAAGCCGGCGGCGAACCCGCTTTGCTCGCGATCGACACGGGCTCACATGGCGTCGTCGTTCGGGCAGGAACGCCGGGCATGCAGACCCTGTTCCACGTGCCGCATGAGCAGTCCGCCGCCGCCCCGGCCGTTGTCAGGGGTGAGTCAGTGGTGGTGCGGCGCGTGCGTGGGGTCGGCCATGGTGAGATCGAGCTCAACCCACGGCGGCCGTGGCGCTTCAAGATCCAGGCGCCCACGTGGAATACCGTGCTCGACGTCGGTGGGCTCGACGTCCGCGAGATCCACGTCGACAGCGGTGCCAGTCGAGTCGAGTGTTTCCTTCCGCGTCCGCGCGGCGTGGTGCCCATCCACATCTCGAGCGGCGTGGTCAGCGTCTCGCTGCACAGGCCGAAGGACGCAGCGGTGGTCGCCGTCGTCCACACGGGCGCGGTAAAGCTGAAGCTGGACGAGTTTGCGAGCAAGGTCGCTGTGTTCGATGTGCACTGGCAGAGCGAAGGCGCGGCCGGCGCCGCGGACCGGTACGAGCTCGATGTCAGCAGCGGCGTCGTGAAGTTCGAACTGGACACGTACGAACCCAAGGTCGAAAAAATCGTCGCAGCGCCCAACGAACCTCGGCCGCCAGGCAGATCAGTGTCAGCTCTGGAGATTCTCCTGGACGGAGTGGGCGCTCGCGTGCGCTCGCGTTAACAACCAGGGTTTCGCGCGCCTCCGCTCGTCGCTAGCGTTCGGCGAAAAGACCAGGAGGCGCTCACGATGTTTCTCGCCGCTCAACCCAACGTCGATCCAATCCTCGATCTGATCAACACCTGGATCCATATGGGCCAGGCCCTGGTGGGATCGATCGGCGCGCTCGCGTTCATCTTCGCGTTCATCTGGAAGATCACTGCGGTCGAATCCAAGTCCGCGCTGGCGGCCAAGCAGTGGATCTCGCGGATCGTCGTCGGCACCATAGGCGTCGAAGTCGCGAGCTCACTGGTCGGCATTCTCACGAGCTCCGTGCCATCGCACTAGCCGATGAACTGGCCGTGGGACGAGTTCGCCCAGCAGCTCAGCCGCATCGAGGGCTACCTCTACACCCTCGTCCATCCCAACCTGATCGTCGCTCACCTGCTCGAGGACAGCGTCGGCCTGCTTCTCAAGGTTTGGTTCACATTCATCCTCAGCACGACGGACTTCGAGACCGGCGGGGACTTCATCTACAACTCGACCGTCCAGCGCTTCGAACCGAAGGTGCAGATGGCCGCCAACGCCGCGATGGTCCTGATCGCGGTGTGGGCGTCGTATCGAATCATGCTCAGCCAGGGCGTCACGACCCAGTACGACGCGCGCGCCGTACTGCCGCGGCTGTTCATGGGCACGGTCCTCATCAACTTCGCGATGCCCCTGTTCCAGATGGCGGTCGCGGCCAACAACGCCATCTGCGGCGCTCTGCTGAGCTTCACAACGCACGACGACCTCGCGACCTTCGCGGCGAGCTACACGCACAACCCGAACGCGGGCACGTGGGAGATCATCACGACGGGCGCGCTCGCGGGTGGGTATGGCGTGCTCGCGATCGCCTATCTCGTGCGCTACGCGGTGCTGGTCGTGCTCGCGGTCACGGCGCCGCTGGCAGCCTTGTTCTTCGTCCTCCCGGAGACTCACCACCTCGCCCGGATGTGGAGCTCCCACTTCACGACCAATCTCTTCATGCAGCCGGCCCAGCTTTTCGTGCTGTCGGTCGGTCTCGCCCTCGAGCACGACGGCTTCACGCCCGTCCATCACCTCTTTGCCCTGGCGTCGCTGCTCATCGTGTTCAAGATCCCCGGCGCGATCGGCGGCGCCGAGAAGGCCGCGCATCGCCTGGAGTCGACCGCCCTCAAGGCGCTCGGCCACATCGGGCGCGCGCTGGTCAAGGCCTGATGCGCGTCCTCGCGTTGGCCGCCGGCGCCCTTGCCCTCCTGCTCATCGCCGCGACCCAGGTGCCAAGCCACGTCCGCCTTCCCGTCTCGGCGGTCGTCCCCGGGGCGCGGGTCACGCAGCCTTTTGGCTGTACGACGTTCGAGCTGGAACCGTTCGATCCCAGGTGCCCCACGCGGCATCTCCATACCGGGATCGACCTCGCGGCCGCGCTGGGTTCAGACGTCTTTTCCGCGACCGCCGGCACGGCGTTCGTTGGTTACGACCCCGACGGCGCGGGCAACTTCGTCAGGGTCGTGGTCGACGCGCACGTACGGATTCTCTACGGTCACCTGTCTGCATTTCGGGTCGGGCAGGGTGACGCGGTGAGTCCCGGACAGCTGATCGGCCTTGTCGGCGCCACCGGACTGGCCACGGGTCCCCACGTCCACCTCCAGGTCAACGTCGACCGGTTTCCTGTCGACCCGGCCTGGTTTCTTGCCTCTTAACAGGCTGGGTGGGCGCGCGCGCCGCCCAGCCCTAGGCTGAAGGTCAATTTCCTGGAGGTGATGCAATGGTCAACAAGGTCATTCTGGTCGGCAACCTGGCGGCGGAGCCGGACGTGAAGGCGACACCCAAGGGCACCTACGTCGCCAAGATGCGGCTGGCGACCAACACGTACCTGGGCAAGGACGAGGAAGGCAATCGCCGGGAACAGGCCGAGTTCCACAACCTCGTCGCGTTCGGCAAGCTGGCTGAGTTCGCCGGCCAGTACCTGAAGAAAGGACGCTCGATCTACGCCGAGGGCAAGCTGCACACGAGCTCCTGGGAGGACGCGGCCGGCCAGAAGCGGTACCGGACCGAGGTCGTGGTGGAAGAGATCAAGTTTCTGGGCCAGAAGCCTGCGGAGGCGGCAGCCTAGAGCAGAGACACGCCCGGGGCCTCGCCCGTAATCTTGTAATCCATGCCTGAGGACCTCCGCGCCTGGTTCGCCAGTCGAGTTCCGGCCGGCTGGTTTGTCGGGCCTCCACAGGTCACGGCCGACGGCGAGGAGATCCTCGTCGTGGGCACCTTGCCGGACGTGGAACTGGCGGGCGGCACCTCGAGCGAGGGCCGAGGGGCCGCTCGCTCGGCGCGCATCGAGCGGTTTCGGGAGGAGACCCGAGACGACCGGATCCGGATCGCGCGGGATGCCGAGCGGCAGTTCAGGCGCAAGGTCGCGTGGGGCGCCAGGTGCGGCGACGAATCGAAGGTGTTCACCACCCTGAGCGTGCCCGTCATGACGAGGCTCCGGATGAGCGAACGCTCGATCCTGGACACGCTCGTCGCCGGCGGCGTCGCCCGCAGCCGGAGCGAGGCCCTCGCCTGGTGCGTGCGCCTGGTCGGCATGCACCAGGCCGACTGGATCAAGGGCCTGCGCGATGCCCTGGTGAAGGTCGACGAAATCCGCAGTAAAGGGCCTTTGAACTAACGAGCCTAGCGCCGAGGCCGGATTCACTCCGGCCGTCGCCGGGCGCGTACCTCCAGACGCCTCCCAGGCGTCGCCTGTGGAACCAGGGGATGGCCCGCGGAAGGGGACGCAGTCCTCTTCCGCGCCAAGATCCGCAGTAAAGGCCCTCTCAACTAGTTACTCGCGTTGATACTGTGGCCACCTTGATCGCCAGAGGCGAGCGAAAGCACGTCGTCGTCATGGGCGCCGGCCCGGCCGGCCTCACCGCCGCCTATGAGCTGCTGAAGCGCGACGTCCCGGTGACGGTCGTGGAGAAAGACCCAAAACAGGTCGGCGGCCTGGCCCGCACGGTCGAACACAACGGCTACCGGTTCGACATTGGCGGTCACCGCTTCTTCTCCAAGAACGAAGAGGTCGAAGACCTCTGGACCGAGATCCTCGGCGACGAGATGCTGAGCCGGGGCCGGCTCTCGCGGATCTACTACCGCGGCCGCTTCTTCGCCTATCCCATCCAGGCGGTCAACGCGTTGTGGAACCTCGGACCGGTCGAGGCCGTTCTCTGCCTGGCCAGCTACGCGAGTGCCCGGCTGCGCCCGATCAAGAACCCGAAGACCCTCGAGGAGTGGGTGCGCAACCAGTTCGGCTGGCGCCTCTTCAACATCTTTTTCAAGACCTACACGGAAAAGGTGTGGGGCATCAGCACCAGCGAGCTTTCGGCGGACTGGGCGGCGCAGCGGATCAAAAGCCTGGATCTCTGGGTCGTCATTCGCAGTGCGCTGCTCCCTCGCCGCAAGGCGCGCAAGCGCGGCGAGGTCGTGACCACGCTGATCGACAGGTTCCGCTACCCGCGGCTCGGCCCGGGCCAGATGTGGGAGCGCGTGGCCGAGATCAGCGCGTCGAAGGGAAATCCCGTGCGGTTGGGGGAGGCGGTGACCCGCGTCTGTCACGTCGGCGACGCGGTGACCGCCGTCGTGACCACCGACGTGGACGGGCGGACCCGTACACATACCGGTACCGATTTCATCTCCAGCATCCCGATTCGCGAGCTCGTGAACAGGCTCGACCCCCCAGCGCCGGACATGGTGCGCGACGCGGCGAACAACCTTGGGTACCGGGATTTCATCAGCATCGCCCTGATGATCGACCGCGCCCACGTCTTTCCCGACAACTGGATCTACATCCACGACCCGGGCGTGAAGGTCGGTCGCATCCAGAACTTCAAGAACTGGAGCCCGGACATGGTGCCGGACCAGGGCAAGACCTGCCTGGGCCTCGAATATTTCTGCTTCGAAGGCGACGGCATGTGGACGATGAGGGACGAGGAGTTGATCGCTCTCGCCAAGCAAGAGCTGGGGCAGCTCGGCATCTGTTCGCCGGCAGATGTTTTCGACGGCGTCGTCGTCCGCCAGCCGAAGGCGTACCCGGTCTACGACGGCGATTACCAGGCCAACGTCGCGGTCGTGCGTGAGTACCTTGCGAGCCGGCTGCCCAACCTACGCCTGGCCGGCCGCAACGGCATGCACAAATACAACAACCAGGACCACTCGATGATGACCGCGCTCCTGGTGGCGCGCAGCATCGCAACCGGCTCCCTGCTCGACCCCTGGAAGGTGAACGCGGACGCCGTCTACCACGAGGACATCAGGGTCGGCGAGCGCGACCTGAGCGGCCGTCAGGTGCCGGCGAGGGTAGCGGCTAAGGCTTAGCCGGCGATTTTCGGCCGGGCGAAGTTCGCCCCCACGAAGCTCGCGACCGCGAGCACCGCGAACAGCACGGCGTGCTTGTAGTGCGGCCCCGCATCGGAAGACGTGAGGACCTGCAGCACACCGAGCGCGTACAGCGCGGCGATGACCACGAACACGACACCCAACACACCCAGACCCACGGCCAAAGAACTGGATTTCGTCACGGGCGGAACTCTAACAAAGCCAGGCTGACCAGCCCAGCGGCGATGCAGTAAAAGCCGTATGGGTCGAGGCGACCCGACCGGAAGTAACGGAGCAGAAACCGGGCGCTGGCGTATGCCGCAACCCCGGAGAGCACGGCCGCGGCCGCGTACTCAGCGAGCGGGATTCCGCTCTTGAAGAGCTCGGGCACCTCGATCAGGCCCGCTCCCAGGATCACCGGCGTCGCCAGCAGGAACGAAAAACGTGCCGCCTCCTGGTGTCGCAAGCCGGCCACCAGCCCACCGCCGATGGTGACTCCCGAGCGAGAGATGCCCGGCAGAAAGGCGAGCGCCTGGCAGGCGCCTACGATCGCGGCGGCGCGAAAGCTGATGCGCTCCGCCGCCGCGAAATGCGACTCCTGCTCGGCGCGCGAGACGCCGTGCTCGGCGCGCCGGCGCAGCATCTCGAAGCCGACCATCAAAAGGCCGTTCACGATCAGGAACAGCGCCGCGACGTGGGCGCTGGCGAAGAAAGACTTGATGTGACTCTCGAGCAACACGCCAAGCACGGCGGCAGGGATGGTGCCGACGAGAAGCAGCATGGCGAGGCGCTCGTAGTCGTTCCTGATCTGGCCGCGGATCGCGGCGGTGAAGAATCCGCGGATGATCGCGGTCCACTGGTCGCGGTAGAGGATCAGCAGCGCGGTCGCCGTCCCCAGATGGAGAAGGACCAGGAAGGGGACGAAGGACGGGTCTGACTGCTTGAAGCTCCAGTGGAGAAGGCTCGGCACGATTACCGCGTGACCGAGGGAGGAGACCGGAAAGAGCTCGCTCGCCCCCTGGAGCAGGCCCATGAACAATGCCTGCGCCAGAGTCACCAGTTAGATTTTCGGGGAATGGGCAGGCTCGCCGTTTTCAACGCCGCGGTGCGGACACTCGAAGAATCGGTGGCGCGCGCGAAGGCGGCGGAGCGGCTGGGCTTCGAGTCGGTGTGGACGACCCAGATGCCGGACGCGCGCGACG
>DASWDZ010000088.1:0-15030 GCA_036395015.1 Candidatus Dormiibacterota bacterium | reverse complement strand
CTGTTTCGCGGTCGAAGAAGACACGCTCTACTTCGCCGTCGACGCCAAACCAAAGAGGACCACCAACCTCAAGCGTCTGCGCAACATCGCCGCCAACCCAGCGGTCTCGGTGCTCTTCGACCACTACGAAGACGACTGGTCGAGGTTGTGGTGGGTGCGGGTCGACGGCACCGCTCGGGTCGTCGCGTTGGGCGATGCCGGTCGCGCCATCGAGCTGCTGATCCACAAGTACCCGCAGTACGCGCTCGTCCGACCCGTGGGCCCCGTGGTCGCCATCTCCATGGAACGCATCACAGGATGGTCGCCCCAGTGATGGGCCCAAGGCCACTCCGCCGGTAAAGCACGGTACTTGACGAGACGCGACGTCTTGTCTAGTCTCGTATCGTGGCCGTCAACCGGCGCATCCTCGATCGGGCACGCGGCGTCCTGGCCCGCGGGGGCAAGCCAACCGTCGCCGAATTCGCCCGCGCCGCCGGCGTCTCCCGGGCCAGCTTCTATCGCCACTTCAAATCGCGGGAGGCGCTCTTGGAGGCGCTCGACGTGACGCCCGAGCCGGGCGCTCGGGACCGCATCCTGGCCGCGGCCGTGGACATGGTCGGCGCCCAGGGCTTGAGCGCGCTGTCGATGGACGAGCTCGCCGACCGGGCGGAAGTGTCGCGGGCGACCGTGTATCGAGTCTTTCCGGGCAAGTCCGCGCTGCTCATGGGGCTGATCGAGTCCTACTCCCCGCTGGAACCCGTAAGCCGGCTCCTTGCGTCGAGGCATCACGAGCCGCCTCGGGTGCTCATGCCCGAGCTCGCGCGCACAGCCTACCGTGCCGTCTACGGTGCGGGAGAAAACCGTGCCGGGCTCGTGAGGGCGCTGTTCTTCGAGGTCAGCGGCCTGCGACCCGAGACCGAGGAAGCCGCCGCGGAGGCGATCCGAAACATCGTCGGGCTGCTGGTCATGTACGTCACGGGGCAGATGGCCGAAGGCCGCCTGCGGCGCATGCATCCGCTGCTGGCGCTGCAGTCGTTCGTCGGACCGGTCCTTTTTCACATCCTGACGCGACCCCTGGCGGAGCGGGTCTTGAACCTGGACATCGAGGGCGAAGCCGCTGTCACGCAGCTCGCCGAGACATGGCTCCGCGCCATGACCCGAGAGGAGGAGAGCGGTGAGTGATTCGTACGCCGTGAACGTGGACGGTGTCTCCAAGTCATTCGGTTCCGTCAAGGCGCTCGACGGCGTGACGCTGCGCGTGCGAGCGGGCGAGATCTATGGGCTGCTCGGCCCCAACGGCTCGGGCAAGACGACGCTGATCCGTCTCATCTGCGGACTCCTCGAGGCACACGCGGGGACGGTGACGGTGCTCGGCCACAAGATGCCGAATGTCGGTGTACTGCGCCACATCGGCTACATGACGCAGTCACCGGCCCTCTACCCCGCGCTGTCGGTCGAGGAGAACGTGCGGTTCTTCGCCGCCATCAACGGCGCCGAAGACGGAGTCAGGCCGGCGCTCGAGCTCGTGCAGCTCGACGACCGCCGCGGCTCGGTCGTGGCCACCTTGAGCGGAGGCTTGAGGCAGCGCTGCTCCCTCGCCTGCGCGCTCGTGCATCGTCCCGAGCTGCTCCTCCTCGACGAGCCGACGGTCGGCATCGATCCGCAACTGCGTGTCCAGTTCTGGGAGTACTTCCGGCGCATGGCTGCCGAAGGCACCACGCTCATCATCTCCAGCCACGTCATGGACGAGGCGGACCGCTGCCAGCGCCTCGGCCTGGTCCAGTACGGCCGGTTGCTCGCCGAAGGATCACCCGCCGAAATTCGCGCGCAGGGTCAGTCGCAGAACCTGGAACAAGCATTCCTCGCCCTCGCGGGAAGGAGGGAGTCATGAGCGGCCATCGCGTGAGTGCGATCACCCGAAGACTTCTGCAGGGGTTCCGCCGCGACCGCAGAACGCTCGCCCTGCTGTTCGTGGCACCGATCGTCATCCTCGGCCTGCTCGGCTACCTAATGCGCGGCTCGTCGAGCGTGCCGTCGGTCGGCATTGCGAACGAGGACTCGGGACCTCTCGGCGCCATCGTGGCCGAACAGCTCCGGCAGTCCGACGAGATCAAGACGAGCGACATCAGCGCGAACGAGGGCGACGCGAAGCTGAAGGATGGATCGCTGGCTGCGTACATCGTCTTGCCCTCCGACTTCAGCCAGCAGGCGAGCGCCGGCAGCGTGTCGCCGGAGGTGCACCTCGAGGGCTCCGAACCGGGAGAGGATGCGCCCGTGATCCAGGCGCTGCAGAAGGCCCTGACGACGCTTGCCTCGCAGGTCGCCGGACGCAACGTCAGCTTCCAGCCGCGGATCGAATATCTCTACGGCGGAGCGAGCTACGACACGCTCGACTACTTCGGGGCTGCCTTCGTCGGACTCGTCGTGTTCTTCCTGGTCTTCGTGATCACCATCGTGTCGTTCCTGAACGAGCGGTCGCAGGGCACGCTCGAGCGTTTGATGGCCAGCCCCCTGAGACGGGGCGAGATCGTGCTCGGCTACATGCTCGGCTTCACAGTGATCGCGCTCGTGCAGGCGGCCGAGGTGCTGATCTTCTCCCTCGCGGTCCTCAAGATCCAGAACCAGGGCAATGTTCTACTCATCTTCGGCATGGAGGCGCTGATGGCCATCGCGGCCGTCAATCTCGGCATCTTCCTGAGCATGTTTGCCCGCTCGGAGTTCCAGGCTGTGCAGTTCATCCCCCTGGTCATCGTGCCGCAGGTGCTGCTGTCGGGGATCATCTTCCCGGTCTCCACCGAGCCCGAAGCGCTGCAGTACGTCTCGAACGTGTTGCCCCTCACCTACGCGGTGAACGGCATGCGCGACATCATGGTCAAGGGTGCGGACCTGACGTGGCCGTCGCTGCAGCTCGACGCCGGAGTCGTCGCGGGCGTCTGCATACTGCTGATCGCCGCGGGTACCGCGACTCTTCGTCGCCGGCTCGCCTAGTCTGGATCGGAGTGTTGCTCGTTTGTTCCCGGCGCTGTGGCGGCGAGCTGTTCCGCGCCCTGTTCGCCGAGGTCGACATGAACTCCGCGGGTGAGTACCAGGACCACCGGGTGAGCCAGCCTGGCTACGTGTGCCTCAACTGCGGCGCGCCGGCGCTCGACCTGGCGACCGTCCCCGCCGAGCTCGAGGCCGAGGCCAAAGAGGAGGAAGCCACAACAGCTGTCAGCGCAGATGTGCTGTGCCCGGTGTGTGAGACCAGGGTCCAGCTCGACGCGAACATGGAGTGCCCCAACTGCGGGTCTCCGCTGGAAGTTACGTGAGGGCGGCCGTCCCCATCAGGACTTCATGCATGGCCCGCACCGCGGCGGCGTCGCGCTCACGCACCGCCCTCCGCAGCGCCCTGACAGCCCGTGGGGTGTCGAGGTCGTCGGCCAGCGCCTTGCTGAACTCGCCCATCAGCTCCCGACCCGGCGGCCTGTGCCTTCCTTTTGACGAGCGCGCGTCGTCGGCCAGGAACTTGCGCATCCGCTCCACGAACCGCGCCGAGCGCGCCAGTCCCTTCCACTCGAAATCCCAGTCCCTGCCGTAGCGATGGGACACGAGATAGAGGCGCACCGCCGCGGCCGGCGCGCGCTGCAGCGCCTGGCTGACCTTGATCAGGTTGCCGAGCGACTTGCTCATCTTGCGCCCGTTGTAGCGGACCATCCCGGTGTGCACCCACGCCCGCGCGAACGGCGCCTTGCGAGTGAGCGACTCCGACTGCGCGCGCTCGGACTCGTGATGGCTGAACACCAGGTCGCGGCCGCCGCCGTGGATGTCGATCTGCGGACCGAGGTAGCGCATCGCCATCACGGAACACTCGATGTGCCAGCCCGGGCGCCCTTCGCCGAACTTCGAGGCCCACGCGGGCTCGCCGGCCGCGGATCCCCGCCACAGAGGAAAGTCCAGCAAGTCGCGCTTGGCTTCCGGGCCGACTGACCCGAGCAGCGACTCCTCCCTCAGCTTGCGCAGCATCGAGCGCCGCGTCCGGTGCGACAACCGGCCGTAGCCTCGGTATTTGCTCGTGTCGAAATAGAGGGCGTCCGTCTTGTACGCAAATCCGGACGACTTCAGCCGCGAAGCGGCGGCGAGGATGCGCTCGATCTCGTGCGAAACGCGCGGCATCACGTCTGGCGGACGCCAGCCGAGCGCTGTCATGTCCCGAATGTGCACCTGCGTCTCACGCTCCGCGAGGTCACGCCAGTCGATGTCGTCGCGCCGCGCCCTCTCGAAGAGCGGGTCGTCGATGTCGGTGACGTTCTGGACGTACTTCACGTGGATGCCGTTCGCCTCCAGAAAGCGGACGAGGACGTCGAACATCAAGAACGTGAAGGCGTGACCCATGTGCCCGGAGTCATACGGTGTGACGCCGCACACGTAGAGCGTCAGCGGCTTGCGCCCGCGGGGCGCGACGGCGACCTTGCTCCGGGTCAGAGTGTCGCGGAGGCGGAGGCCGACCAGAGGGGTTTTAGCTCTGACGGGCGGCGACGGCCGCGTCGGCGCGCAACACCTCGACCTTGTCGGTCTTCTCCCACGGCACTCCGAGGTCGTCGCGGCCGAAGTGACCGTACGCCGCGGTCGGCCGGTAGATCGGCCTGAGCAGGTCCATGTTCGCGATGATCGCGCCCGGCCGGAGGTCGAAGTGCCGGCGGACGAGCTCCAGCAACTCCTCCTCCGGCTTGGCGGCCGTGCCGAACGTCTCCAACGCGATCGACGTCGGGTGAGCGCGACCGATCGCGTAGGACACCTGGACCTCACAACGCTCGGCAAGCCCCGCCGCGACGAGGTTCTTGGCCACGTGCCGCGCGGCGTAGGCCGCCGAGCGGTCGACCTTGCTCGGATCCTTGCCGCTGAACGCCCCGCCACCGTGCCGCGCGACGCCACCGTAGGTGTCGACGATGATCTTGCGTCCCGTCAGTCCCGCGTCAGCGGCCGGACCGCCAAGCACGAAGGAGCCGCTGGGGTTGACCATGATCTTGGTCGCGCCGTCGACCATGTGTCCCTTCAGGACCGGGTTGATGACGAGCTCGCGAACACCTTCGGCGATCTCCTTCTGGGTGGCGCTTGCCGCGTGGTGCGTCGATACGACCACGGCTTCGATTCGCTTGGGCTTGCCGTACTCGTACTCGACCGTGACCTGAGTCTTGCCGTCCGGACGTAGAAACGGCAGCGAGCCGTTCTTGCGCGCCTCGGCGAGCCTCCTGGCCAGCCTGTTGGCGAGCGAGATCGTCAGCGGCATCAGCTCCGGCGTCTCCCGGCAGGCGAAGCCGATCATCATGCCCTGGTCCCCCGCTCCCTGGAGCTCGAACGGGTCCGCGTCGCCGGCCCCCGACCGGGTTTCGAGCGAATGGTTGACGCCGGCCGCGATGTCGGGTGACTGCTCCTTGAGGTAGACCTGGATCAACGCGTGGTCGGCGTCGAAGCCTATCTGCTCGTCGTTGTAACCGATGGAGCGGATCGTGTCGCGGATGGTGCGCTGGATGTCCAGGTCTGCGTGCGTGGTGACCTCGCCGATGACGACGCAGAGCCCCTTGGTGATCGCGCTCTCACACGCAACGCGGGCTTGAGGGTCCTGGGAGAGCATGCCGTCCAGGACGGCATCTGAAACCTGGTCGCAGATCTTGTCGGGATGCCCTTCGGTGACTGATTCCGACGTCAGGAGGAACGAACGTGAGGAACTGAAGGATGTGGTCACAGCCGCTGATCATACCCGCGGAGGAACTCCTGCTTGTTCATCGAGAGGTGGAGTGAAACGGCGGACGTACTCGCAGTGGTTGGCGTGCCTTTGGCGGCCGAACTTGCTCCGGCCGCGCCAAGCGCCGTTGAGGACCGCGACGTAAGGGAAACACGGCAAGGTTTCTCCTACTGATCAAGAGACGTTGTGGTGCCGGCTGTCCTCCGGTTCCTGCCCCAGCAGCTGCGCCTGGAGCGCGAAGATGTCGTCCAGCACTCGGTCGACGCGGCGTCCCTCCAGCCGATGATCGGCGATCACGCCGGCGTGCTCGAGGTGGAGGCGGAGCGAAGCTCCCAACGGGCCGTCGATCCGTCCCTGGCCCCGGATCTGGGCCTCTTCGAGCAGCTGCAGACACCTGTCGAGCGCGAGCTGCTTGGACCGGTGCGCGGGCAGGTTCATGCGGTGCCCAGGACCTCGACCCGGCCCTGCTCGGTGACCCGCACGTGCACCTTGCTCAGCGCGGGCAGCGGGTAGCGGACCTTGGGCTCGCCGGCGGGCGAGAACCGGGCCGGGTGACAGGGACACAGGAGGTGCCCCGCGGCACCATCCCAGGAGAGCTCGCACGGCAGGTGTGAGCAGATGGAGGAGACCGCGCTCACGGTTTCGCCGCGGCGGAAGACGTAGGCGCCGACACCGCCCGCGACCACGCGCTGGCCCTCACCTTCCCGGAAGTCGTGGAGCGCGCCGACATCGACCCAGCGGCCGTCGACCGGCTCGATGGTCTCGGCCTGGACCTGTTCAGGCGCGCCGCTGCGACCCAGGAGCACGCCGCCTGCTGCGCCGGCAGCCAGCCCCAGCCCGGCGACGAGCGCCGTGCGCCTGGTCACCCAGCCCCGGTGCTGCGCGTGGTCGAGCTCCTCGGCCAGCCGCTTGCGGAAGGACGGGTGCATCCGCTGCGACCCCTGGCGGGCACCGGCCAGTCGGGCGGCCGCAGTGATCGCAGCCTTCTCTTCGGCATCCCCGCCGCGCAGCTTCAATCGCCTGCCTCGCAGCAGTTCGGTGACGATCTTGTCGACCCGGTTCTCGGGCTTGCGGTTCATTCGGGCGGGCGCACCTTTGCGGCCGCGCGCAAAGCGCGCAGCTGCATAACTTTGATCGCGCCCACCGTCGAGTTCATCTCCGCGGCCACTTCCTTCAACGAATACCCGTGCAGGAAACGCAACTCGAGCACGCGCCGGTAATTGTCGGAGAGTTGGGCCAGGATCTCCTGAACGGTAACCGAGCGGTCCTCTGCAGGGGGCCCTGCCGGCGCGGCCAGGGCCAGGTCTTCGCGAAGCTCGGCCTCGGACAGGCCCAGGCGCGTGCTCCAGAAGCCCCCCAGGACGGAGCGCGCCGTGGCGAAGAGGTAGCCGCGGATCGAGCTTGCCGGGGCGCCCTGGCGGAGTCGCGGGATCGCCTTCATCGCCACCTGCTGGGTCAGGTCCTCGGCGTCGGGGCGGTTGCCTACGCGGGCGTAGATGAAGGCGTAGACCAGCTCGAGCTCGTCGAGCGCCATGTCGGTCGTTCGTGAGGCGGCGGGGAGCTCGACGACCTCGGCTTGATGCTCGCCGGCCGGCTCGTCCGGCGTCATCCGGTGCCTAGAAGAGGTTGCCGCAGAGCAGGTAGGTCGAGTTCGTGCCCTGCATGTCCGGACCCGAGTGGACCACGGCGTACCACTTGCCGCTCGCCGGTGGATAGGTGACATTGAGCGTCGTCTTCGTGTCCGCGTTGCCCTGGCCGTCTGCGAAGACCTGGTTCAGCGCAAACGCGATTCCCCCGCGGCCGGCGCACGAGCCCAGGTGGATGTGGGAGACGTGGGACGAGCTCGCCTGCATCCCCGTGATCTTGAGCTCGATGGTCGTCGTCTTCTGACCCGCGGAAAGCGTGATCGTGCCCTTTGCGTTGATGCCCGCACCGGCAGGGTTGAGCTGGAAGTTGAAGAGCTTGGCGCTGGGCGACGGCTGTGCCGAGGCGGAGGGTGAGGGCGAGGCCGTCGCGGTCCCTTCCGCGCCACACGCGGTGGCTGCGAGCAGAACCAGGGCGAGTGCGGACCCGCACAGCGCTTTAGACATACCGGAGCAGGTTACTGGAGCGGGCCGGAAGTTGATCCCAGCCCGGCCGGGACGGCCCGGCCGGGTGGGGACCCCCAGTTTTCGTTTAGACGTGCCGCGCGACCGGAGCGGTTCGCCGGCGGGCGCGCCAGAAGACGTAGCCGAGCAGGAGCAGCACGAGGAGCGGTCCCGCCGCGCCGAGAGCCGTGATCGCGTAGTTGATGGTGGTCACGAAGTTGTGCGCGGCCATGTTGATGGCGGTGGCGAAGCCCCAGCTGTCCGCGTTCGGCGACTGAAGCGGCGCCCCGGATTCCATCAGGGTCACCGAGACCGAGCTGTAGGACGTGTTGTCGTCGAGGTACTTGATCTGGCCCTTCAGCTGCTCGATCTGGCCCGTGATCTGGCCGATCTGGTTCTGCACGGCGATGATGTCGCTGATCGTCTTGGCGCTCCGGAGCAGCGCCAGCATCGCGTCACGCTGCGCCTCGGCGTTCGCCAGGCGGGCGCGCAGGTCGACGTACTGGGCGCCGACCTCGGTGCCCGTGATGTGCTCGGACTGCACTTTGCCAACCTTTGACAGCTGGTCGATGGCGGTGTCGAAGTGCGCGGCGGGGACCATGAAGCTGATCACCCCGGTCCGGATCTGGCCGGGCTCCTGGTCGCTGACAGGCTTGGCCTGGGCGTCGGTGCCGGCGATGTAGCCTCCCTGCGCCTGGACGAGGGCACGGACCTCCAGCAGCTTGGAGTCGAACGACCCGTTTCCGACCGTGATCGTCATCTGGGCCTGGCGGATGACCGGTGGGCCCTGGAGAGCCGGAACGGTGTCTTTGGGCAAGGCGACGGTCCCATCACCTGTCGAGCGGTTGGGCTCGGGCGCGGTCGACCCATTGCCCTGGGCAGGCTGATACTTGGTCCCTTCATTCGAGCTGGGCGGGCTGCCTGCACCGCCGGCACCGGCGCAGGCGGCCGCCACAGCGAGCAATGCGACGAGAACGAACAGCTTTTTCATTTGTGTACGGCCTCCTGGGCGCGTCGATGTGATGCCGTACGAAACGCCCGCTTCCGGGAGACGTAACATTCGGCGCCGTGCTTCAGGTCAGAGGACTAGCGATCGACGTCGTGGCGCGACGCGTGCTGTCCGACGCAAGCTTCACCGTCAACCAGGGCGACAAGCTGGGGCTCGTGGGCCGCAACGGCGCGGGCAAGACCAGCCTCCTGAAGGTGCTGGCGGGCGAAAGCGACGCGGCGGCGGGCGTCGCATTGCGCCGCGGTTCGCTGGGCTACGTGCCGCAGAACCCCCGGCCGCGGGCCGAGTCTGGACAGAGCGCGCTCTCACACATCCTGTCGGGGCGGGGCCTGGATCGGGCGGCGGCCGACCTGCACGAGCTGCACCACAGGCTTGAGCACGACCACTCGCTGGCGGCGATCGAGAAGTACTCGGAGGTCGAGGAAAGGTACCGGCACCTGGGTGGGTACTCCGGCGAGTCGGAGGCGCGCCGCATCGCCGGCGGACTTGGGTTGCGCCTCGACCGCGTCGACCTCGCCCTTGGCGTGCTTTCAGGCGGTGAGCGCCGGCGTGTGGAGCTGGCGCGTGTCCTGTTCGCGGACGCCGACCTGTTGCTGCTCGACGAGCCGACCAACCACCTGGACACCGACGCCAAGTCGTGGCTGATGGACTTCCTCCGCGATTACCGCGGCGCCGTCATCGTGGTCAGCCACGACCTGATGCTGCTCGACGCGTCGATCACGCGGGTGCTGCATCTCGACGCGGGTCGCCTGATCGAGTACCGCGGCACGTACTCGCAGTATCAGGCGGCGCGGCGTCTCGAGGAGAAGCGCCTGACCTCGCTCGCCCAGCGCCAGGAGGCGGACATCAAGCGCTTGAGCCTCCTCGCCGAGGTCATGCGCCGGCAGACGCAGAAGCGCGCAAAGCAGGCGAAGTCGCTCATGACGCGGGTCGAGCGCATGAAGGCCGCGCGGGTGATTGCTCCCCGGCGCGAGCGCAAGGTGAAGATCTCCTTCCCGGAGCCGCCGCACAGTGGACGCGTCGTCGTGCATTGCTCAGGACTGGCGAAGGGTTACGGCGGACCGCTCGTCTTTCGCGATGTGTCGTTCGAGGTCGAGCGCCACCAGCGACTGCTGGTGATGGGGTTGAACGGGGCCGGCAAGACCAGCCTGCTGCGCATCCTCGCGGGCGAGAGCGAGGCGAACGAGGGCTCGTTCCGGCTCGGCCACGGAGTATCGCTGGGCTACTACGCGCAGGAGCACGAGGGCATTCGCGCCGGAGTCTCCGTGCTGGCACACATGCGCGAGCAGTCACCGGAGGCCGAGGAGCGCGTGCTTCGGGCGCTGCTCGGGATGTTCAACCTGACCGGTGACGTCGCGCGGCAGGACGCCGGCACGCTGTCCGGCGGGGAGAAGACCAAGCTCGCCCTCGCGCAGCTGGTCGCCGGCCGGCACAACCTGCTGCTGCTCGACGAGCCGACCAACAGCCTGGACCCGCCCTCACGAACGGGCGTCGCTCGCGCGCTGGCGGAGTGGCCCGGGACGATGATCATCGTCAGCCACGACCCGGAGTTCGTGGAGGCGCTGCAGCCGGGCCGCGTCCTGTTCATGCCCGAGGGCCGCGTCGACTACTGGGAGGAGGACCTCCTCGACGTCGTCTCGATGGCGTGAGCGGCAGACAATAGAAAGGTGAGCGTCGAGGTCCACGAGGTCGTCATGCCGGAGCTGCAGGGCGCGGAAGAGATCACCGTCGGCGCGTGGAGCAAGCAGCGCGGCGAGCATGTCGCCGAGGGCGAGACTTTGATGGAAGCGCACACGGACAAGGTCAATGCGGAGATCCCATCGCCCGTCACCGGCACCGTCGAGGAGCTGCTGCTCGAGGTTGGCGACCCCGTGAAGCCCGGACAGCCCATCGCGCGCATCGCGCCCGGTTAGTCGCGTGCGGGTTGCTGTTGTCGGGGGCGGCGTCATGGGCGCTGCCACCTCGTGGAGACTGGCCAAACGCGGTGCCGACGTCGTCTGCTTCGACCGCCACTCACCGCCGCACGCGGACGGATCCTCACACGGAGAGTCGCGGATCATCCGCACCGCGTACTTCGAAGGCGCGTACTACGTGCCGCTGATACACGAGTCGTTCGAGCTCTGGCGCGAGCTTGAGTCTGTCAGCGGCCAGCAGCTGTTGAGGATGACCGGCGCCCTGATGATCGGGACAGAGTCGTCAGAAGCTGTGACAGGCGCGCTCGCTTCGGCCAGGCAACATGACCTCGACGTCGAGCTGTTGAGGCCGGCCGACCTGCGCCGGAGATACCGCGGGCACGTGGTCCGGCCCGAGGACGTTGCGGTGCTCGACCGGCAGGCGGGGATCCTCCACCCTGAGGGCGCGGTGACGGCGATGCTGGCACAGGTTCCCGAAGTCAGGCGCGAGACACGCATCGGTTCGGCGGAGGAGCTGCTGGGCGAGTTCGACGCGGTGGTGCTGGCCGCCGGACCGTGGACCCCCGAGCTCGTACAGGGGATCCCGCTCGAGATCGAGCGCCAGGTCCACGCGTGGTTCTCCATCGCCCGCGACGCCGACTGGTTCGCGCCAGATCGGTGCCCGGTCTTCGTCCGGCAAACGGAAGACTTCGGTGACGTCTACGGATTTCCGACCCTCGACGGCCAGACGGTCAAGGTCGGCCGCCACCACGACGGAGACTTCACCGACCCCGACCGCATCCGGCGCCGCGTCGACGAGGTCGACCTCGACCCTCTTCGGCTGATGACCGCCCGCTACCTGCGCGGAGTGAGCGGGCACGTCAGGCGCACGCTCACGTGCATGTACACGAACACCCCCGACCACGACTTCGTCATCGACTTCAGCCCGCGCGACAGGCGGGTCGTCGTGCTGAGCCCTTGCTCAGGTCACGGCTTCAAGTTCGCGCCGGTGATCGGCGAAATCGCGGCCGACCTGGTCCTCGACGGCTCGACCAGGCGCGACATCTCGCGCTTCTCAGCGACTCGCTTCGCGACGCCCCCGCACGTACCAGACGACAACTCCCACCGCGACTAGCACCGCGATCACGATCGCGATCTTCTCGACCGGGCCGCTGATGCGCTCGTAGTTGCGCCCCAGCACGTATCCGACCAGCGCCAGCGCCGCGCACCAGGGCAGAGCGCCGATGAACGTGAGCACGGAGAACTTCGGCACGTCGATTCGCGCCAGGCCCGCCGGAAATGAGATGTAGGTGCGGATCACGGGCAGCACGCGGCCGATGAACACCGCCAGCAACCCCCAGCGCCTGAACCATCCGTCCGCCAGCTCGAGGTGATGGCGGCGGATGCCGACGTAGCGGCCAGGTCCTAGCAGCAGTGGCTCGCCGAACCGCGCCGCGACTCCGTACGCGATCAGCGAGCCGACGAGGTTGGCGAGCGCGCCCGCGACGATCACCGCGACCAGGCCTTCCTGGATGTGCCCGGTGGCTGCCAGCAACCCGCCTGTCGGCATGACGACCTCGCTCGGGAACGGGATGCCGCAGCTCTCGGCGACCATGAGCACGAAGACGGCGACCAGGCCGTAGGTCGCGACGATGTTGCTGAGCGCGTCGGTCAAACGGTCTGGACCTGGGCTGCTTTCACCGCGCGAAAAGGCAGGGTGCGCACCTGCTGGTCGTCGATCAGGATCTCGAAGTTGTAGAACCCCGGCTTCTGGATGGGCACCGTCGTCAGGTTGATGACGATGCTGGCCGAGAGGTCCCAGCCGTGCGGGTACTCCGCCGGCACGTGGCGCGCAGGCAGGTTGAGCACGATGGGCTGCTGGAGGAGCGGCTTGCCGTCCTCATCGGAGCAGTGGACCTCGACCTTGTGCGGGCGCTCGGTCTCCAGTCGCGTGGTCTGCAGGCGCAGAACGATGACGCCGCCGAAGGGCGTCGGGTACTGGTCGCGGACGAGGGTGTCGAAGCCGGCGCCGAGAATGTAGACCAGGCCGTTCGGCGGCGCCTCGGCGGCGTTGGCGAGCAGCGCCCAGTCGAGTCTCATGCCTGGACCCACTCCCGCGACTTGACGACGGCACCGCCCTTGATGACCAGATGGACGTTCTCAGGCTTCGCCAGCAGAGACAAGTCCGCCAGCGGGTCGCCCGGGACCCCGATCAAGTCGCCCCACGCGCCAGGCTCGAGCCGCCCGACTCCTGTCATGCCGATCGTGTCAGCGGCGATCGTGGTCGCCGAGCGGATGCAGTCGATCGGTTCCATACCCAGTTGGTTCATCAACAGGAACTCTTCGCCGTTGGATCCGTGCGGGCCGACGCCGGTGTCCGTCCCGAACGCGATCTTGACGCCCGACTCGATTGCCTGCCGGATGCTCGCCTTGTGGTCGTCGATGACCGCGCGCGCCTTGCCGATCGCGTAAGCCGGCATCTTGCCCGCCTCCGCATGCCGGATCACCCAGTGCGGCGCGACCAGGGTCGGGATCAGCGCGTTGCCGCCGTCGAGCATCATCTCGATCGCGTCGCCGTCGAGCCAGATGCCGTGCTCAATGGTCGCGACGCCCGCCTTCAGCGCGTTCTTGATCCCTGCGTTGGCCTGGGCGTGGGCCATGACCTTGCGGCCCTGGGTCGCGGCTTCGTCGACGGCGGCCTTGATCTCGTCGAGCGTGAGCGCCGAGTGATGGGGCTGGTCGCCGGGAGAGAGCACGCCGCCTGAGGTGCAGAGCTTGATCCAGTCGGCGCCGGCGCGGATCACCTCGCGCACCCGCAGGCGCATCGCTTCCACGCCGTCGACGACCATGTGCGGGCGGTCGGGCAGCGGGATGTCAAGGTCGGCGCCGCACATGAAGTGGGCGTCGGTGTGGCCGCCGGTCTGGCTGAGGGCGCTGACGGTGACGAACATGCGCGGGCCTGGGAAGTAGCCGGCGTCGATCGCCATCCGGATGCCGGCGGGCGACCCCGCGGCGTCACGCACCGATGTGAAACCGGCCTCCAGGGTGCGCTTCGCGGCGCGCACGGCACGCATCAGCTCCAGGGTCGGAGGCGTTGTCAGCTCCCGCGCGAAGTCGAGGCCCTCGCCGAGGTTGGTCAGGTGGACGTGGCAGTCGATGAGACCAGGCAGGAGGGTGAGGCCGGATGCGTCGACGGTCTGGGCGTCGCGCGGGACCTGCGTGCCGTCACGGCCTCCCGCCTCGGTCACACGTCCGTCCTCGATGAGGACCACCGCGTCGCGCGCCGTCTCTCCAGTCGAAGGGTCGAGGAGGGCGTCGCCGAAGACGGCGGTGATCACGAACCGATGTTATTGGGTTTCGGCAACCGGTCCATGACGATGTTCCAGCGCTCGATGCGCGTTGGGGTGAGCATGCCGTTGGGCGACCACGGGTCTTCGGCCATGCGCTCGCGGATCGTCGCTTCGGAGTCCGCCTCGACGACCCAGAGGACGTGGCGGCCGTCCTCGAGCGGACCCGCGAGGAGGAGGAATCCCTGGTCGAAGATCTTGTCCATGTAGGCGGCGTGCTCGTCCCAGCCGTCTTGCTCTCGCATGTCCTTCGAGAAGTCCCAGGGTCCGCCGCGCTCGATGCGCACCACCCACCGCGACATCGTTCCAAAGGGTAGCCAGTCCTTTGCGTCCGTTCGGGGCTTACTCTTTGCCCGTGCCGCGATCGGAGCGAATCAAGATCAGAGTGGTGACGCGCGAAGGGGTCCAGGCGCGACGCGTCCTCGACACGCTCCGCGACTACACGGCAGACCGCAATCCGTGGACCGTGCGCACCCGGCGACCGTTGGTGTTGGACCATGCCTCGCGCCGTGCGGAGGGCGTGAGGTTCGAGTTCAAGGCGGACGGCGATGACGTGTCGGTCCTCATCCAGGGCGGTGGCGCCAGGCTCGGCCTGGCCTACGCGGCGACGTTGCTCGCGAACACGCGCTTCGCGGAGCTGATCGCTTCATTCACCGTCGAGCTGCCTTAGCCAAGGTCTGGCCGAGTGTGCGGCCTGTTCGGTATCCGGGCTGCTCGATACCTAACAGAGCGCACACTCGCCGCGAAAAGTGGATTCGACGTGGGCCCGGGTGGCCTCGATCCACCGACCAGCCGATTATGAGTCGGCCGCTCTAACCAACTGAGCTACGGGCCCTCGGGGCTGAGTCTATCGGCCTCTCAACCCCTTCCAATGAAGGGCATCTTGGTCGCCATCACGGTCATGAACTGGACGTTGGCGTCCAGCGGAAGACTCGCCATGAAGACAACCGCTCGCGCGACATGCTCGACGTCGATCCTCGGTTCCGCCTCGACC
>DASWDZ010000087.1:0-8564 GCA_036395015.1 Candidatus Dormiibacterota bacterium | reverse complement strand
ATGTCTGCGATCGCCTGCTCGAGCAGCGCGTTGACCGCGGGGTTGTCGGTCCTGACCGACATGCACTCGGCGGCCCAGCGCGGGTAGACGGCCTGCGCCTCCCCCAGCCCGGCCAGGAAGTCGACCACCGGCTCGCCCGTGTCGCGGACCACGTCGACGCGAAGCGAAAAATCGTCGCCGGGCGCCAGGCGGAGCTGGTGCGTCAGCCCTTCCGGGAAGGTGATGACCCGTGTCCCCCTCCCCACCGTGTGGGGAGGGTCGGGGAGGGGATCCAGGCGCACGCCGTCCACCGTCTTCGTCGCAGGCACGGGAGGCGGGTGCGCGAGCTCCGGCACTGCGCCGCGGACGGCCAGCATGGCGGCGAAGTCCGCCGTCACCTCGACCTCCAGCACGACGTCGACCACCGTGTCGCCGGGGTTGGTGACGGTGATCCGCTCGTGCAGCCCCGACTCGACGAAGCGGACGCGAGTGACCCGGACGGCGTCGCTCTCGAGCTCGAAGGTCGCCGAGGCGTCGTCGAAGTGCGACCTCAGCAGCCCCGGCTCGACTCCGTTGATGAGGACGCGGAACTCGGAGAGCATCCTCGTGTCGCCGTCCCAGACTCCGTCGCCCACGAACTCGGATGGCCGGATCGACCCGTCGCGGGCGGAGACGGCGAAGAAGCGGTCACGCTTGAGCATCACGCGCTCGGAGATGAGCTGCCCGGCCGAGATCATCGGCCGCAGAGTTTGCGTTACGTGGGGCTAATTCGCGCTCGTTATCGCGGTTGTCTTGGCGGCCGCCTCGAAGTTGGGTCGCGTCCCGAGCGCGTAGTCGGACCACTCGTGGCGCGCCAGCAGCTCGGACGCCATCGCCTCCAGCTCCCTGACGCGCTGGTTGGCGCGGATCGCCTCCCGGATGGAGAGGATGCCCACGGCGGGGTGCCGCTTCTCGATGACGTGGCGGAGCATGTTGAGGTGGGCGTTGTCGGGGACGCCCGGCTCCCGGATCCGCCGCACCGCCGCGCGCACCGTCGCCTGGGTGCCGTCGATCGCCTCTCCCTTGCCGAAGTCGAACTTGTAGCTCGGGCTGCGGCCGGCGGCGCGCTTCTCGCCGCTGAGCTTGATCCACTTGGCGTTCTCGGCGCCCTTGCCGACGTCGACCACCAGGCGCACCGGCCGCCCCCGGTACTCGAAGGTCGCGTTCATGCGCGCGTAGCTCTCCCGCTGGCCGGCGAGGCCCTCGTGGCGGCCGAGGAGAAGCGGCGAGACGGGATCGAGCTTGATCCGGTCGATCGGCGTCAGGAGGGAGATGATCGCGAAGGCGTGGGGGATGAGGTCGGCGATGACCCCGATGTCCGAGGCCGCGCCCGTCAGAGGCTGCTCTTCGAGGATCTCGATCCGTATCTCCTCGACGCTGTCCAGGAAGTTCCGGAGCGTGCGCTCCTCGGTGAGAAGCATCGCCAGCAGGCGGACCTCGAGCTTGAAGTAGTAGTGGTCGGCGGCGACGATCTCCACGCCGCCGGGAGCGGAGTCGAGGAACTTGCGGTACTCGTCCGGCGGTGCACCCAGCGGCTTTTCGATCAGGACCACGTCGCTCAGGTCGTAGTAGCGCTCGAGCGTGGGCAGGTGCGTGGCCGCGGGCGTCGCGATGTAGGTGATGACGTAGGAGCTCGATTCCAGCTCCCGCTCGAGCTGGTCGCGGGCGGGCGAGCCGTGGCTGTCCCAGTAGAACGAGTCACCGTGCGTGCGCACCTCTTCCTCCTTGACGCCCAGCCTGTCGCGTGAGCCGGGACTGTCCTGCTCCACGACGTGCGTACGGAAGTTGAAGAACTGCTTGAGCGTGAGCAGGTGCTGGTATGCCTTCTGGCCCCACTGGCCGAAGCCGACGAGGACGAAGTCCTTCTGCAGGTGTCGCTCCTCCTCGGCAAGCGCGTGGAGCCGCGCGTTCTTGATTGCCACCGCGGCCTGCACGGCCAGGGCCTGCGCGCGCTGGACCTCGTCGGGCGTGAACCGCCGGCTGCGAGTCCGCTCGGCGAGGATGGCGGCGCCGATGGCGTGGTCGTCGGCGATCAAAGGCAGCGCCATCAGCGAGCGCACGCTGAACTTGCGCACGTAGCCGGGATCGACCTGCGAGCTCGCCGAGGCGTCGTCGATCACCACCGGCTGCTCGCGGTCGAGCACGTCGAAGAGGAAGGTCGTCTCGGAGCGCTCGGCGTGCTCGCGCCGCCACAGGTCCTCGAGGTCGGACGCAGCCGCGCCGTACCAGCCCTCGCGGTCCTCCTCGAAGAGCGCGATCTGGCATAGCGACGCATCGACCAGTCGGGCGAGGTTCTGGGCGACCAGGGTCAGCGTCTGCTCGAGGTCGATCGAGCTGGCGATCGCCTTGCTCACGTCCGCCACCAGCTCCAGCTGCTCGGCGTGGCGCTGCGCCTCTTCGTAGAGGCGAGCGGTCTCGACCGCGACCGCGAGCTGGCCGGCCGCAGCGCGCAGCGCCTCGACCTGGCCCCAGTCCGGACGCCGCTGGTGGGAGCGGTGGTAGCCGACCTCGAGCACGCCTGTGGCGCGCCTCGTGGGATCGCTCCCGAACGGGACGAAGACGCGGATCAGGTCTTTGTGCCCGCCGCGCTCGAAGACCTCGCCGGCGAGCGTGAACGGCGCAGACTCCTCGGAGCGAGGCCTGTCCTTCTCGCCGATCAGGCACGCGAGGACGCTGCCGAGGGTCATGCCGTTCGAGAAGACGACCGGCACCTCCAGCCAGCTCGACTGCACCGGCAATCCGCCCGAGATGACGTCGGCGTGGTCGCCCGCGGGCATCGGCCCCACGAGTACGGGCTGCCAGGTGCGGGCGACGTAGACGAGGACGTCGCCTTCGGCGAGCAACCGGTCCTCGTCGAGCGCCCACCTCGGGACTCGCTTGCCCGAGTGCCCGGATGTGCCTTCGATCGTGGCCGTGGTCGCCGCGCCGGCGGCCATGCGCACGACCATCGCCCCGTCGTCCCGCTCTTCGAGCAGGTACACGGTCGCGAAGTTGAAGTCGAACTCGGGGACCTGGGAGTCGGTCAGGTGGCCGGCCACGGCGTCGATCACCTGGTGCCTGCTGGCGCCGGGCTTGAGCATCGCCGCGGTCATATCGCCAAGCGCGCTGAGCAGGCGGTTGCTGTTCTCGAGGTCGGCGATGAGGCGCTGCGACGCGAGCGCGCTGCCGATGAGCTGCGCGCCCGCCTGCAGCATCTCGTCGGTCGAGCGCGCGCGTCTCACCGTGGCGAGGCGGTCGCGGCTGACGACGATCAGGTAGCCGTGCGGCTCGTCGGGCTGGCCCAGCGCATAGGTCGCGACGGGGTAGAGGTCGGATTCCGCCGTCGCGTCGCCGACCGTCTTGCTGAGAGCGGCTTCCCATGGGGTCGAGGGGTCTGCGCGTTCCACGCGCATCGGCGCGGCCACCCGGAGATGGGCGGTGACCAGCTCCAGGTGAGAGCGCTGGTGGCCGAACTGGTAGATCGCCGCGCCGTCGAGGTTGCTGGCCATGAGGAGGTCGGCCAGCGCGATCGACAGCAGCCGGCGGAGTTCCTTGGCGTCGGTCCGCGCGTCGCCCACCGGCGTCGTGAGCAGGGAGGTGAGGCGCGACAGACCTTCGAGTGCTGTCCGCTCCGCGCCTTCGAGGGCGCTCTGGATCAAGGCTGCCGCCGTCCCCGCCCTGCGCTCGAGCTCGCGAAGGCGATTGTCGTCGGGCGCCTTCTCCTTGTTGCGGTAGTTGAGGTAGATCAAGCCCAGCAGGCGCTCGCCCGCCAGGAGTGGCAGCCCGATCGTCGACTGGACCTGGTAGCGGCGGATGAACGTGGAGTCGATCTCGGCCTGCGCGTTGCGCGCGACCAGTCGCTGGCGAGTGACCGTCAGCCAGACGGTGGACCCGTACTGGTGGACGCCCAGCTCGTCCGGTACCTTGCCCTGGCGTTCGTCCTCGAGGTAGCGGGCGAGCTGGCCACGCATGTCGGTCAGGGAGTCGAGAAGGCTTTCCTGGGGCTGCCCGGTTGCGAAAGGCGCGTAGTAGGCGCGGGTCGACTCTTCATAAAGGAAGACGGACACGATCTCTGCGCCGGAGGCGTGCTGGAAGTCGGCGATCACGCCGCGGAGCACCGCGGCGAGTCCGGAGTTGGCTTCGACCGGCGGGCGGATCACTTCCCCAAGCGGATCATATGGCCGTTCAGCCCCTCAGGCCGGCTTCGCCGGCCACCTCCCCATGTATGGGGAGGAGTCGGGCCCTGGCCACCTGACCCAGCCAGGAGGCGCTCGGTCGCGGGTGGCGGGCGAACGTCTGCCGGTCCACCGCGACCAGGCCGAAGGTCGGCGCGTAGCCCAGCGCCCACTCGAAGTTGTCGAGCAGCGACCAGTAGATGTATGAGCGGACGTCGATCCCGTCGCCCAGGCAGGCCAGGACCTCGCGCAGCGCCGTGTCGATGTAGTGGATCCGCTTGTCGTCGTTGGTGGTCGCGATCCCGCTCTCGGTGACGAGGACGGGCACGCCCGGGCAGCTCCGATGGGCGCGCCGGATCGCGCCGCCGAGCGCCTGCGGGTAGTACTCGTAGCCCATCATGGTCGACTGGTCGGTCTCGGTCAGCTCGCGCGTGCTGTCGCTCCAGTCGGTGCCAGGACTGCGCGGACCCTCCGGCCCGAATCGGAAACGGGTATAGGTCTGGACGCCGATGAAGTCGTCCTGGCGGGCCAGCTCCAAGAACCACTCGTTGACCTGGGACTCGAGCTCGAGCGAGCTCGTCCCGGGCCTCGCCCCGTCCTCGTACTGGAGGTCGGGAAGGGCCAGGGTCACCCCGGTGGGGACGCCGGCCAGAGACCGGATCGCGGCCGCGCCCAGGCGGTGGGCTTCGAGCAGGTTGTCGACCGCGCGCTTCGCGCCGTCGCGGTCGTCCGTGTGGCCGGGCGGGTTGATGCCCAGCAGCCACCCGCTGGAGCCAAGCCCCTGCGGCTCGTTGATCGTGCAGGCGTAGGCGATCCGATCGCCCAGCGCCTCGGCCGCGCGCACGCAGTAGCGCTCGAACAGCTTGGGGAAGGCTTCGGCCGCGATGCCGCCCATGTCGTGGAGCCACCTGGGGACGGTGAAGTGGTGGAAGGTGACGATGGGCGCGACACCATGCTCGTGGCAGGCGTCGAGGAGGCGCCGGTAGTGGGCGAGCTCGGCGCGTGAGAACTCGCCCTCCGCGGGCTCGATCCGCGCCCACTCGATGCCGAACCGGAAGCAGTTGAGGCCGAAGCCGGCCAGCATCGCCACGTCGTCGCTGCAGCGGTGATAGAAGTCGCAGGCGTCGCCCGAAGGCTCGCGGCAGGGAGTCGAGGAGATGTGCTCCCACCACCACCAGTCGGTGTTCGTGTTGTTGCCTTCGGTCTGGTACGCGGAGATCGCGGCGCCGAACAGAAAGCCGTCGGGAAAGCGGAGGCTGTCAGTCATCTGGCGGAGTCTATCGGCCACACCGAGCCGAAAGTTGACAAGGTTTCAGGGGCCAACTAGTATCGGTTGGTTAGCCAACGCGAACGTTCGCCTTGGCGTGCCGTCAACTGGGCCCGCTTGGCGCCCAGCAGGGGAATTTGGAGGAGAGCACTTATGACGGAGGTCTTAGCAAGGCTTACCTCGCGGGCGGTTGCGTTAGGCCTCGGCGGCTTGATGCTGATCGCCTGCACCGCCGGGGGCGGCGGTGGCGGAGGAGGGGCATCGTCCACCGACGTCACGGTCTGGAGCGCGTGGGGTGGCCAGGAGCTGAAGGCCTTCCAGGACGTGCTCAAGCCGTTCGAGCAAAAAGAGGGGATCAAGGTCCACCTGACCACGGTTCGTGACGCCAACCAGCTGGCGATCAACGTCGACGCGGGCACCAGCCTGCCCGACATCGCCCCCGGACCCAGTATCGACAAGCTCAAGGACTGGGTCAGCAAGGGCGTCATGAAGCCGGTCGAAACCGCGCTCGGCGACAAGTTCAACGACTACATCGCCAACACCTACCCGGCGCTTACGACATCGACGGGCGGAGGCGACAACCTGTACATCGGCATCGTCGGTGGCAAGCACTACGAGCTGATGGTCAAGACCCAGGTCAAAGGTTTGATCTGGTACAACAAGAAGGTCTTCACGGCGGCCGCGCCGAAGACGCTCGACGAGCTGCTGGCGATCCAGCCGCCGGCCGGGGCCAAGCTCTTCTGCGCCGGCTTCGAGTCTGGCGACGCCTCGGGATGGCCCGCGAGCGACCAGATCGACAACATCATCATGCGGCAGTCGGGTGACAAGGTCTACACCGACTGGATCAACGGCAAGCAGAAGTGGACATCGCCCGAGATCAAGCTTGGCTACCAGACCTTCCTCAAGACAGTCTCAGCGGCCACCGTCTACGGCGGCCCCAACACAGCTCTCTCGACGAACTTCGGCCGCGCCGGCAAGCCCTTGTTTGCCAGCACGCCAGGCTGCCTGTTCCTCGAGCAGGCGACCTTCATCACCAACTTCTTCAAAGAGGACTACCCCAACCTGGTGGCGGGGACCGACTTCGACTTCTTCGCGCACCCGAGCGTGAACCCGCAGTACGACGGCAACGTGAACGGGTTCTACGACCAGTTCGCGATGTACAACGACACTCCGGCCGCTCGCAAGCTGATGCAGTACATGGCGACCGCCGACGCCCAGCAGATCTGGGTGAAGGCGGGCGGCACCCTGGGCGCCATCAAGAGCCTCAGCTACACCGACCCGATCTTCAAGCGCGCCGCGGACGTCGCCGCAAGCGCGAAGAACCTCCTGGTCACCGCGGGCGACTTCATGCCCTCGGACATGCAGCACGCCTTCTGGAAGTCGCTGCTCAACGTGACCAAGAACCCCGGGAGCCTGGACGCGGAGCTCAAGCGGCTCGACCAGGTTCAAAGCGTCGCGTACAAGACCTAGGGAAACCCATCCGTCGACTTAGATCGGTCGGGGCGGGCCATTCCGCCCCGACCGCAGTCACCCTCAGAAGGAGGTGGGCGGGGTGGACCAGATAATCACAGCGGTCGTCGCCGTGGTCGGCGTTCCGCTCGTGCTGTTCGGCTACATCATCCTCGGCGAGAGGGTCATCGAGCGCCTGCCGGAGAGCCTGCAAGGCTGGATCAGGCCTTACTTCTGGGCGCTGCCGGCGATCGGTTTCGCCACCATCTTCATGGTCTATCCCCTCGTCAAGACGGTCATCCTCAGCTTCCGCAACAACGCCGACACGACCTGGGTCGGCTGGGACAACTACCAGTACTTCTTCACCTTCCCGGACACGCTGACCTCGCTGCGGAACAGCATGCTATGGCTGGTCTTCTACACCTTTTTCAGCGTCTTCCTGGGTCTCATCATCGCGATCCTCCTCGACCGCGTCCGCTATGAGTCGCTGGCCAAGATCGCGATCTTCCTGCCGGTGCCGATCAGCGCGGTGGCCGCGTCCATCATCTGGAAGTTCATGTTCGACTACCAGGCACCGGGCACGGTCCAGACAGGAACGCTGAACGCCCTGATCGGGACCGTCGGGCAGGGGCCGATCCCGTGGCTGGTCAACTCGACCACCAACAACGCAGCCCTGATCTTCGTCGGCATCTGGAGCATCACCGGCTTCTGCATGGTCATCATCTCGGCCAGCCTCAAGTCGATCAGCACGGAGGTGCTCGAGGCCGCACGGATTGACGGCGCCAACGAGTTTCAGATCGTGCGGCTGATCGTGACGCCGCTTCTCTGGCCGACCATCACGGTGGTCGGCACCACGATGATCATCAACGCCCTCAAGATCTTTGACATCCCGTACGTGATGACGAGCGGCGCCTATGACACGGACGTCATCGCGACTCAGATGTTCAGGCAGCTGGCGACATCCCACTACGCTCGTGCGGCGGCGGTCGGTGTCGTCCTGTTCGTCGCCATCGTGCCGTTGCTAGTGGTCAACATCCGACGCTTCCAGCAACAGGAGGAGCAGCGATGAGCGTCACCACGACGACCCGCGAGACGACGGGCGCGCGCGCCACGGTCTCGACGCTGGAGAGGCTTGGCTACCGCCTTCAGCGTCTGCCGCTGCACCTGGTGATCGCAATCTTCATCGCCATCTGGATCGTGCCGACCCTCGGCTTGATCATCAACTCCTTCCGTTCTGTACAAGACATGAGCAGCGCGGGTTGGTGGACGGTCCTGTTCCCACCCCACGGGTTCAGCCTGGCGAGCTACCAGCAGGTCCTCCAGACGGAGAACGTCGCCACGTCGATCGTCAACAGCATCCTGATCACGATCCCGGCGACGGTGATCCAGCTCGCGATCGCGACGATGGGCGCCTACGCCTTCGCGTGGATGAAGTTCCCGGGCAAGGACCTCTTCTTCATCGTCATCGTCGGCCTGATGGTCGTGCCGATCCAGATGACGCTGATCCCCGTGCTGCAGATCTTCAAGGCCACGGGCCTGGCGGGCACGTTCATCGCCGTGTGGCTCGCGCATTCGGGCTACGGCCTGCCGTTCGAGGTCTTTTTGCTGCGCAACTACCTCGGCGGGCTGCCGCGCGAGATCTTCGAGTCGGCGGAGGTCGACGGCGCCGGGCACGC
>DASWDZ010000086.1:0-2903 GCA_036395015.1 Candidatus Dormiibacterota bacterium | reverse complement strand
CATGCTCAAGGGCAAGCAGGGCCGGTTCCGGCAGAACCTGCTTGGCAAGCGCGTTGATTATTCGGGCCGCTCGGTGATCGTGGTCGGTCCCGAGCTCAAGCTGCATCACTGCGGCTTGCCGAAGAAGATGGCGCTCGAACTGTTCAAGCCGTTCATCTATTCGCGGTTGGACGCGAAGGGCCTATCAACGACAGTCAAGCAGGCGAAGAAGCTGGTCGAAAAGGAGAAGCCCGAGGTCTGGGACATTCTCGACGAGGTCATCCGCGAGCATCCCGTGCTGCTCAACCGCGCGCCGACGCTGCATCGTCTGGGCATCCAGGCGTTCGAACCGGTGCTGATCGAGGGCAAGGCGATCCAACTGCATCCGCTCGTCTGCGCGGCGTTCAACGCCGACTTCGACGGCGACCAGATGGCGGTTCACGTTCCGCTGTTCAGCGGCGCCATCGCCGAAGCGAAGAACCTGATGATGTCGTCGCAGAACATCCTGTCGGCGGCCGACGGCCACCCCGTGGTCGCGCCGACGCAGGACGTCGTGCTCGGCTGCTACTGGCTCACTGCGACGCGCGGCGACCAGCCGTCGGACACCTCGAAGCTGCGCGCGTACAGCTCGCAGAACGAGGTCCTGCTCGCGCTCGAGAGCAAGGTCGTAAAGCTGCAGGAATGGGTCCGCGTGAAGATCGGCGAATCGCTGATCGTCACCACTCCTGGACGCGTGGTCTTCAACCAGCCGCTGCCCGTCGGCCGCAAGCCCATGGACGAGGAGTCGATGGAGCCGCTGCCGTTCCAGAACGCCCACTTCGACCGCAAGCTGCTCCGGATCCTGGTCGCCGAGCTGTACCGGCTGTACGGCAGCGACGTGACGGCGAGCGTGGTCAACGACATCAAGCGGCTCGGTTTCCGCTATGCCACCCAGGCCGGAATCACCGTGTCCGCCATGGATATCCCGCACCCGGACACCAAGTGGCAGACGATCCGGAACACCGAGAAGGAAGTCGCCGACGTCGAGAAGATGTACCGACGCGGCGTCATGACCGAGGACGAGCGCTACCGCAAGGTCATCGAGCTCTGGCAGCGCGCCTACGAAGACGTCGGGAATCAGACCGAGGTTGCGTTCGACAAGTTCAGCCCGATCTGGATGATGATGGGCTCTGGCGCCCGCGGCAACATCCAGCAGATCCGGCAGCTGGCCGGCATGCGTGGCCTGATGGCCGACCCGACGGGCCGGATCATCGACCTGCCGATCATGGCCAACTTCACCGAGGGCCTGACGGTCCTCGAGTACTTCATCTCGACGCACGGCACGCGCAAGGGTCTGGCCGACACTGCGCTCCGCACGGCCGACTCCGGTTACCTGACGCGGCGCCTGGTCGACGTGGCGCAAGACGTGATCGTTCGCGTAGAGGACTGCGGGACCACGAACGGGATCTGGATCCGCGAGATCACGCCGGAGCGCGCCAAGAACGAGCCGATCTTCGAGAAGATCGCGGGCCGTGTCGCGGCCGAGGACATCTCGGTCAAGGACAAGGTGTTGGTAGCCGCCGGCCAGTCGATCAACGACGAGGACGCGCGCGCGATCATCGCGGCCGGCGTGCCGGTGAAGATGCGGTCGGTTCTGGTATGCGAGGCGCGCGAAGGCGTCTGCCGCACCTGTTACGGCCGCAACCTGGCGACCGGCAAGCTGGTCGAGATCGGCGAGGCGGTGGGTGTGATCGCCGCGCAGTCGATCGGTGAGCCGGGCACTCAGCTGACCATGCGTACGTTCCACACAGGTGGTGTCGCCGGTGTCGACATCACGCAGGGTCTGCCCCGCGTGGAGGAGCTGTTCGAGGCTCGCATCCCGAAGGGCAAGGCCATCATCGCCGAGATCGACGGCGAGCTCGACATCATCCGCCAGGAAGGCTCGCGCAAGGTGCGCGTGACCTCCAAGGAGGACTTCGAGGTCTCGTACCCGCTGCCGGCCAAGATGGAGATGCTCGTCAAGACGGGCGACGACGTCATGGAGGGCCAGGAGCTGGCGCACGATCCCAAGGGCGCCAACTCGGTCCGGACCCGGCACGCCGGCAAGGTCGCGGTCTCCGCCAAAGAAGTGACCGTCCGAACCGTGGACGAGGAGGTGCGCGAGTACGCGATCCCACACCAGGTCCGCATCCGGCCGGAGCTCGACCGGCGCGACGGTCAGAAAGTGGTGATCAAGGCCGGCCAGCAGATCACCGAAGGCTCGATCTCACCGCAAGAGCTCCTTCACATCCTGGGCAAGGAGGCGGTGCAGACGTTCCTCGTGGACGAGGTGCAGAAGGTCTATCGGAGCCAGGGCGTCGACATCAACGACAAGCACATCGAGGTCATCGTCCGCCAGATGATGCGGAAGGTCCGCATCGACTCGGCCGGCGACACAGGCCTGCTGCCGGGCGAGATCGTCTCCCAGTGGGAGTACGAAGAGTCCAACGCGCGGGCGCTGGCGGAGGGCGGCGAGCCCGCCACCGCGCAGACCGTGCTCCTCGGCCTCATCAAGGCGGCGCTGAACACCACGTCGTGGCTGTCGGCCGCCTCGTTCCAGGAGACGACCAGGGTCCTGACCGAGGCCGCGATCTCGGGCAAGGTGGACCGGCTCCGGGGCCTGAAGGAGAACGTGATCATCGGCAAGCTGATCCCGGCGGGAACCGGCCTCGACTATTACAAGAAGCAGCGGGAGCAGGCCGCCCGGATCCTGGAGGAAGAGCCTATCGACCTGGAGACCCTATCGGTCTAGTCAACCGGCCCGGTTTGGGTTACAGTCAGCCTACGTGCACAAGGGGGCGCCCGCCAGGGTTGCCTCCTTTTTTTCATATGAGAGGGAACCAAGGTTCCCTCTCATGACTCACCCTCCTGCCGAGCGGTGGGTTCCAGCTGCATGGCCACGCCGG
>DASWDZ010000085.1:0-31542 GCA_036395015.1 Candidatus Dormiibacterota bacterium | reverse complement strand
GCGAACTCCAGGTTCGGGGAGAGCCACGTCCAGAAGAGATCGATTGGTTTCCCGTGTCGCTCCTTGAGCGAGATGTACTCGACGCCTCCCGGCTCGACGGTGGCGACTCTCTCCCCGTAGTCGCCCTCCCGAACCGGTACGTGCTTTTCGACTTCCTGGACCGATTGCATAGGCGCTTCCCCCTCAAAAAAGCGACCGACCGCCGGCAGGTACGCCCGAAGTGTAAGCGTCCATTAGCATTCCGTCGAATGCTGGATTTGCTGCTCCGCGGGGCGCATCTGCCCGGGGAGCTCGAGACCAGGGACATCGGGATCAAGGACGGCATGATCAGCGAGCCCGAGGCGGAGGCGCGGCAGACGATCGACCTTGGCGGAGCACTCGTCACGCCCGCGCTGGTCGAGCCGCACATCCACCTCGACGCGGTGCTGACCGTCGGCGAACCGCGGCACAACCAGACCGGTTCGCTGTTCGAGGGCATCGCGATCTGGGCGGAGCGCGTCAAGTCGCTCACGGTCGAGGACGTCAAGCAGCGCGTGCGCACGGTGCTGCGCTGGCAGCTCGCGAATGGTGTCCAGTACGTGCGGAGCCACGTCGATGTGTGCGATCCGGAGCTCAAGGCGGTGCGGGCCCTGGTCGAGCTGCGTGAGGAGATCGGCGACCAGATGGGCATCCAGCTCGTCGCATTCCCTCAGCAGGGCATCTTCTCGTTCGAGGGCGGGGAGGACCTGATGCGCAAGGCCGTCGATCTGGGCGTCGACGTGGTGGGCGCCATCCCACACTTCGAGCTCACGCGCGAGTACGGCGTCGACTCGGTGAAGTTCGCGTTCGCACTCGCCTCCAACAAGGGCCTGCGCGTGGACATCCACTGCGACGAGACCGACGACGACCACTCGCGGTTCACCGAGGTGATGGCCGCCGAGACGATTCGGTTGGGCATGGGCGGGCGGGTCACCGCGTCACACACGACCGCGATGCACTCCTACAACAACGCCTACGCCTACCGGTTGATCAACAACCTGAAGCGCGCGCAGATGCACATGGTCACCAACCCGCTGGACAACTCGACTCTGCAGGGTCGGTTCGACAGCTACCCGATCCGGCGCGGGCACACACGGGTCAAGGAGCTGCTGGCTGCCGGGGTCAATGTCTGCATCGGTCACGACTCGGTGATGGACCCGTGGTATCCCCTGGGCTACGGCGACCCGATGCAGGCGGCGTTCGTGCTCGCGCACTACGGCCAGATGTCGGGTCACGGGGAGCTGAGGACGCTGATGGACATGGTCACGTGGAATCCCGCCAGCGCCCTGGGGTTGGAGCACTATGGCTTGCTGCCGGGTTGCCGTGCCGACATCTGCGCTTTCACAGTGCCGACCGAGCTGGACGCGATCCGGCTGATCGCACCTCGGAAGCTGGTGCTGCGCGGCGGCAAGATCGTGGCGCGCACGGAGCCGTCGCACACGACCGTGATGTGGAACGACCGCGAGGAGCCGGTCGATTTCCTGAAACCCAGCAGCTCCTCCCCACTTGGTGGGGAGGTGGCGGCGAAGCCGCCGGTGGGGAGCGCCGGAGGGACCTAGCTCAGGGCGTAGATCCCCGGCAGCTCACGGTAGAGCCCGGCGTAGTCGAGCCCGTAGCCGATCACGAATCGGTCGGGGATGACGAAGCCGGTGAATTCGATCTTCACGGGGATCTCGCGACGCGCCGGCCGGTCGAGGAGCGCGGCGACCCTGATGCTCGCGGGCTTCATCTTCCGAAACCTCTTCTGGATGGTGTCGATGGTTCGACCCGAGTCGACGATGTCCTCCACCAGCAGCACGTGCCTGTCCTTGAGTGAGCCCTCGACCATGTGGGCGATCTTCACGCGGCCGGTGGTCTTGGTGCCGGTGCCATAGCTCGCCGCCCTCACGAACTCGAGCTCGGCGGGGATGTTGAGGCTGCGGAGCAGGTCCGCGGCGAAGACGGTCGCGCCTTTGAGGATGGCGACGAGGACGAGCGGGGTGTCGATGTCGGCGTAGACCTCGGAGATATCGTGCCCCAGCTGGCGCACGCGTTTGGAGATTCGCCCGGAGGAGATCATCGCCCGCCCGGGCGCACGCCTGGATCTTGGAGGCCGCAAGACCACGGCGTCAGGCATTGTGGAGAGTCTAGTGTCGGCGGATGTAACTCCTCCCCATTCATGGGGAGGTGGCCGGCGAAGCCGGCCGGAGGGGCGCGCGATACAGCTTCGACCGCACTGAGTTCTCGGCCACCAGGCGTCCCCGAGACCAAACCTTTTCGGGCATGGGCTGCAGGCGCAGCGCTTCATCCCATGTCGGCACGGGCAAGAGCTGCATGTCCGCGCGTGCGCCCGCGACCAGGCCGTAGTCGGTGAGACGCATCGCCTGGGCCGGAGCGTCGGTGATGGCGCGCAACGCGTAGGCGAGATCGGACTTCGTGGTCAGGTGGGCGGCGTGCGCCGAGATCAGAGCCACCTCCAGCATCGAGCCGCGCCCGAACGGATAGAAACCGTCCTTCACGCAGTCCTGTCCGAACAGGACGTTCACACCGGCCGCGCGAAGCTCTGCGATGCGCGTGGTGCCGCGCCGGATCAGGCCGCGGTCGCCTCGTCCCTGGAGGACCAGGTTGGTCACCGGGTTGGAGGCGATGGAGATCTCGGCCCGCCGGCACTTTTCGATGACGCGGTCGGCGTAGTCGTGGTCGGCGGCCGCGAGGGAGCAGACGTGACCGGCGCAAACCCGGCCGACGAAGCCGCGGGCGAGTGCTTCGTCGGCGACCATCTCCAGCGTGCGCACGCCTCCGTCGTCGGTCTCGTCGACGTGCATGTCGAGGTCGCGGTCGAAGCGCTCCGCGAGCTCGAAGCACAGGCGGACGTGCTCCCGCTGCGCCGACTCATCGAGCTCCCAGTGCGGCATGCCACCCACGACCTCGGCGCCCGCTTCCAGCGCAGCTTCCATGAGCGAGTACGCGCCGGGGTCGCGGAGCAAACCCTCCTGCGGAAACGCGATCGTACGCACCTCGGCGATGTCGGCACATTCGCGAGCGGCGGCCATCACGCCCTCGAGCGGCGTCAGGCCGCCGATGGTGTCGACGTCCACGTGCGAGCGAAGGCGGGTGGTGCCCAGGCGCACTGACTCCTCGATCACGCTGACAGCCCTGGCGCTCACGTCGTCGACGGTGTACCGGCGCTTGCGCTCGTGGATGGCCCCGATCGCCCCGGAAAGCGTCCCGTCGTGCTCCCGGAGCTCCTCCCGGATCAGGACCTTGTCGAGGTGGACGTGCCCGTCGATGAAGGCGGGCAGCACCATCCGGCCCGAGCAGTCGATCCGCTCGGCGACACCCTCCGCGGAGCCGGGCCCGACCCGCGCGATCCGCTCCCGGTCGACCACGATGTCGGCCGTCGACCCGTCGGGCAGGCGGGCATCTTGCAAAGCCCACATCGGGGGCTTACCTTAGCGCCGGGCCCGGGTGCCCCGGGCGCACACAGGAGGGGAAGCGCCATGGCGGTCGCAACCGGCACTCGCGAACGGGACGTCGTCTACCCAGAGGATCGGCTCGGATGGCCGCAGACCATCCTCATGGGACTTCAGCACGTGATGGCCATGTTCGGCGCCACCGTGCTGGTGCCCCTGATCCTCGGCTTCAATCCCAATACGGTCATCTTCTTCAGCGGCGTCGCGACCCTGATCTTCCTGTTCGTCACCGGGTTCAAGGTGCCCAGCTACCTGGGCTCGAGCTTCTCCTTCATCGGCTCGGTGCTCGCCGTCCAGGGTGCGACCAACCCCAACCACGGTCTCGCCTACGCGGGCATCGTGATCGCGGGCGTCATCTACTTCGCCATCGGCGCCCTTGTCCACTTCGTCGGCGTCAACCCGATTCGCTTCCTGATGCCGCCGGTGGTGACCGGCACGGTCGTCGCCGTGATCGGTCTCGCGCTGGCCAGCGCCGCCACCAGCAGCTACTCGGTCGAACCGGTCACCGCCACCATCACGCTGCTGGCCGCCATCGCGGCCGCGGTCTACCTGAGGGGCTTCCCACGCCTGTTGCCGGTCCTGATCGGCGTCGTGGTGGGGTACATCGTCTCCAGCTTTTGGCCGGGCTGCGTCAATCCGAAGCCTGGCTGCCACATCGACTTCAACGCCATCGCCAGCGCGCCCATCCTGGGCTTTCCGACCTTCAGCTTTCCCGACTTCAGCCAGTTCGGCTCCACTCTCAGCCTGTTCTTCTTCATCCCGGTCATCCTGGTCGCTGAGAACGCCGGACACGTCTACGCGATCAGCGGCATCATGAAGCGCGACCTCAGCCACATGCTCGGCCGCACCTTCATGGGCGACGGCATCGGCACCACGATCAGCGGTCTGTTCGGAGGCACTGGCGAGACGACCTACGCCGAGAACATCGGCGTCATGGGCGTCACCAAGGTTTTCTCGATCATGGTCTTCGTCGTCGCCGCGATCTTCGCCATCCTCCTCGGCTTCATCCCCATGTTCGGCGCGCTGGTGCGCAGCATTCCGGTCAGCGTCCAGGGCGGCATCACCCTCTATCTCTTCGGACTGATCGCCGTCATCGGGGGCAAGATCTGGGTCGACGCCAAGGTCGACTTCTCGAAGCGCGCCAACCTGGCGGTGGCGGCGATCCCGCTGATCATCGCCGCCGGCATCCCGGCCACGCAGGCGATCCCCATCAACATCGGGTTCACCACCCTCACCTTCAACAACCTGGGTCTCGGCGCGCTGAGCGCGATCGTCCTCTACCAGCTCCTGCGGCCCGGCCACGTCCGCGACAAGGAGAGCGAGCCGGCGGAGGTCGTCACCTCAGGCTGATCTCTGCCGTATGGCATTGTTTGGCAGGTGACGGCGAGCATCGAGGAGCTGCGAACGCAGTTGCGCTCGGGCACGCTGCCCCAGCAGCTTCTCCGGCCCGGTGAGGACGTCGTCCTGCGCTCCGGCGACCGCACGATCACGCGCGACGAGCTGCGCCGTGAGGCGGAGTCGGTGGCGGGTGGGTTGCAGGGATGCGGGGTCAGGGCCGGGGACCGGGTCGCCATCTACGCCGCGAACTCGCTCGGGTGGGTGACGGCGTACCTCGGCGTGCAGCGGATCGGCGCGGTCGCGGTGATGATGAACCCCGACTATCACTCCGCCGAGGCCGAGCACATCCTGCGCGACTCGGAGCCGGCGTTGGTCGTCGCCGATGCTCCGCGGGCGGAGGTCGTGCAGCAGATCGGCGCCCGCATGTGTCCGCTGGAGAACCTGCCCCGAGCCGGCCCACCGCCGATGCCGGACCTCACTTCCGAGAGCCCCGCCGCCATCCTCTACACCTCCGGCACCACCGGCCGCCCCAAGGGCGCCGTGCTCGACCACGGCAACTTCCTCGCCCAGGGCCGGGGCGCGCTCGAGGTATGGCGCTGGACGTCAGAGGACGTGTTGGTCCACGCGCTGCCACTGTTCCACCTCCACGGCCTCGGCATGGGTCTGCATGGAACGCTGCTCAGCGGGGGCAGCGCCGTCCTGGTGCCGTTCGCACCCGAGAACGTGGTCCGCGAGCTCACGCACGGCGGCACGATGTTCTTCGGCGTGCCCTCGATGTATCAGCGCCTGTGCGAGTGGCTCGACGAGCACCCCACGGACCTGTCGCACGTGCGCGTTTTCGTCTGCGGATCGGCCCCGCTACAGCCCGCTCTGTTCGAGCGCTGCGCGAAGCTGCTCGGCCAGGCGCCGGTGGAGCGCTACGGGATCACCGAGGGCGGGATCGTGGTCACCAACCCCTACGACGGCCCTCGACAGCCGGGCCGCGTGGGCTATCCGTTCCCGGGCGTCGAGGTCGCACTCGGCGAGCAGGGAGAGGTCCTGCTCAAAGGGGGCCAGGTCTTCAAGGGCTACTGGCGCAACTCCAAAGCGACCGAGGAATCATTCACGGCGGACGGTTTCTTCAAGACGGGCGATGTGGGAGAGATCGGCGAGGATGGCTCGCTCGCGATCCGGGGCCGGATCAAGGAGCTGATCATCACCGGCGGCTTCAACGTCTACCCGCGCGAGGTCGAGCTCGTGCTCGAGGAGCATCCAGGGGTGCAGGAGGTCGCCGTCGCAGGTATGCCCAGCGAGAAGTGGGGCGAGGAGGTCACAGCTTTCGTGGTGCTCTCGCCGTCCACCCCTCTCGATGAACATGCGTTGATCGCGTTCGCGCACCAGCGCCTCGCCGCCTACAAGTGCCCCAAGCGCGTGATCGCCGTCGACAGGCTGCCCCGCAACGCGATGGGCAAGGTGCAGCGCTCGGTGCTCACCGAGAGCGTCAAGAAGTGAGGTTCCTCGACCTCACGCAGGACTTCTCCCTGCACACGCCGGCGTTCGCCGGCTACCCGGGCCCCGCGATCCGCTGGATCAAGCGGCTCGCATTCGAGAAGGCGGGCGGTCAGGAGATCACGATGACGCTTCACGTCAGCACCCACCTCGACGCGCCGGCCCACTTCATGACCGGCGGCAAGTTCATCGGCGACCTGCCGCTCGACTTTCTGATCGGTCCGGCGTGCGTCGTCGACCTCGAGCGCATGGGCCTGGGCGACTACGACGTCTATGGGCCTGAGCACTTCGAGACCTGGGAGCAAGACACCGGCCTGCGCATCGAGCGCGGCGACATCCTGGTCATCCATACCGGCTACCACCGCCACTACCCCGAGAACTGGACCGACCGCTCGCAGCTCGACGAGACCAAATACTTCATCCGGCATCCCGGTCCGGCTCGAGAGTTCGCGGAGTGGGTGCTCGACCGCGGCGTGCGCTGGATCGCCGTCGACGCCGGAAGCGCCGACCATCCGATGAACACGGTCATCCGGCGCATCCGCGCCGACGAGGCCGAGGATGCGGAGCGCAAGCTGGGGCGCAGCCTCGACGAGGTGTTCCCAAGGGCCGACTATCAGATCATGCACACGCTTCTGTTCCCGCACGACATCGTCCACATCGAAAACCTTGGCGGGCAGATCGACGAGGTGCTCGACCAGAAGGTGCTCTTCGGCTGCTTTCCGTGGCGGTTCCAGGGCGGCGAGGCCGCGCTCTGCCGCGCGGTCGCGATGCTCGAGTGAAGCCGCCACCGTTTGAGTACCACGCGCCGACGTCCGTCGAGGAGGCGTGCTCACTGCTTGCGTCGCTCGAGGACGCGAAGGTGCTCGCGGGCGGCCAGTCCCTGATCCCGCTGCTCAACTTTCGGCTCGCACGTCCGCAGCATCTCGTCGACATCAACCACGTCACCGGTCTCGATCGGATCTCCGAGAAGGACGGAGGCGTGGCCGTCCAGGCGCTGGTGCGCCAGTCTGCCGTCGAGGACTCGGAGCTGGTGGCGCGCGTCTGCCCGCTGCTGCGCGACGCGGTCCGGCTGGTCGCGCACCGCGTGATCCGCAACCGGGGCACGGTGTGCGGCAGCATCGCCCATGCCGACCCGGCGTCGGAGCTGCCGGCCGTACTCCTGGCGCTGGGCGGAAGCGTGACCGCCGTGTCCGTGAAGGGGAAGCGGGTGATTCATTCGCAGGAGCTCTTCAAGGGCGTGTTCGAGACCAGCCTGCGGCCCGAGGAGCTGCTAACCGAGGCGTGGTTTCCCGCATCGCCCCAACCCTTTGCCATCCACGAAGAGTCGCGGCGCCACGGAGACTTCGCGCTCGCAGGTGCGGTGCGGGCCGGTGACCGGCTGGCGCTCTTCGGCGTGGCCCCGACGCCGGTGCTCGCGGAACGCCGCGACCCGACGCAGGGGCTCGAGCCGAGCGCCGACCTCGAGGCCACGCCCGACTTCCGGCTCCACCTGGTGCGAGTCCTGACCGAAAGGGTCTTTGCGGCGTGAGGGTCAACGGCTCCGAGCATCCCGCGCCACGAGACGCAAGGCGCCTTCTGTCTGACCATCTTCGCCACGACCTCGGCCTGACCGGGACCCACGTCGGCTGCGAGCACGGCGTGTGCGGGTGCTGCACGGTGCTGCTCGATGGGGCGCCGGTCCGCTCGTGCCTGATGCTCGCGGTGCAGGCCGAAGGCCACGACGTCACCACCATCGAGGGCCTGGCGCGCGATGGAGCCCCGCTTCATCCGGTGCAGCAGGCGTTCCACGAGTGCCACGGGCTGCAGTGCGGCTTCTGCACTCCAGGGTTCGTGGTGTCGGTGGTCGGACTGCTCGCCCGGCACCCGCACCCGACCGAGCAGGAGATTGAGGAAGGGATCTCGGGCAACCTCTGCCGCTGCACCGGGTACGCGTCGATCCGTCGCGCCGTCACCCGCGCCGCTGAGCTCTCGCGATGACCACCCGCTGGTTCGGCGCCCCGGTGCAGCGCGTCGAGGACGACCGGCTCCTGCGCGGCCACGGCCGCTTCACCGACGACATCGATGAAGGCGCACTCGAGTGCTGCTTCGTGCGCTCTCCCTACGCGCACGCGCGCATCGTCTCGATCAACGCCGATGCGGCGCGCGCAGTGCCTGGCGTCGTCGCGGTCTACACCGCGGCCGACCTACCCTTTGGCGGCGTCGACCTGCCGCTCCTGATCCCGCACCCCAACCTCACGCATGGCCGCACGCAGCGCTGCCTCGCTTCGGAGCGCGTGCGCTACGCGGGGGAAGCGGTCGTCTTTCTCGTCGCCGAGAGCAGGTACATCGCCGAGGACGCGGCCGAGCTCGTCGAGGTCGAGTACGAACAGCTGCCCGTGGTCATCACCCCCGAGGTCGCGCTCGAGGCCGCCCACCTGGTCCACGACGACGTGCCCGGCAACGTCGCCGCGGAGATGCTGCAGCAAAAAGGCGATGTCGACGCGGCGCTGAAGGCGGCCCCCCATCGCAAGCATCTGAGGCTGCGCTTCGAGCGCGGTGCGGCGAGCCCGATGGAGGGACGCGCGGTCTGGGCGCGCTGGTCGGCCTCCGAGCGCAGGCTTCTCGTTTACGACTCGACCCAGTCGCCGACCTCGATCCGCGGCGGCCTGGCCGTGCTTTTCGGGCTGCCGGAGTCGAGCGTCGAGGTCATCGCGCCCGACGTGGGCGGCGGCTTTGGGCCGAAGATCATGCTCTTCTATCCCGACGAGCTGCTGGTGCCATTCGCGGCGATGCAGCTCGGGCGCCCGGTCAAGTGGACCGAGGACCGGCAGGAGCACTTTACCGCCGTCAACCAGGAGCGCGGCCAGGTCCACGAGGTCGAAGTCGGGTTCGACGACGAGGGCCACGTGCGCGCGCTCAGCGACGACTTCATCCACGACGCGGGCGCCTACACGCCGTACGGGATTATCCTGCCCATCATCAGCGCGGCCCAACTGCCGGGCCCGTACCGCATCTCCAACTACCGCGTCCGGTTCCGCGACCTCTACACCAACGCGGTGCCGACGTCGCCCTACCGGGGGGCCGGGCGCCCGCACGCGTGTTTCGTCATGGAGCGCACGCTGGACGCGATCGCCGCGGAGCTGGGGATCGAGCGGGTCGAGGTGAGGCGTCGCAACCTGATCCAGCCCGACGAGTTTCCGTACGACGTGGGCGTGGGCTGGCAGGACGGCAACACCGTGGTCTACGACAGCGGCAACTACCCCGAGCTGCTCGACCGGGCGCTGCAGAAATTGGGGCCGAAGCCTGCTGGAGACCAGGTTGGCATGGGCATCGGGATCTACGTCGAGGGCACCGGCGTCGGCCCGTATGAGGGCGCGCACGTCCAGGTCCTCGTCTCGGGCAAGGTCGTCGCGGCCACCGGCATCCCGAGCCAGGGTCAGGCGCACGCGACGGTGTGGGCGCAGGTCGTCGCCGACGAGCTGGGGGTGGACGTTGCCGACGTCGAGGTGACGGGCGGCGACACCCGCCGGTTCCCGTGGGGGGTGGGGACGTTTGCGTCGCGCGGCGCCGTCACCGCCGGCAACGCGATGCACGTCGCGGCGCGCATGGTCGCCGATAAAGCGAGGCAGATCGCTTCCGACCACCTGGAGGCGGCGCCCGAAGACCTGGAGCTCGTTGGCGGACGCGTCAGCGTCAAGGGCTCACCGGACCGCGGCATCCCTCTCGGCGCCGTGGCGGTGCTGTCGAACCCGGTGCGATACGCGTTCGGCGGGGGCACCGAGGCGGCGACCCAGTTCGCGGCCAGGCCGCGTCCCGGTCCGCCGCTGCAGGACGGTGAGCAGCCCGGCCTCGAGGCGACCGGCTACTACAGCCCGCCCGGCTCGACATGGGCGTCGGGCTGCCACGCGGCGTACGTGCGCGTCGACCCGAAGACCTTCCGGCTCGAGATCCTCAAGTACGTCGTCGTCCACGACTGCGGTCGCGTCATCAACCCGCTGGTGCTGCAGGGGCAGATCGAGGGCGGCGTCGCCCAGGGCATCGGCGGCGCCTTTTACGAGCGCCTCGCCTACGACGCCGACGGCCAGCTGCGCAACGCTTCCTTCATGGAGTTCCTGATGCCGTACGCGACCGAGATCCCGCCGATCGAGATCGACCACATCGAGACGCCGTCGCCGCTGAACCCACTGGGCGTGAAGGGGGCGGGGGAGGCCGGCGTGATCCCGGTCGGCGCCGTGCTTGCGTCGGCGATCGAGGACGCCCTCCATGTCCCGATCACCGAGATGCCGCTCTCGCCGCTAAAGCTGTACGAGGCGTTACTGAGTTCATGAACGATCACGCAACGGTTGTCAGGGTGGAGAGGCACGAGCCCGGCGCGGGCAAGCGTGACGAGGTGGCCGGGGTTCTCAAGTCGGCGGCGGAGGCGGCGCGCGACGCGAAGGGTTGCTACGGCGCCCAGGTCGCGACCTCGGACAGGGAGCCCACGCAGGTTGTCCTCATCGAGCGCTGGGAGTCGCCTGAGGCGATGGAGAGCTTCCACAGCCGTCCCGAGTTCACGAGCCTCGAGCGCACCCTGGACGACAAACCGACGGTCGAGGTCTTCCAGACCGCCTAGGTTTCGGCCCTGACGACGGCGGCGACGATGTTGCCGCCCGGCGGTCCCTGGTGCGAGTTGCGCTCGCCGCCACTGACGTAGTTGGTGGTGCGGCCGGTCACGGACGCGATGAGCATCCCGCCCAACGCCTTGCCGATCTCGTACGCGTGCCCGTCGTCGAGCAGCGTGATCCGCTGACCGCGAATGCGGTCGCTGCCCGGGATCACAGACTTGGCGAAGACGTGGACCAGGCGGTCCAGGTCGGCCTCGTCGGGCAGGCTGTCCTTGAAGCGAAGACCTGCCACCCGAAGCGCGTGGCGAACTCCGGCCGCGTCGATGAAGTCCCGCGTGACCGCATGCCCGATCTGGAGCTCGCTCTGCGATGTGCTGGAGTTGCCGAAGACGACCACCTCGCCGTGCCGCTTCTCGCCGCCCGACGAGGTCATCGCCACCTCGGAGTAGAGGTCCCAGTCCCGGCGCACGACATCGTCGGAGAGCTTCGACTCCGGGACCTCGCCCAGCGCCATCGCCACGCCCAGCGCGGCCGCATCGTTGGCGTACGCGCCGGCGCCCTCCGGCCCGAAGGTGAGGTCGTGCGAGACCACTGTCTTGCCGCGTGACTCGGCGTCGGCGATGCTCGCCACGGTCAGCCCCGGCACCTTGACCATCACCAGGTGGACGTCCTTGGGATCGGTCAGCCCCGCGTCCTTCAGCGCCTCGTGCGTCGCCCCCGCGACCTTGTCGATCATGCCCATGCGGCCGACCTCCTCCGGCGCGATCGCCTCGGAGCCGGCGCGTCCGACGACCAGCCGCTTCTGGCCGTTGGACCTGTGGTCCGGGACCTCGACCCACTCGCGCGTCACGGCGGCGATGTGGGGCGTGATCACGCCCGGGCATCCTCCGGAAAGGACGAAGATCACGTGCTTGGCGACGTCCCCGGCGGGAATACCGAGGAATTTCGCGGTCCACTCGCGCAGTGCAACGTCCGCCCACACGCGGCCCCAGTCGTCGTGCGCGCCCGTGCCCTCGGTCTTGCCGACGAGCGCAACCAGCGTGTCGGGTTTGATCTTGCCCGCGTCCGCCAGTGCCTGGAGTCCAGACGTGTCCGCGGGGGTCGCGCTCGGGCAGACGAACATGTCGACGCGCTGGGCTTTCATCCATCCACCTCCGGCGGGCGCTGAAACCCGAATCCCGGCATCTTCTCCAGCTCTTCGGCGAAGGCAAGCAGCTCGTACTCCAGCGCAAACTTGCCGACCAGCTGCACGCCGACGGGCAGTCCGTCGTGCAGCCCGGCGGGGATGGAGACGGCTGGGGTGTGCGCGAAGCTCACCGGCAGCACGAATCGCACGTAGCGCGCCCACTCCTCGCCGAGGAAGGACGGCACTTTCTCGATGGGCATCGGCAGCAGGCCGAGCGTGGGCGTGAGCAGAAAGTCGTAGCGCGTCTGCAGCGGCGCGCCGACCATGCCGTGGGCGGCGTCTGTCGCCTTTGTAAAGCCGCTCAAGTAATCCAGGGCTGAGAGCCGGCGGCCCTCGGCGGCAAGCTTCTGAAGCCCTGGTCCGTACGTCGATGGCTCGGCGGGAAAGCTCGCCACGCTGGCGCGCCGCACGACGGCGTAGCCCTCCGTGACAGGTTCTGCGTCCCACGGAATCTCCTCGACGTCGTGGCCCGCTTGCTCGATGGCGGCCACCGCTCGCCGGCACGCCTCCGCGCATGGACCCGCGGCCCCCGACCACGTCACACCGACCAGTCGCCGGCGCGAGGCGGGGATCGCTGGCTCTGTTCCACTTGCGACAGAGAAGAGAAGGCGTGCGTCAGCGACGGTCCGCGCAAACGGGCCGCGTGACGAGAGCCCCGTGGCGTCGCGCTCTTCGGACGGGACGCGGTTAGGAGTCGGGCGCAGGCCGACCACGCCGCAGCATGAGGCAGGGATCCGGATGGAGCCCCCCATGTCGTCTCCGAGCGCCACGCTCCCCATGCCCGCCGCGACGGCGGCCGCGCTGCCGCCGCTTGAGCCGCCGGGCGTGAAGCCCTCTTGCCAGGGGTTGTGCGTCGGACCGAACAGCGCGTTGTTGGTGCCGATCGAGGCGGCCAGCTCGGGCAGGTTGGTCTTGCCGAGGACGGCCATGCCCGCCGCCCTGGCCCGCGCCACCGGCACGGCATCCTCGCCGGCGACGTGGTCTCTCCACGACGACGTGCCGTACGTGTAGGGCATCCCCGCGACGGGCTGGCTGTCCTTGACGGCCAGCGTGACCCCGGAGGTCGAACGCGCGCCGCGGTCGACGTAGATGAACGCGTGGATGCGCCCGTCGAGCCGGTCGATGGCGTCGAGGTGCGCCTCGACGACAGCTTGCGGGTCCAGCTCGCCGGCCCGCACCTGGCGCATCGCGTCCTCGGCGGACAACCAGCGCGCCGAGGCTTCGATCACAGCTCTTCCGCCACGGTTTGAATGATGCTCTCGAACAGGTTGGCCGCGGTTTCGGCGCCGAATCCCATCACGCCTTTCAGGTCGAAAGTCTCGTCGGCGCTGTCGGAGGTGACGCGCAGCGCGGACCATGGCACGCGATTCTGATGCGCGACCTGCGCGACCGCGGCCGTCTCCATGTCGATGCAGGCAGCGTCGGGAAAATCGCGAAGAAGGGCGTCCCTGACCTGGCGCGAGGTGACGATCTGATCACCGGTCAGCACCACCCCAGCCTGCGCGTCCTCGGCCTTGTACCGCGCGGCGCGCAGCAGCATCTCCGTGACCGCGGAGTCTGCTTCGATGAGACGGATCTCGAGACTCGGGATGACTCCCCTGGTGTCGGTGAGCGGCCGGGCGTCGAAATCGTGCTGGATCGCGCCGCTCGCGACGACCACGCGTCCGCGTCGGGTGCGGCTGTCGAGCGCCCCGGCAAGCCCGATCGTGATCAAGCAACGAGGCTTGAACACGTCGCACGCGTACTGGGCTGCGATCGCCGCTGCCACCTTGCCGACGCCGCCGACGATGACCACCAACCTGTCGCCTTCCCAGATCGACAGGCGTGGGCCGACGGTTTCCGATCGCGGCATCCGCCGCACCAGGGCGTGCGCCTCCTGCTCCAGGGCCGCCAGCACGACGGCCGGCTTGCGGTCAGGCATCAGGACTTGATCCCGGTGACGACGCTTGCTCCGAGCCACGGACCGCCGTACCAGAATCGCCATCCCAGCGGCCGCAGCTGCACGTCGCGCATTCCGTCGCGCCGAAGAATCTCGGGGTACTGGTCCACCACCATGAAGTCGACCACGGCCAACCGCCCGCCTGGTCGCAGCACGCGCACCAGCTCGGACAGCGACGTATTTCGTTGTGTGGCGTCTCTGAGGTTGTGGATCGCCATGCTCGAGAGCACGACATCGAACGCGCCGTCCCGAAACGGCAGGGACGTGGCATCGCCGGTAACCACGCGCACCCGCTCGCGGACCCCCTCGGCGGTGGCGTTCGCCAGGGTCGCTGCAGGCGAGTTGCCCGACTGGTCGTCGCCGCTCCAGAGGTCAACGCCGGTCGCCCGGCCCCCGCCCAGCCGGTGGGCAGCCGCCACCAGCACGGCCCCTCGCCCGCACCCGACGTCAAGGAGATTCTCGTCGCCCCGCAGGCCGAGCCTGGCCAGGATCTCGGACCACACCCTGAACTTGCCGGCGAGCGTCGTGTGGAGCAGGGTGGCCAGGGTCGCGATCGCGAACGCCGCGCCGATCAGCGCGATCCAGGGCACCACCGGGACGCGGAAGAGGAAGAGGGCCGGCGTGACCAGCAGGAGGACGCCGCCGATGATCGCGAAGGTACGCACGACCGGCGGGGCGTCGATTCCGTACGCGCCCATTCGCTTTGTGTCCATATGAGTCAGCGCCAATCTAGCGACTCGAGCCGGATTCGAAAAGGCGGCATGATGAGCGCTGGAGGACATGGGGCAAGCCAGGACCGCCGCGCCGCCCGACCTCGCGCGGGCCGCTCCGCTCGACGCCGAGGAGCTGCGCGTCCTTCACGCCTACTGGCGCGCGGCCAACTACCTCTCGGTCGGCCAGATCTACTTGCTCGACAACCCGCTGCTCAGCCGGCCGTTGAAGCTCGAGGACATCAAGCCCCGGCTGCTCGGTCACTGGGGCACCACGCCCGGACTGAACTTCATCTACGCGCACGCGAGCCGGGTCATCAAGAAGCGCGACCTCGACGCGATCTACATCATGGGCCCGGGTCACGGCGGCCCGGCCGGCGTCGCGAACGCCTACCTCGAGGGCACGTACACGGAGCGTTACCCGGACGTGACGATGGACGAGACCGGGCTGCGCAAGCTGTTCCGCCAGTTCTCGTTTCCGGGCGGCATCCCCAGCCACAACGCGCCGGAGACGCCAGGGTCGATACACGAAGGCGGCGAGCTGGGCTACGCGCTCGTCCACGCCTACGGCGCTGCGTTCGACAATCCGGACCTCACGGTGTTCTGCATCGTCGGCGACGGCGAGGCGGAGAGCGGACCGCTCGCGGCGAGCTGGCACTCCAACAAGTTCCTCAACCCCGCGCGCGACGGCGCCGTGCTGCCGATCCTCCACTTGAACGGCTACAAGATCGCCAACCCCGCGGTGCTCGCCCGTATCCCGGAGCCGGAGCTGCTCGAGCTCATGCGCGGCTACGGTCACGCGGCGGTGATCGTGAGCGGCGATGACCCGCCGCAGGTGCACCAGCAGATGGCCGCGGCGCTCGACTGGGCCCTGGACGAGATCGGGCGCATTCAGCAACTTGCAAGGTCGGACCACCAGGCCCGGCGCCCGGCCTGGCCAATGATCGTCCTGCGCACGCCCAAGGGCTGGACTGGGCCGAAGACCGTCGACGGCAAGCAGGTCGAAGGCACATGGCGCGCGCACCAGGTTCCGATCGACGGGTTCAAGGAACGCCCCGAGCATGTCAGGGTGCTCGAGGACTGGCTGCGCAGCTACCGGCCAGACGAGCTGTTTGACGGCTCGGGCAAGCCACTCGACGAGATCGTCAACCTCCCGCCGCGAGGCGACCGGCGGATGAGCGCCAACCCGCACGCGAACGGCGGCGAGCTCCTCAAAGACCTGCGGCTGCCCGACTTCCGCGACTACGCGGTGGCCGTCCCGACGCCGGGGACGACGTCGAGCGAGGCGACGCGCGTGATGGCCACCTATCTGCGCGACGTAGTCAAGATGAACCCCGTCAACTTCCGGATCATGGGTCCGGACGAGACGGCGTCCAATCGCCTCAACCCCGTCTTCGAGGCCACCGACCGCGCCTGGGACGCGGAATCCGTACCTGGGGACGACCACCTCGCGCCCGACGGCCGCGTGATGGAGATCCTGAGTGAGCATCTCTGCGAGGGCTGGCTCGAGGGCTACCTCCTGACCGGACGGCACGGGCTGTTCGACTGCTATGAGGCGTTCATCCACATCGTCGACTCGATGTTCAACCAGCACGCCAAGTGGCTGAAGACGACGCGCACGATCCCGTGGCGGCGGCCGATCGCCTCCCTCAACTACCTGCTCTCGTCACACGTATGGCGGCAGGACCACAACGGCTTCTCGCACCAGGACCCCGGCTTCATCGACCACGTCCTGAACAAGAAGGCGGAGGTGATCCGGGTGTACCTGGCGCCGGACGCCAACTGCCTGCTCTCGGTGACCGACCACTGCCTGCGCAGCCGCAACTACGTCAACGTGATCGTCGCCGGCAAGCAGCCTGCCTTGAACTACCTCTCCATGGATGACGCGATCGCGCACTGCACGCGCGGTCTCGGGATCTGGGACTGGGCGAGCACAGACGAAGGCCGCGACCCCGATGTTGTGCTCGCGTGCGCCGGCGACGTGCCGACGCTGGAGACGCTCGCCGCGGCGGACCTCATCCGCAAGCACCTCCCGCAGCTCGCGGTCCGCGTTGTGAACGTCGTCGACCTGATGCGGCTGCAGCCGCCGGGCGAGCACCCGCACGGGCTGCGCGACGCGGAGTTCGACGAGGTCTTCACGAAAGACCGGCCGGTGATCTTCGCCTACCACGGCTACCCATGGCTCATCCACCGACTCACCTACCGGCGCGCCAACCATCCCAACCTGCACGTGCGCGGATACAAGGAGGAGGGGACGACGACGACCCCGTTCGACATGGTCATGCTCAACGACCTCGACCGCTACCACCTCGTGATGGACGTCATCGACCGCGTGCCGTCACTGGGCTCGAAGGCCGCGCACGTTCGGCAGGAGATGGTCGACAGCCGGCTGCGCAGCCGGCAGTACACGCGCGACCACGGTCAGGATCCGCCGGAGATCAACCAGTGGACATGGCCCTACTGAGACCTTGAGGGTCCTCGTCCTCAACGCGGGGTCCAGCTCGCTCAAGGTGAGCTTGGTCGATGGGGACGACCGCGTGCTTGCGGCGCACGAGTTCGAGGCGTCCGAAGGCCGCATAGACAATACCCAGCTCGCGACGGCGATCCGCGGCACCGACGGCGTCGAGGCGATCGGTCACCGCGTCGTGCACGGAGGTCCGCGCTACCGCGAGTCTGTGCGACTCGACGCGCGCGTCATCTCCTACCTGGTCACCATCACCGACCTCGCGCCGCTGCACCTGCCGGCGGCTCTGGCAGGCATCGCGGCGGCGCAGGAGTTGCTGCCGCGCGTGCCTGGCATCGCGTGCCTCGACACCGCCTTTCATTCGCGTATGCCCGCGGCCGCCTCCACATATGCCGTTCCTGCGGAGTGGCGCGAGCGCCACGGTATCCGGCGCTACGGATTCCACGGCTTCTCGCACGCGTACGCGGCACGCCGCGCGGCCGAGATGCTTGGCCGTCCGCCCTCGGAGCTGCGGATCGTGACATGTCACCTCGGCGCCGGCGCTTCACTGGCCGCTGTGTGGGGCGGACAGTCCGTCGACACGACGATGGGTTTCACTCCGCTGGAGGGCCTGGTCATGGCCACGCGTTCGGGCACGGTCGACCCCGGGATGCTGCTCTGGCTGCAGCGGCATATCGGCGTGGGCGAGCCCGAGCTGACCGAGGCGCTGGACCGCGCGGGCGGCCTCCTGGCGCTCGCCGGCACCGCCGACATGCGCGAGGTGATGAAGCGGATGTCGGGCGGCGACGAGCACGCCCGGCTCGCGTTCGACGTTTACATCCACCGCCTCCGGGCGTCGATCGCGGCCATGGTGGCGGCGATGGACGGGCTCGACGTGCTTGTGTTCACCGGCGGCGTGGGGGAGAACGCGCCCGCCGTTCGCGCCGCCGCCGTCGGCGGGTTGCGCTTTCTCGGTCTCGAGATCGGCCCGACCCTGAACGCGAGCCTGGGTCCCGACAACGACATCAGCGCGCCGGGTGCGCAGGTGCCGACGCTCGTCATCAGGTCGCGCGAGGACGTCGAGGTCGCGCGCGAGGTGCGGCGCGTCCTGGCGGCGAGACCCGCCTAGCAGCGGGCCGGAAGGCCCCTATTCGGGGGGCCCCAGGTCACTGTCTTGCCTTGACCCCGCGCTCCAGAGTTGATGTCTACCACCGGTCGAAGGAGGACATGTATGGATTCGCCGACGACGTACTTCCATTGGGGCTTCATCCTGATCTCGCTGCCCAACCTGGTCGTGATCGTGGGGATGGTCCTGCTGTTCGCGGTGGCGCTCGTCGCGCCGTTCCCGCACGGAGGCAAGAACGACGATGGACGCTAGCCCCGGCCTGGCCTCGCCGCGTCGATCAGAGAGCTGGACAGGTCGCGTCCGGGAGCTGATCACCAGCCGGCTTCCCATGGATCATCTGCTGCCTGAACGGCAGCCCTACTACGTCGGTTCGTGGGTCTACGTCTTCGGCGTGATCACGATCGCGGCCCTCGTGTGGGTGGTCGCCAGCGGCGTGGTCCTCGCCTTCATGGGACCGCAGTGGTGGCACGACTCGGGAGTCGGCCGCTTCTTCAACGGGCTCCATTTCTGGTCCACGCAGCTCTTCTTCATCTTCATGGTCCTCCACCTCTGGGGCCAGTACTTCATGGCCGCCTGGCGGCACGGTCGCGCAGCGACCTGGTTGATTGGCGTGGTCATCTTCGGCGTCAGCATCCTGACCGCCTTCACCGGTTATCTGTCCCAGCAGAACTTCGACGGGCAGTTCATCGCCATAAATGCCAAGGACGCGATGAACGGCGCGGGCGTCGGAGCGTTCTTCAACGTCCTCAACTTCGGGCAGATGTACGGGCTGCACATCATGTTGCTGCCCATTGGGGTCACCTTCCTTGTGGTGTGGCACATCGTCATGGTGCGCATGCGCGGCGTCGTCAAACCGATCGACGCCGAGGGAGGAGCACGTCCATGAAACAGGAAACTCAGGACGAGTACTACCGAGGCGTGCGCATGGTCCCCTACGACCTAGTCAAAGAGCTGGCGATCGGGCTCGCTTTCGTCGGCGTGATCGCGCTCGGCGTGACCGCGGTCCTTTCGTCGCCGGACGTCCCTCCGATGACCATCGCGGCGTGGTCGCAGTCGGACCCCGTCGACTTCGTCGCCACGGCCACGGGCGAGCTGGCCGGCACGACGACAAGTGCCGGTTACGGCGAGCCGTACAACTCGACGGCGGACGCCGCCCAGGCTTGGGGACCGATCTCTCCGCAGGCGTGGTTTGGTGTACGCATTCCGATCGATTCGGCCAGGACCTTCGTCATCGAGCCTTTGCAGCGCGGAGCAAACGAGAACAAAGACCTGGCAGCGGCGTTGGCCGCTTGGCAGTCGGGCAGCGCCGACCAGCAGGCGGCCTGGACGGACGCCTACTCCAAGGCGCTCGAGGACGCGACGGCGGCCGACGGCACGGTGACAGTCGCTGATGGTGATTACGGACCGCTGCCGCTGATGATGTCCAACCTGCTCTTGATGGGCCAGTCGGGCGCGCTCGACGGGCTGCTTCAGATCAGCGGCAGGTTCTACCAAACCGACTACACCCCTGCGTTGCTGTTCATCGGCGATGGCGGGTATCTCGACAGCCTGGCCGACAGGTGGAGCCTCCACGGCGACCAGTGGGGAATGATGAACGAGACCGGCCAGTACCCCGGGCAGACCTGGCTCTGGCTGTACACCATGTGGTACCAGGTGTGGCCCTTCAACAGCGAAACCGGGCTCGTGGGTCTGAATGAGGGCAACGCCGACCTCGGGATCATCATCCTGATGACGCTCCTCACTATCGCGCTCGCCCTGGTTCCGTTCATTCCGCTCCTGCGCGATATCCCTCGGTGGGTCCCCATCCACAGGCTCATCTGGAAGGAGTACTACTCGCCCAAAGTCAAGGCGTAAGGCCGCGAGGCTCTAGCCTGGCGTTCGCGTCAGGCTAGAGAGTATGCGGTACGACGCCGTGGTCGTCGGTTCCGGGCCGAACGGGCTCGCCGCCGCGATCACGATCGCCGAGGCAGGCAGGTCGGTCGTAGTCTTCGAAGGCGACGCCGTTCCCGGAGGCGGGCTGCGCACCGAAGAGCTGCTCGAGCCCGGTTTCCGCCATGACGTGTGCTCGACGATCATGGCCCTGCCGCCGCTGGTGCCGTTTTTCGAGCCGATGCAGCTAGACCTGGTCCGTCCGCCCAGCCCGCTGGCGCATCCCTTCGACGACGGGACCGCGGTGCTGGTCGCGCGCTCGGTCGCGCAGACCGCGGCGAGGCTGGGGGCCGACGCAGCCCCCTACCGGCGCCTGCTGGAGCCGCTGGCGGCGCGGACGGCCGACCTTCTTTCGATGATCCTGCGCCCGCCGCGACCGCCGCGTCACCCGATCCTCCTGGCGCGATTCGGGCTCTCCGGGATCCTCTCCGCACTCAGCCTCGCCCGGCGCTCGTTCCGCGAGCGCGAAGCCCGCGCCCTGCTCGCCGGCGCGGCCGCGCACAGCCTGCTCGCCCTCGACGAGGCCGGCACCGCCGCCGTCGCCCTCGTCATGCTGGCCTCCGCCCACGCCGGCGGCTGGCCGGTGGCGCGTGGCGGCTCGAGATCGGTGGCGCAGGCCATGGTGAAGCGACTCCAGGCGTTGGGCGGCGAGGTCGTGGGTGATCATCGCGTCAGCTCGATCGACGACCTTCCGGCGCACAGGGTCGCCTTGCTCGACCTCGTCCCGAAAGGCGTCCTCGAGGTCGCCGGGTCGCGCTTTCGCGGCCGCTACCGCGAACGCCTCGCGGCCTACCGGCACGGCCCGGGCGCGTTCAAGATGGACTGGACGCTGGATGGACCCATCCCATGGCGGTCCGCCGACTGCGCGCGGTCGGCGACGGTGCACCTGGGAGGCACGATGGAGGAGATCGCCGAGTCGGAGCGGCAGGTCGCCGAGGGGCAGCACCCCGAGCGTCCCTTCGTCCTTCTCACTCAGCCCACCCTCTTCGACTCCACGCGCGCTCCCGAGGGCAAGCACGTGGCGTGGGCCTATTGCCACGTCCCGAACGGATCGGATGTGGACATGACCCAGGAGGTGGAGGACCAGGTCCAACGATTCGCGCCCGGATTTCGCTCCGTCGTGCGCAAGCGAAGCGCGTGGACCGCGCGCAGGCTGGCGCAAGAAGAGCCGAACGCCGTCGGCGGCGACGTCATGGGAGGGCGCATGGACCTGCGCGGCCTGGCTGTGCGCCCTGCGCTGAGGCTGAATCCCTACGCCACCCCGGACCGCACGATCTTCATCTGCTCCGCGGCGACTCCGCCCGGCGGAGGCGTTCACGGGATGTGCGGAGTGAACGCGGCGCGCTCGGCGCTGCGCTCGCGGTTGCGCTGAAGAAGTGGACTGGCTGCAAGCGCCCGACTACTGGCTGACGAGGCTCGTCCTCCAGCGCGCCCTCGGTCTCACCTACCTGGTCGCGTTCCTGGTCGCCGCCAACCAGTTCCGTCCCCTGCTCGGCGAGCACGGCCTGCTCCCGGTGCCGCTCTTCCTGCGTCGCGTCACGTTCATGGACGCACCGAGCCTCTTCCACGTCCACTACTCCGACCGGGCGCTGCAGGTCGTCGCGTGGAGTGGCGTCGTGCTCAGCGTGGCGGTCGTCGCCGGCCTGCCCGACGTCGCACCGCCGTGGGTCGCGATCCTCGTCTGGTTCGCGCTCTGGGCGCTCTACCAGTCGATCGTCAACGTCGGCCAGATCTTCTACGGGTTCGGCTGGGAGACGCTGCTCCTGGAGGCGGGATTCCTGGCCATCTTCCTGGGCGCCGGGCCCACGGTGCCGGCGTGGCCGCTGATCCTTCTCTATCGCTGGCTAGTGTTCCGTGTCGAGTTCGGCGCAGGCCTGATCAAGCTGAGGGGCGACAGGTGCTGGCGCGATCTCACCTGCCTCTTCTACCACCACGAGACGCAGCCGATGCCCAACCCTCTGAGCTGGTTCTTCCACCACCTGCCCAGGCCTCTGCATCGGGTCGAGGTGCTCGGCAACTTCTTCGCCCAGCTCGTCGTGCCTTTCTTCCTGTTCGCGCCGCAGCCAGTCGCGTCGATCGCGGGCGCCTTCATCGTCCTGACCCAGTCGTGGCTCGTGTTGAGCGGGAACTTCTCCTGGCTCAACTTCCTCACCATGACGCTCGCGATCTCCGCCTTCGACGATCGGGCACTTTCCCTCGTGCTGCCGGTCGAGGTCCCGACTCTGGGGCCGCTACCCCTGTGGTGGCAGTGGCTCGTGGTTGCGGTGACCGTGCTCGTGGTCGTCCTCAGCTACCGGCCGGTCCTGAACCTCATCTCGCCGCGCCAGCTGATGAACTTCAGCTTCGACCCGTTCCACCTTGTCAACACCTATGGCGCGTTCGGGTCGGTGACCAAGGAGCGCTACGAGATCATCGTCGAGGGAACGGCCGATCCTTCGCTCGGCGGGTCGGGGTGGAAGGCCTACGAGTTCAAGGGCAAACCGGGCGACCCGCGCCGAGTCCCTCGCCAGTTCGCGCCGTACCACCTGCGTCTCGACTGGCTCATGTGGTTCGCGGCGTTCGAGTCGCCGTTCCGGCACCGCTGGTTCATCGCGCTGATGGTCAGGCTGCTGGAAGGCGACCGCCCGACTCTCAGGCTGCTGCGGTTCAATCCGTTCCCCGACCATCCGCCCGCCGCGGTCCGCGCGACCCTGCATCGCTACCGCTTCTCGTCGTTGGCAGATCTGCGCGCGAAGCGGGTCTGGTGGGTGACATCGCCGGCCGGCGACTACCTGCCTCCGGTGGTCCTCGACGCCGAGGGCAACCCGGCCCGGCTGGGGCGTGGGTAGCGCCCCGCGAGAGATCGTTTCCCCTGTATGGAAACATCGCGATTGACGGGCATGGCCGCGAAGACGGCGGAAGACCTCAAGAGCATGTTCCGGGAGCGCTCAGCCGACCTGATGAAGAAGTCGGCCGAGCTCGCTGACCGCTCGCCGGTCGTCATCCAGAGACGCCGGCCGGCGTGGCATGTCGGAGCCATGTGGTTCGCCGCGGGGATGGCCATCGCGGCGGCGCTGGGCTATTTCTTCGACAGCCATAAGGGCAGCGCGCGACGCCACATGGCCTACGACAAGGCCATGGCAACCGGCCGCGACGTCACGGACTGGAGCGGCAGGAAGGCGCGGCACTTGCGGAACAAGGCGATGGGGACGATGGCCGAGCTGAAAGGCCCGGGCGAAGAGACCGAGCAGAGGCCGATCTCGACCCGCGAGTTCGGAAGCTAGAAGCTCAGGATTCTTCTCGGTACCGGCGGCGACCCGTGGCCGGGTCGTCGTAGTTGCGCGTCAGCTTGCCTGCGGAGGGTTGTGCGGCGGCGCCCAGAAGACGAGCACGCGCAGGTCTTCTTCGATGTCGCGGAAGCGGTGCTCGACCTCGGCGGCGACGAAGACGAGGCTTCCCGCCTTCACCGGGCGGTCTTCGTCCGCGACGCGGATGCTGCCGCGGCCGCTGATCACGTAGTAGACCTCGTTCTCTCGATGCGGGTGCTGGCGGTCGATCGAGCCGGCGGGCCAGACCGCCAGCCCGACGCTCAGCTTCTCCGAGGCCAGGAAGTCGACGTAACCGTGCCCCTGTTCGTCGCGCGGCTGCGGGTCTAGCTCCGGGATCTCATGCGCTACCACGGCTGGTTAGGCTAGGTCATGTCGTGCGCGGGCTGCTGGAACTGGTGCTCGAGGTGGGCGACCTGGAGAAGTCTTTGACCTTCTACCGGGACGTCCTCGGCTTGCCTGTGGTGGAGGCATGGCCGGCACCGCGAACCGGCGTGTGGCTTTCGATCGGACGCAACGGCGTGCTGGGCCTGTGGCCGGCGAGTTCGGGCGGACCGGGCGTGGGCATCCACGGCTCGCGCGGCGGCGCCCACGTCCACTTCGCGATCTATGTCGAAACGGGTACTCTCGCGAAGAGTCAGGGCGCGCTGGAGCAGGCGGGGCTGGACGTGGAAGGACCAATCGAGTTCGACCACGGCAACCGGTCGATCTTTGTCACCGACCCCGACGGGAATATCGTCGAGCTTGGCGACTGGGTGGTCGATTGGGCCGGCGATAGGCTGCAAGGGTGATCGTCGATACGGATTCTTGGAGGTGAACTGATGGCTGCAGTCAGTCGAGCGGACGCTGTCTGGGAGGGTGACCTCACGAGCGGGAAGGGCCGCGTCACGGTCGCCAGCGGAACTTTCAACGAGTTTCCGGTGACGTGGGCCGATCGAGCGGAGCGCACACACGGCACGAGCCCCGAGGAGCTGATCGCGGCTGCGCACGCCGCCTGCTACTCGATGGCATTCTCCAACGGCCTCGCCAAGGCCGGCCATCACCCCGAGAGGCTCAACACGACCGCCGAGGTCGAGTTCATCCCTGGCACCGGCATCACGACGATCACGCTGACGGTCAGAGGTCACATCCACGGCATCGACGCCGGGGAGTTTCAGAAGCTGGCCGAGGAAGCCAAGGACGGATGCCCGGTGTCGCAGGCGCTGAAGGGAAACGTCGACCTGAAACTAAAGGCTGAGCTCGACCACACGCACTAGCGGGGTTCTTTCCCGGTCACCTTCGGGAAGTCGATCATCCCCGTCATGCGCAGCTCACGCAGCTGCTTGCTCAGCCAGCGGCGAGGGTTCTTGACCTGCTTGCCGCCGTCGACGTAATCCCAGCAGCGGCCGCTCGCATCCCGCGCGAGCAGGACGAGGCATTGAGGCTCGAGCTGCCGCTTCCAGGCTTTGACCACGAAGGGTAGAGAGAGGCGCCGCGGAGGAGCCTTGTCGGGAAGCGTGAGCTCGCCTGCGTACAGCTCGTCCGAGACATGGACGATGATCCCACCGGCGACGAGCGTCCCACCGAGGTTCTCGACCTCGAGCTCGACCGATTGTCCCGGCGCGGCCTGGCCGAAGACGATGTTGGGGACCGGTTTGGTGGCCGCGTCGAATCGCTTCATGGCCCGGCGGGTGGCCCAGTCGGCGCGGGTGGCGAAGAAGGCCGCCCATACCGCAGCCGCGGCGGCTATCAGGACCAGCATCTGCTCGGTGCTCATCGCTTCTCTCGCATGACGTTGCCGGAGGGGGGATCTGGCGCGAGATGGTACAGGCGCGCGTCGTAGCTGCGGAAGGCGGGGAGAAGCACTGCGGCCACGACGCAGGCGACGACGCACAGCACACCGCCCGAGACGACCGACACCCGGACGTTGAACAGCGACGCCACGACACCCGCTTCGAAGTTGCCGAGCGCCGGACCCGAGGTGTAGCTGATCATCTCGATCGACGCGAGCCGTCCGCGCAGAGAGTCCGGGATGGTCTGGTTCCAGATCACGGAGCGAAACACGCCGCTCATCATGTCGGCGGCGCCCGCAAGCGCGAGGAAGAACAGAGCGAGGGCAAGCCCAGGTGCGAGCCCGAAGCCGATGATCGCCTGGCCCCATACGGTCGCCGCGATGATCACGCCGATGCCGTGGCGGTGGACGCGGTTCGTCCACCCGCTGGTCGCCGAGAAGAGGAACGAGCCGACCGCGGGCGCCGCGTAGAGAAGTCCGAGCACCCTAGGGCCACCGAGGTTCTGGGCGATGGCTGGGAACAACGCCATCGGCATGCCGAAGAACATTGCCACCATGTCAACCGCGTAGGTCCCTATGAGCTCCTGGCGGCTCTTCGCGTAGCGGAGTCCTTCGACGACGCGGCGCAGGCTCGGCCGCTCGGCGTCGATGGGCGGAGGCACGGCGCGCATCAGCCACAGGCACGCGAGGCCGGCCACGAAGGTGCCCACGTCGAAGAGGTAGGTCACGGGCAGGCCGAACGCGGCCACCAGCACCCCTCCCAGCGCGGGTCCAAGGATCATGCCGAGCGTCCCGCGGACGCCGCCCAGGGCCGCCGCCGCAGCGAGCTCGTCCTTGTCGACAAGGCGAGGGAGCATCGCGTCCAGCGACGGCCGCTGCAGGGCGTCCAGCACTCCCCACAGGGTTGCGACAGCGAACAGGAGCCACACCTGGGGATGGGGCAGGGCGGCGTTGCCCGCCAGGAGGAGGCTGCAGACCATGAGCGCAGCCTCGGACAGCAAGACGAGGAATCGCCGGTCACGCGCGTCCGCCAGCGCGCCGCCTACGAACGCGAAGCCGAGGATGGCGCCGAACTCCAGCACGCCAAGCGCGCCGACGAGCAGCACGCTGTGGGTCAGCTCGTAGACCTGGTACGGAAAGGCGACGGTAGTGACCATCGACCCGAAGAACGACACAAACCTTCCGACGAAGAGAAGCCGGAAGTCACGGTGGCGACGCAACGGCGTGACGTCGACGGTGGCCAGGTGCCACCACCGCCTTCGGACAGCGGCGGTCAGCGGTTCGGATTGGTCGTCTTGGGGAATCATTGAGGCGACTGAATATCTTGGAGGGTCAGATGGAGAAGGCCAGTTTCGCGGGCGGTTGCTTCTGGGGCGTCGAGCATCTTTTCAACCAGGTGCCAGGAGTGATCGAGGCAGTTTCGGGTTACGAGGGCGGCAAGGTCGACCATCCTACTTACGAGCAGGTGTGCATGGGCCGGACAGGGCACGCGGAGGCGGTCGAGGTCACGTACGACCCGGCCAAGGTCTCCTACGAGGAGCTGCTCAACACCTTCTGGAACATGCACGACCCGACGACGCTGAACCGCCAGGGGCCGGACATGGGTCACCAGTACCGCTCGGCGATCTTCTTCCACAACCCCGAACAGGAGAAGGCGGCGCTGAAGTCAATGGAAGAGGCGCAGAAGTACTTCGACCGTAAGATCGTGACCGAGATCGTGCCGGCCGCGGATTTCTGGCGCGCCGAGGAGTACCACCAGCGCTACTTCGACAAGCACCCGGGGCACTACTCCTGCCACTTCATCCGTGGCTGGGTGCCGGCAGAGACCGAGGCGACCAGGCAGGCGTAAGACCGGCGTAAGCCGCGCACGGGGACGGATATCCTTACGCCCCGTGCGCTGCGACCACTGTGCCCACGATGTGCCGGACGGGGTGTTCTGCACTCGTTGCGGTGCCCACCAGGGGACCACGGGCGAGCTGGGCGACGCGAAGCTCAGGGAGCACCGCTACGCCGCGCACCCCCACGAGCACGTCGTCCAGCCGTCAGTCTTCACGACGCTTTTTCCGCACCTCGGCGAGCACAAGATTCATGAGTTTCGCTGGGCCTTCGTCGTGGGCCTGGCGGGGATTGCCGTCCTCTACATCTCAGGCCTGATCACCGCGGCGATCCTCGTCGCCACGTTTCTCGTCCCGGTGCTCTACCTCATCTACCTCTACGAGGCGCAGGTCTACCGCGACGAGCCGGCGATCGTCCTCGGCTTCACCATCGGAGGCGGTGCCGTGGTCGGGCTGATCGTCACGCTCGTCGAGCGCGCCATGTACAACCCCTACCCGGGCATCGGCAACCCGCTGCAGGGCGGCGTGGTCAACTTCGGCACGCTGCTTTTCCTCGGCCTGCTGGTCCCGGTCGTGCAGGAAGTGCTGAAGCCGCTGCCGGCGATCTTCATGACCAACCGCGCCGAGTTCCCGGAGACCGTCGACGGCCTGGTCTTCGGCGTCGCGGCCGGACTCGGCTTCAGCGTCGCGGAGTCGCTCGTCGCCTTCTCCAGCGCGCTCACCAACCTGCCCCCGCACCTGGCTCCCGGCAACTGGATCTTCGACCTGACCACCCTCGCCGTGTTTCAGCCGCTGGTGCAGGGCAGCGCGACAGGCATGATCGTGGCGACCGTCTGGCGGTACCGGCGTGGCAGGCTGGCCGGGCGAGAGATCGGCGGCATCGCGATGGCGGTGCTTGCGCATGTCGTGTTCTCGCTGGGCACGCTGCTGCTCAAGAATGCAGCGGTCAGCCCGCTGCTCGTCCTCGTGTTCCAGGCGGTCGTCGTCGGCGCCCTGCTCATCTACATCCGCTACCTCTTGCACCACGCGCTGCTCGAAGAGGCGGCGCACATGGGCTTCGCGGAGACGATCTGCCCCAACTGCCACATGCACATCGTCGCCTCGGGCTTCTGTCCCAACTGCGGCGTCGCGTTGACTGCCGCGCCACACGCGATCAAGCGCCGGCGTAAGCCGGTCGGAGACACGCCGTCGGGGCGGCGGGCGTAGATGGCGATGACGTGCGCCAGGTGCGGCGCCCAGAACCCTGACGGCAACCTCTACTGCCAGGTGTGCGGGACGCCGCTCACAGCCCCGTCGCGAGTCGCGACCCCGGCGCCACCCGCGGCACCTCCAGGGCCGCCGCCGGGCGTCATCCAGGGACCGCCGCCCAACATCGCTCCTCCGACGCCGGGTCCGGCCGGATACCAGAGCCCTTACTACGCGCCGACCGGCCCCGTGGCGCCGATCCACCGGACGCCGTGGATGCTGATCGTCGCGGCGGTGGTCGCGCTGGTCGTCCTGATGGCCGGGTGTGGGACGGCGCTCGCCATCCTGGGCAGCCGCGGCTCGCCGAGCACGTCCGGGACGACCATCACCGATGTCCCGAGTCCGAGCCCCGCGACGACGCCGAGCCCGGTCGCCTCGCCGATCCCCAGCCCGTCCACCAATCCATCGGGAGTGGCGACCGAGTCGAACGACGGGGTGACCATGACCGTGCCCGCGGGCTGGTCGGTCGCCAGCAGGGACAGCGAGGCCATCGTGCTGACCGATCCGAACGGCGAAGGGTCGGTGACCGCGGCCAGCGGCTCGTCGAGTCCCGTCCAGACCGCCGGGGACAACAAGAACACGATCGAGGCTTACTTCAAGTCGAATTACCCCGACACCAGGCTCTGCCCGGGATCGTCCGTCGTCAGTAGCACGTTCAACGGCGCGCGCGGGTTCTCCTGGTCGCTGTGCTTCACGCTGACGTCGGGAGGCCATTCGATTCCGGCGGCGGCCTCGCTCTTCGCGGGGGCGAACACGAGCGGCAGCGTCTACTACGTCGTCATGGTGATCACGCGCCAGGACAACCTCAAGGCCTACGTGACCGTCGCCAAGCCCGTGCTTTCGGGCATCAAGTGGAAGCTGAGTTGATGAAGGGAGCGGTGTAGGGGCCGCTAGGGGTACGGCCCCTACGTCTTGGGGAAAAAGGCCCCGAGGTGGCTTCGGGCGCCGACGCAAACGATGAGGCCGCAGCCTGGGACCCGGCTGGGACCAACCTTGGAGTTTGTTCAGTGCTCGAGCGGCAGCTCCACCTCGAACGTCGCCCCGCCGCCGCTGGTCTCCCTGACCTGGATCCGTCCGCCGTGGGCGACCACGACCGCGTTCACGATCGAGAGGCCGAGCCCGGCGCCGCCGCTGTCGCGGCTTCGACTTGTGTCGGCGCGATAGAAAGGCTCGAAGATGCGGTCGCGGTCGTCGACTCCCAGCCCCGACCCGTGGTCCGCTACCGATAGATGGGCGGTCCCGTTGACAGTGGTGACGGCGATCTCGACGGGCGTCGTCGGCGGCGTGTGCACGAGGGCGTTGCGAACCAGGTTGCCCACGACCTGCCGGAGCCGGGTGTCGTCGCCGGCGACGATGACCGTGTCCGGCGCGTCGAGGGTGATCTCGCGCTGGGGCGCCACCACGCGCGCGTCGGCGGCGGCGTCGCGGGCGATGACCTGCAGGTCGACCGGCCTGGACTCCAGCGGCCGGCCCTGGTCGAGACGGGCGATGAGAAGCATGTCGTCGACCAGGGCCGACATGCGGACCGACTCCTCTTCGATGCGTCGCCTTGCCAGGTCTGCGTCCTGGGGCGATTCCTCGGCGCCCCGGCGCAGCATCTCCGAGTAGCCCCGGATCGACGTGAGCGGGGTGCGGAGCTCGTGTGAGGCGTCCGCGATGAAGCGCCGCAACCTGCGCTCGGACGCGGTGCGCTGCGCGAAGGCGGCCTCGATCTGGGCGAGCATGGCGTTGAGGGCGAGACCGAGACGGCCGATCTCGGTCTTGGAGGTTGCGGGCTCGACGCGCTTGCTGTAGTCGCCCGCGGCGATCTCGCCGGCAGCCGCTCCCATCTTCTCCAGCGGCCGGAGGCCGAGCCGGATGATGAGCAGCGCCAGGAGCACCGTGGCCAGGACGACGGCCAGGCCGATCTCGATCTCAAGCACGAGCAGGTTGTTCAGCGTCTTGTTGACCTCGTCGAGCGGGATCGCGAAGACCACGGAGTCGCCGCCGAAGAAGTCCTCCGTCCAGGCCGTCGCGAGATAGTGCGACCCGCCGGCACCCTGGATCGAGAACGGAGGCGATGACTGATCCACGCCGGCGGTGGGGAGCGTCTTCGGCAGTTGCAGCCCTGCGTCGGCGCCGGCGGTCCCGAACGGACCGAGCGTGCAGGACTGCAGCACGGTACCGTCCTGGTCGACGCGCTCGGTGACGCTGCCCGTCGGGAAGTTGGTCGACACGCCCGGGCCACCCCCCCGGCAGTCGGGGTGCGAGAGCACGGTCCGGCCGGTCGACATCGTGGACGGAGCCCCAAGCTGCTTCTCGATGGGGCTGATCAGTGAATTGCGCATCGCCGCGTAGGTGACGATGTCGGAGACGATCACTCCGACGACGACCAGCATGACCACTCCGATGAGCAAGCGCCCGCGGAGGGACAGCATCATTTTCTAGGCGTTCGGAGGACGTACCCCACGCCGCGCACGGTCTGGATCAGATGCGGGTCGTAGCGGTCGACCTTGCGCCGCAGATAGCTGATGTAGGTCTCGAGCACGCTCGCGTCGCCGCCGAAGTCGTAATGCCAGACGTGGTCCAGGATCTGGCTGCGGGTCAGCACGCGTCCGGCGTTGATGAGCAGGTAGCGCAGCAGCCTGTACTCGGTGTTCGTGAGGTCGATCACGTGGCCGTGCCGGCGCACCTCGTGCGCCTCATCGTCGAGCTCGAGGTCGGCGAGCGCGAGCTTGCCGCTCTCGGAGTTGTTGCCGTGGCGGCGCAGCACGACGCGCACGCGCGCCATCAGCTCCTCGATGCTGAAGGGCTTGGTCACGTAGTCGTCGCCGCCGATGGTCAGTCCGTGGACCTTGTCCTCGGTAGCGTCTTTGGCGGTCAGGAAGATGATCGGCACCTTCGTCCCCGCGCTGTTTAGGCGCTTCAGGACCTCGATGCCGTCGATGTCGGGAAGCATCACGTCAAGGATTACGAGCGATGGCGCGAACTGGGAGACGGCGCTCAGGGCGCCACGACCGGTGGCTGCGGTCTTGACGGTGAAGCCCTCGTAGCGGAGGGCCATGGCGACCAGCTCCGTGATGTTGGGCTCGTCGTCGACGACCAGCACGCGGGCACCGTTGCTGTTGTTCACGTGGATCATGCTGATCTGGTTTCCTGGGAAATTGCTCAGAGAACGTTGGGGATCGGCTTCGA
>DASWDZ010000084.1:0-72110 GCA_036395015.1 Candidatus Dormiibacterota bacterium | reverse complement strand
TTTGGGTTACAGTCAGCCTACGTGCACAAGGGGGCGCCCGCCAGGGTTGCCTCCTTTTTTTCATATGAGAGGGAACCAAGGTTCCCTCTCATGACTCACCCTCCTGCCGAGCGGTGGGTTCCAGCTGCATGGCCACGCCGGCGGCGGCAGGGCAGGCTGGGGGACGGCCCAGCAAAGCCGGGCCTGCACATGGCGCTGGCTAAGATGAGGGCGTGACCCTGAGCCGAAGGCTGTTTCGCGCCTCCGCCCTGCTCGCGCTGGCCCTGACGCTCACGTCGTGCGAGTCGGGCGTCGCGGTCGGCCCCAAGCTGGCCAAGGACCAGGTCCTGCGCGTCCAGCTCGAGGACGAGCCGACCTCCCTGGATCCGGGGCAGACCCAGTACACGTACGAGTCCGCTCTGCTGCGGGCGGTGTCCGAGCCTCTGCTGAAGCCGAAGCCGGACCTCAGCGGCGTGGAGCCGGCCGCCGCGCAGAGCTACGAGGTCAACAACACCGGCTCCGCCTACGTCTTCCACCTCCGTGCCAACGCGAAGTACTGGGATGGCATGCCGGTCAAAGCCGCGGACTTCGTCTACGCGTGGCAGCGCCTGATCGACCCGCGCCTGGCCGCGCCCAACGAGACACTGTTCGCAGACACTGTCCTCAACGGGCAGCGGGTCTCCCTGATGGACCCGCAGCGCGACAAGGCGACCATCGACGGCGCGCTCGGAACACTCGGGCTGAAGGCGGTCGACGACTTTACATTCCAGGTCCAGCTCGCGCACCCGGACCCCGCCTTCATCTGGCTCGCGGCGATGCCGGCTTCAGCGCCGATACGCAAAGACATCGTCGCCAGGAGCGGCGACAAGTGGTCTACGGTGCCGGACACCTTCGTCACGAACGGTCCGTTCAAAGTGACCGAGATCGTGAAGAACGAGCGCATCCGGGTCGAGCGCAACCCGAACTACTGGGGCCCGAGGCCGGCGCTCGAGCGGATCGATTTTGTGATGGTCACCGACGGGGCTGCGGCTCTCTCGAAGTACAGGAACGGCGAGCTGGACGAGATCATGGTCCAGCCGGCGCATGCGGAATCCGTGGCGGGCGATTCGTCCGTCAACCGGCAGCTCGTGAAGATCCCGAACCTGACCGTCTTCTGGATCGTGTTTCGCGTCAACTCGCCGCCGCTGAGCAACGTGAAGGTGCGCCTCGCCGTGGCACAGGCGATCGACCGCAACGCTTTCGTGAAGCAGATCTTCCAGGGCGAGAGCATCCCCGCGCAGACGTTCATCCCTAAGGGCATGCACGGCTATGCGCCCAACCTGACGGCGCAGAAGTTCGACGTCGCCCAGGCGCGTGCGTCGCTCGCGTCGTCGGGATTGTCCGCCCGGCAGGTCTCCCTCACGTACGCGTACGACCAGTCGTCTGACTTCGCCAAGGCGACTGCACAGTTCGTCCACGACCAGCTCAAGACGAACCTGGGCATCGAGCTCAACCTGCAGGGCCTGGACCCCAACACTCTGTCATCCCGCGTGGGAGCCGGCCAGTTTCAGATGACCGGACCGCGGGGCTGGACGGCGGATTATCCCGACCCTGCCGACTGGTACGACCTGTTCCTGACCACGAGCTCAAACAACATCGCGTTCTGGCAGAACCAGCAATACGACAACTTCGTCCGGGTCGCGCGCACCGACATCAACCCGGGGCGGCGCGACCAGGAGTACCTGCAGGCGCAGTCCATGCTCGTCAGCGAGGCGCCCGTCGCGTTCCTGGCCCAGACCACGAGCTGGTATCTCGTCCAGCCCTACGTCCGCGGACTCACCACGTCGCCGATCGACGAGTGGGCCGGCGCCCTCCAGCCCTCCGGTATCTCCATCGCACCACACTGATCGCAGGGGGAACCCTGGCCGGCCAAGCGTCGACCCAAACACGCGTTCGGGGTGCCGCGCGCCCGAAAACTTGACACTTGTGACTCGCGAACAACAGAATTCAGGTTGGCCGAAGAGGCTGTGAGTAAGTTCTGCCGCCGGCGCACTCTCGCCCCGTGCTCGCGCGGGAAGAAGGCTGCAGGGAAAGTCTGAGAGGTAAGACGCGTATGTATCTACGGGCAACCATCCGTCGCGCGCTGTCGCTCGCGACCGTGGGCTTCTTCGTCGCCAGTGCCTGCGGTCCCGGTGGCACCACAAGCGAGAACCTTGCGTCACCCGACAAACAGGTTCTCAACGCCAACGACGGCACCGAGCCGAACAGCTACGACCCGACGCAGCAGACCTACACCTACGAGGCCGGCGTCGGCCGCGAGGTGTTCGAGACGCTGCTCAAGTCGAACCCGGCCGGCACCGATGTCCAGCCGGCGGCCGCGCAGTCGTTCGACGTCTCGTCCGACGGACTGACCTACACGTTCCACCTCCGCTCGAACGCGAAGTGGAGCGACGGTCAGCCGGTGAAGGCGGCCGACTGGGTCTACGGCTACCAGCACCTGCTCAACCCGGCCCTGGCGGCCGGCTACGTCGACCCGTTCTTCGACACGACCATCAAAGGCGCTGACGGCTACGGCAGCGTGGACGTTGCCAACGCCGGTGCCATCGACACGTTCCTGAACGGCCTCGGCCTGAAGGCGGTCGACGACAACACGTTCCAGATCACGCTTCAGCACCCTGCGGCGTTCTTCAAGTGGGTGGTGACCCTGTGGGTCGCCCCGCCCATCCGCAAGGACATCGTCGAGAAGGCGGCGGGCGGCAGCTTTCCGTCTTCCGACACCACCAAGCCTTTGATGTGGGCGCAGAAGGCCGACACGATCATCGGCCAGGGGCCCTTCAAGATCTCGGAGATCGTCTCCAAGGACCATGTGACCCTCGTCCCGAACCCGAGCTACTGGGGCGGTGCTCCGCACCTGCAGAAGATCAACCTGTGGTTCATCACCGACGCCAACACCTTGTTCGCCAAGTACCAGACCGGCGACCTCGACATGATCACCGTGCCGGGGGCCAACGTCGACCTGGTGCGCAACGACCCCAAGCTCAGCGGAGAGGCAAAGGTTTATCCAAAGCTGACGACTTTCTGGATGACCTTCAACTCGAAGAAGTCGCCGTTCGACAAGGCGGACGTCCGCATGGCGTTCGCGAAGTCGATCGACCGCGACAAGCTGAACAAGCAGGTTCAGCACGACATCCAGCAGTCGATCACGAGCTTCATCCCGAAGGGCATGGCCGGCTACGACCCGTCGAACAAGGCGCAGGCCTTTGACGCCGCAGCGGCCAAGGCTTTGCTCCAGAAGGCCGGCGTCACCGCCGACCAGCTGAACAAGTTCAAGCTGCTCACTCGCGACTCGACCCGCAGCAAGACTCTGAACGGGTTCATCGTCGACCAGTGGAACACCAACCTCGGCCTGAACATTCAGCTCGAGGTCTTGGACAGCAAGACGGTGACCAGCCGCATCCGAAAGGGCGACTTCGACATCTACGGTCCCGATGGATGGGGCGCCGACTACCCGGACCAGCAGGACTGGTTCGACATCTTCTTCAAGAACTCGTGTCATAGCCTGAACTGGGGCTGCGTCGACCTTCCCGGGTACGACGACCTGGTCTCGCAGGCGGACCGCGAGCTCGACCAGAACAAGCGCAACGCGGCCTACAAGCAAGCCCAGGACATGCTGATCAACCAGGCCGCCGTCGCGTTCATCTACCAGGACTACGAGTACAACCTGATCAAGCCGTACGTCGGTGGGCTTACGATCACCGCAAGTGACGACCAGAGCCTGCCGGGGAACAACTTCTGGCACGACGCTTTCATCAAGCAGCACTAACAACAGGAAAGTGATTTGGCAGTGATCGCAGGGCGCCCCAAGCGGGGCGCCCTGCTCCCCGGGCGTCTGGCGGCGATCACCGACAGCCGCCTGGGGAGCCTTGCCGTCTACGTCGTTCGCCGCGTCCTATGGATGATCCCGGTCGTCTTCTTCGTCATTGTCATCACGTTCGTCCTCGCGCACAGCGCGGCCGGCAGCCCGTGGGACAAGGCGGGCGGACGCCAGCTTTCCGACGTTGTCATCCGGAACCTGAACGAGAAGTACGGCCTCAACAAGCCGGTCTTCGAGCAGTTCGTGCTCTACGTCTGGAACGTCCTGCACTTCGACTTCGGGCTGTCCTACCAGTACCAGGGCAAGAGCGTGGTCCAGCTGATAGCCGAGGGCTGGCCGTACACGGCGACCATCGGCGTCCTCGCGTTCTGTTTGATCGTTCCGATAGGCGTCGGCCTCGGGGTGCTGGCCGCGCTCCGCCAGAACACCCGCATCGACTACGCGACGATGGGTTTCGCCACCATGGCCGCGTCGTTCCCCAATTTCGTCGTCGGGGCTCTGATGGTGGTCTTCTTCTCCGTCCTTTTCTATAAGTGGAGCGGGGGCTACTTCTTCTTACCCGCGGGCGGGTGGGGGGTCGACGACCACCTGATCATGCCCGCGGTCACGCTCGCGCTCTTACCCATCGCGTACACCGCACGGCTTACGCGCGCGAGCACGCTGGAGGTGATCCGGCAGGACTACGTCCGCACGGCGTGGGCCAAAGGCCTGCCCGAGCGCCTGGTGGTCATCCGCCACATCCTGAAAAACTCACTCATCCCCGTCGTCACCACACTCGGTCCCACCTTCGCGTTCCTGGTCACCGGTTCGGTGATCGTGGAGACCGTGTTCAGCATCCCCGGCATCGGGCGCGCATTCGTGCTCGCGGTCACGTCGCGTGACTACCCGATGATCCTGGGGACGACGGTTCTCTTCTCGCTCGTGATCGCGTTCGCCAACCTGGTGGTCGACATCCTCTACGTTTTCATCGATCCCCGAGTCAGGCTGAGCTGATGGCCGTCGCGACCGTCGACCAGGCGGCCAGGGACTGGGAGGTTCCCGAGGAGCAGGTCGGCCTGTGGCAGGACGCCTGGATCAGGTTCCGCCGCAACAGGCTCGCGGTGGCGGGCCTGGCCCTGGTGCTCTTCCTGATCGTCGTCGCCCTCACCTCGCCCCTCCTGGTCAAGCTCGGGATCCTCATCGACCCCTTCAAGCAGCAGGTGTTCGACATCCAGGTGGGGCCTGGCGTGCGCGGGCACCTGATGGGCACCGACCTGCTAGGCCGTGACACGCTCAGCCGGCTGATGATTGGGAGCGAGGTCTCGCTGACGGTCGGGCTGCTGGTGCAGGGGATCATCTTCCCGATTGGGCTCACGATCGGCCTCGCCGCCGGCTACTTCGGCGGCCGCGTCGACAACCTGCTGATGCGCTTCACCGACATCTGGTACGCGTTTCCCGACCTGCTGTTTGTGCTGGTCGTGGTCTCGGTGTGGCGCCTCAGCGGTCCCTGGTACGTCCAGCTGATCCCGATCTTCGGCGCCATCGCCCTGGTCAACTGGGTCGGCCTCGCCCGGTTGGTACGGGGCCAGGTGCTGGCGATCAAGGAAAAGGAGTACATCGAGGCCGCGCGCTCCTCCGGCTCGCCGCCGCTGAAGCTCATCCTCAAGCACCTGCTGCCGAACTCGCTGGGCCCGATCATCGTCACACTGACGTTCGGGATCCCCCAGGCGATCTTCCTGGAGGCGGTGCTCAGCTTCCTCGGCGTCGGCATCCAGCCACCGCAGCCGACATGGGGCCAGATGGTCTACGACGGGTACGAACAGATCTACCCGAACCCGACAGCTGTGGTCTTTCCCGCCGTGGCGATCGGCTTCACGCTGCTGGCCTTCACCTTCATCGGAGACGGCCTGCGCGACGCCCTCGACCCCCGCATGCGCCGCTAGTTTTTGGCACAAACGCTGCTGCAGGTCGAAGACCTGCACACCCAGTTCTTCACCTCGAGAGGTGTCGTCCACGCCGTCGACGGCGTGAGCTTCCATGTCGACGCCGGCGAGACGCTGGGGGTCGTCGGCGAGTCGGGGTGCGGCAAGACGATGACCGCGCTCTCGATCCTGCGCCTGATCCCAGATCCAGGAAGGATCACGTCCGGCCGAATCCTCTTCCGCGGCCGGGAGGTCACGAAGATGACCGACGAGGAGATCCGCGACTTCCGCGGCAATGACGTCGCAATGATCTTCCAGGACCCGATGACCTCGCTCAACCCGGTGACCAGGATCGGCCGCCAGATCGAGGAGGCGATGACCGCGCATGAGCGCTTCACCGCGCAGGTCGCGAGGCCGAGGGTGATCGAGCTCCTGAAGCGGGTGCGTGTCCCGGCCGCGGAGTCGCGCGTCAAGGATTACCCGCACCAGTTCTCGGGCGGCATGCGTCAGCGCGCGATGATCGCAATGGGTCTCTCGAACGAGCCCGACCTGCTGATCGCGGACGAGCCGACGACCGCGCTCGACGTCACGGTCCAGGCCCAGATCATCCAGCTCATGAAGCAGCTCAACCGCGAGCTGAACACCGCGATGATGCTGATCACTCACAACATGGCGCTGGTCGCGAGCCTGTGCCAGCGGATCGTCGTCATGTACGCCGGCCGCATCGTCGAGGAGGGGCCGGTCGAGCAGATCTTCCGCAGCCCGCAGCATCCCTACACCTGGTCGCTGCTGCGCTCCGTGCCGCGCGTCGACGAGGCGCGCAAAGACCGCCTCGTGTCGATCAAAGGCCTGCCACCCGACCTGATCAGCCCTCCGTCGGGCTGCAAGTTCCACCCGCGCTGCCCCTTCGTGATCGACAGGTGCAAGACGGACCCGGAACCGGAGCTGGAGGAGGTCGCCTCCGGCCAGGTCGCGCGCTGCTGGGTCCTGATGCGCAACGTCAAGGACGAAAGCGTCGAGGCCGCCAAGCAGAGCGCGCTTTCGCACGAGGCGGCCGAGAAGCTGAAGCAGGACGCCGCGGCCGCCGAGACGGGTGGAAGTGCAAGCGCCTGAGCGAGCGCAGCTGACGGCGCTGAAGCTCGACCCGGTCCTGGTCCGGATCCAGGACGTCTACAAGCACTTCCCGGTCGGTGGCTTCTCGGGCCTGGCGGTGCGGGCGGTCGACGGCGTCAACCTCGAGGTCCGGCGCGGGGAGACGCTCGGCCTGGTCGGGGAGTCGGGCTGCGGCAAATCCACCCTGGCGAGGCTGGTCACCGGTCTCCTGCCCGTCACCGGGGGATCGATCCTGTTCGACGGCCAGGAGATCACGAAGCTGCACGGCGGCAACCTGCGCAGGGTGCGCCGGAAGATGCAGATAATCTTCCAGGACCCGTTCGCCTCCCTCGACCCGCGGATGACCGTCGGCGACATCCTCCAGGAGCCGCTCGACAACTTCGCGATCGGGACGGTCCGCGAGCGGCGGCGTCGCGTCCAGGAGCTGCTTCGGCTGGTGGGTCTGAACCCCAACTTCACGAACCGCTACCCGCACGAGTTCTCAGGCGGCCAGCGCCAGCGCATCGGCATCGCCCGCGCCCTGGCGGTCAACCCGTCCTTCATCGTCTGCGACGAGCCGGTCTCCGCCCTCGACGTGTCGATCCAGGCGCAGATCATCAACCTGCTCCAGGACCTGCAGCGGGAGTTCCAGCTCACGTACCTCTTCATCGCCCACGACCTGGCGGTGGTGCGCCACCTGTCGGACCGGATCGCGGTCATGTACCTGGGCAAGGTGGTCGAGACGGCCGGCCGGAGGGACATCTACGAGCGCCCGCAGCACCCGTACACCAAGGCGCTGCTGTCCTCGATCCCGGTGCCAGACCCGAAGGTGGAGATGGAGCGGGCTCCGATCGCGCTCAAAGGCGAGATCCCGTCGCCGGTCAACCCGCCTTCTGGCTGCCGGTTCCACCCCCGGTGCCCGATCGCGCGCGTGCCTGGCATCTGCAGCGAGCAGGAGCCGCCGCTCGAGCCGCACGGCGCGAAGGACCAGGTCGCAGCCTGCCACTTCGCCGGCGAGTTCTAAGGGCGGGCCCTTACCTCCAGTACCCGGTAGCCCTTCTTGGACTTGAGCCGGGACACCTCGAATCCCTGCTGGGCAAGCCACGCCGCGAGCGAGTCCGAGCCCAGGTTGCGCTGCACGACCATGTAGGCCGCGCCGCCGGGCTTCAGCCGAGGGAGCCACTGCAGCAAGAGCGCGTGCAGTGGCGCCTTGCCCACCCGGACCGGGGGGTTGGAGTAGATGGCGTCGAACTGGGCCCCGTCAGGGACCTGCTCCGGCGCCAGGGCCGACACGTTCGAGGTCCCGGCGGCCTGGGCGTTGGCCTGGGTCAGCTCGAGGGCTCGCTCGTTGACGTCGATTGCCCAGACCCGAGCCCTCGGTGCCCTGCGCGCGACGGCGATGGCGATCGGGCCATAGCCACAGCCAAGGTCGAGCACGTCGCCGGACTCAGGCGGCGGCGGCGCCTCGCGGAGCAGGACCATCGTCCCGGCGTCGATCCCCTTCGACCCAAAAACGCCACGGTCGGCCTGCAGTTCGAGGTCCAGGTCGCCCAGGCGCAAGCGCACCGTCCGCGGCCGCGAGGCCACGGCCGGGCGAGCTTCGAAGTAGTGGGATTTGGGTATACTCATCGCTCGTCGCCCAATCGGCTAATGCCGCGTGGGAATCAAACCGCTAATCGGAGAATCGTTTGCCAACCATCCAGCAGTTGGTCCGCCTTGGGCGCAGGGCGGCCAGAGCGAAGTCTAAGGCGCCGGCTCTGCGCGGCTCGCCGCAGCGGCGAGGCGTGTGCGTGCGCGTCTACACCCAGACCCCCAAGAAGCCGAACTCGGCCCTCCGCAAGGTCGCTCGCGTTCGCCTGACGACCGGGATCGAGGTCACGGCCTACATCCCCGGCATCGGGCACAACCTGCAAGAGCACTCGGTCGTCCTGATCCGCGGTGGGCGCGTCAAGGACCTCCCGGGGGTCCGCTACCACATCATCCGCGGCACCCTCGACACCGCCGGGACCAAGAACCGCAAGAAGGCTCGGTCGAAGTACGGAGCGAAGCGGGAAAAGGGCAAGGCGGCAGCCTGATGCCTCGCCGCAGCCGTCCCGTCAAGCGTGTCGTCGCGCCCGACCCGGTCTACCAGTCGGAGGCGATCGCCAAGTTCGTGAACGTGGTCATGAACCGGGGCAAGCGCTCGACCGCCGAGAAGGTCGTCTACGACGCGCTCTCGCGCGCCGGCAAGCAGGCCAAGAAGGAGCCTCTGGAGGTCTTCGACCTGGCCCTGCGCAACGCCACGCCCCTGCTCGAGGTCAAGCCCCGCCGCGTGGGCGGCGCCACCTACCAGGTGCCGGTCGAGATCCGGCCCGAGCGCCGGCTCGCGCTCGCACGGCGCTGGATCGTGCGTTTCGCGCGCCAGCGTGGCGGGAAGAGCATGTCGGAGAAACTCGCCTTCGAGATTCTTGACGCTTCCCAGAACACCGGCGGTGCGGTGAAGCGCAAAGAGGAGACCCACCGGATGGCCGAAAGCAACAAGGCTTTCTCACACTTCCGGTACTAAGAGAGATGAACGTGGCACTCAAGATGCAGGAGCGTCCAACCGCGATCGAGAAAGTCCGAAACATCGGGATCATGGCGCACATCGACGCTGGTAAGACGACCACGACCGAGCGCATCCTCTTCTACGCGGGCCGCATCCACAAGATGGGCGAGGTCCACGAAGGGGCCGCGACCATGGACTGGATGGTCCAGGAGAAGGAGCGCGGGATCACGATCACGTCGGCCGCCACGACGGCCAACTGGCGCGACCACGCGGTCAACATCATAGACACACCCGGGCACGTGGACTTCACGGTCGAGGTGGAGCGGAGCCTCCGGGTGCTCGACGGCGCGGTCGCGGTCTTCGACGCCGTGGCCGGCGTAGAGCCACAGTCGGAGACGGTATGGCGACAGGCCGACCGCTACGGCGTGCCCCGGATCGCCTTCATCAACAAGATGGACCGCATCGGCGCCGACTTCTACGGGTCGCTGAACTCGATCCGGACGCGGCTGGGCGCCCGGGCCGTGCCCATCCAGCTGCCCATCGGCTCCGAGGGCTCCTTCCAGGGCTACGTCGACCTGCTCAGCAAGGAGGCCGTCGTCTACACCGACGACCTCGGCACCAAGTCGACCGAGTCGCTGGAGATCCCGGCCGGCATGCAGGACCTGGTCAGCAAGTACCGCCACGACCTCATCGAGGCGGTCGCCGACTTCGACGACAACGTCATGCACAAGTACCTCGAGGAGCAGGACATCACCGAGGACGAGATCAAGGGTGGCTTGCGCCGCGGCACGGTCGCCGGCGTCCTCGTCCCCGTCCTCTGCGGCGCGGCGCTGCGCAACCGAGGCGTGCAGCCGATCCTCGACGCGGTCGTCGAGTACCTTCCGTCCCCCGCGGACGTACCGGCGGTGGAAGGCACGGACCCGAAGACCGGGGCCCTCCAGGTGCGTGAGCACGACGACAGCGAGCCGTTCTCGGCGCTCGCCTTCAAGATCCAGATGGACCCGCAGGGCGTCGGCAAGCTGACATTCTTCCGGGTCTACTCAGGCCGCATGAAGGCGGGTTCGTCGGTCATGAACGCGTCGACCGGCAAGCGGGAGCGCATCGGCCGCATCCTGCGCATGCACGCCATCCGGCGCGAGGACGTCGACGAGGTCTTCACGGGTGACATCGCCGCCGCGGTCGGACTCAAGTCGACGACGACGGGCGACACGCTGGCCGACGAGGCGCACCCGATCGTCCTCGAGTCGATCACCTTCCCTGAGCCCGTGATCTCGGTCGCCATCGAGCCCAAGACCAAAGTCGACCAGGAGAAACTCGGTATGGCCCTGCAGCGGCTCTCGGAGGAGGACCCGACCTTCAAGGTGCACACCGACGACGAGACGGGCCAGACGATCATCGAGGGCATGGGCGAGCTCCACCTCGAGATCATCATCGACCGCCTTCTGCGCGAGTTCCGCGTCGACGCCAACCAGGGCAAGCCGCAGGTCGCCTACAAGGAGGCGATCAAGCGCGAGGCCAAGGGCATCGGCCGCTTCGTCCGCCAGACCGGCGGCAAGGGCCAGTACGGCCACGCCGAGGTCATCGTCAAGCCGGGCGAGCGCGGCACGGGCTTCGTGTTCGAGGACAAGATCACGCAGGGACGCATCCCTCGCGAGTACATCCCCGCCATCGAGAAGGGGATCCGCGAGGCGCTGCAGACGGGCGTCGCGGCCGGCTACCCGGTGGTGGACATCGTGGTCACCCTGGTCGACGGCTCATACCACCCGGTCGACTCCAGCGAGATGGCCTTCCAGGTCGCGGGCTCGATGGCCGTCAAGGACGGCATGCATAAGGCTCAGCCGTACATGCTGGAGCCGATCATGAGGGTCGACGTCGTGATGCCGGAGGAGTACCTCGGCGACGTGATGGGGGACCTCGCGTCCCGCCGCGGTCATATCCTCGGTATGGAGGGCCGCGGCACGTCGCAGAACGTGAAGGCGCACGTGCCCCTGGCCGAGATGTTCGGCTACGCCACCGAGCTGCGCTCGATGACCTCGGGACGCGCGACCTACTCGATGGAGTTCGGTCACTACGCAGAGATGCCAAGCAATCTGGCGGAGGCTGTGGGCCGCCGCACAACAGGGAGAAGTTAGGAGGAGACAGTGGCGAAGAAGAAGTTCGAGCGGACCAAGCCCCACCTCAACGTCGGCACCATCGGCCACATCGACCATGGCAAGACGACGTTGACGGCAGCCATCACGAAGGTGCTGGCGGAGAAGGGACTTGCGGAGTTCACACCATTCGACCGGATCGACAAGGCTCCGGAAGAGAAGGCCCGTGGAATCACGATCTCGATCACGCACGTCGAGTACGAGACCGAGAAGCGCCACTACGCGCACGTCGACTGCCCCGGTCACCAGGACTACATCAAGAACATGATCACCGGCGCCGCCCAGATGGACGGCGCGATCCTCGTCGTGGCCGCGAACGACGGCGCGATGCCGCAGACCCGCGAGCACATCATCCTGGCCCGCCAGGTCAACGTGCCCTTCCTCGTGGTCGCGCTGAACAAGTGCGATATGGTCGACGACAAGGAGTTCATCGAGCTGGTCGAGCTCGACCTCCGAGAGCTTCTGAACCGCTACGAGTTCCCCGGCGACGACATCCCGATCGTCCGCGTCTCGGCCCTCAAGGCGCTCGAGGGTGACCCCGAGTGGTCCCCCAAGATCCTCGAGCTGATGAACGCGGTCGACACCTACATCCCGGAGCCGGAGCGGCCGGTCGACAAGCCGTTCCTGATGCCGATCGAGGACGTGTTCACGATCGAAGGTCGGGGCACCGTGACCACCGGTCGCGTGGAGCGCGGCAAGCTCAAGAGGAACGAGGAGATCGAGATCGTCGGCATCAAGCCACAGAGCTCGAAGACGGTCGTCACCGGCATCGAGATGTTCCACAAGGACATGGACGAGTGCCAGGCCGGCGACAACGTCGGCACCCTGCTTCGCGGGATCAAGCGCGAAGACGTGGTGCGTGGCCAGGTGTTGGCCAAGCCCGGTACCATCACTCCTCACACCCACTTCAAGGCCCAGGTCTACGTCCTGACCAAGGAAGAGGGTGGACGGCACACGCCGTTCCTCAGCGGCTACCGCCCGCAGTTCTACATGCGGACCACCGACGTGACGGGCGAGGTCAAGCTGCCCGAGGGCGTCGAGATGACGATGCCGGGCGACAACGTGGTCATGGAGATCACGCTGGGCGAGCCGATCGGTATTGAGCAGGGGCTCCGGTTCGCCATCCGGGAAGGCGGCAAGACCGTCGGCGCGGGCGTGGTGACCGAGGTCGTCAAGTAACGGTAGGGAAGAGGCAAGAGGGCTAAGCAGTGGCGCAGAAGATTCGGATCCGGCTCAAGGCCTACGACCATCGGGTCCTGGACCAGGCGGCGGACAAGATCGTCGACACCGCCCGCCGCACGAACGCGCGCACTGCCGGCCCGATCCCGCTTCCGACCGAGATCTCCAAGCTGACCGTGATCCGCTCTCCGTTCATCGACAAGGATTCCCGTGAGCAGTTCGAGATGCGCACCCACAAGCGCATCGTCGACATCCTCGACCCCAACCCGCGCGTGGTCGACGCCCTGATGCGTCTCTCCTTGCCAGCCGGCGTGAGCATCGAGATCAAAAGCTGATGAAGGGTCTGCTCGCGCGCAAGCTGGGCATGACCCAGCTGTTCAACCCCGACGGGACGATCTCCGCCGTGACGGTGCTCGAGGCCGGGCCCTGCAAGGTGCTGGATCTGCGGACCACCGAGAAGGATGGCTACAGCGCCGCCCGCATCGCCTTCGCGCCCGCCAAGGAGGGGAAGCTGAGCGCCCCACGTCTCGGCGAGTTCAAGAAGGCAAACGTCGACCCGCACACGCACGTGGTCGAGATCCGCAACTACGACGGCCTGGAGGCCGGGCAGGAGCTCAAGGCCGAGATCTTCGCCGCCGGCGAGCTGGTGGACGTGACCGCCACCAGCAAGGGCAAGGGCTTCCAGGGCGTGATCAAGCGCCACAAGTTCAGCCGCGGCCCGGAGAGCCACGGCTCGATGAACGTTCGCCAGCCCGGCGCCATCGGCGCCACCGACGCGGCGCGCGTCTTCAAGGGCGTACGCATGTCCGGCCAGATGGGCAACGAGCGCACGACCTCGCGCGCCTACAAGGTGGTTCGGGTCGACGCCGAGCGGAACCTGCTCATGGTCAGGGGCGGCGTCCCCGGCGCCAAGGGCGCCCTGGTCCTGGTCCGCCAGTCGACCAAGAAGGTCAAGCCCAAGGGCCCGGCCGGCAAGCCGAACCCGAGGAAGGTCTGATGCCGGCGACCAAGACCGCAGCCCGCAAGCCGCGCGCCAAAAGGACCAAAGAGGCGACGGAGCCCAACCCGCTCCAGGTGCCTTACTTCGACGCGCTCGGCGAGCGCAACGGCGAGGTCGAGCTTCCGAAGGCGATCTTTGCCGAGGAGCCGAACGTCCCCGTCATGCACCAGGCCTACGTCCGCCAGCTCGCGAACGCACGCCAGGGCACCGCTTCCACCAAGACGCGGGCGATGGTGCGCGGCGGCGGTGCCAAGCCGTACCGCCAGAAGGGCACCGGTCGGGCGCGGCACGGGTCGACGCGGGAGCCGAGCATGAAGGGCGGAGGGGTCGTGTTCGGCCCCAAGCCCCGCGACTACTCGAGGCGAATGCCGCGCCAGATGCGGCGGCTGGCGCTGCGCTCCGCCCTCAGTCAGAAGGCGATCGACGGCCAGGTGCGCGTCATCGAGAGCTTCGTCTTCGACGAGCCCAAGACCAGCCAGGCCGCGGAGCTGATGGAGGCGATCGGCTTCGACAGCACAGCGCTCGTGGTGCTGCCGGCCCCGAACTACACCGTCAGCCGCTCGTTCGAGAACCTGGCCGGCGCGAAGATCGTGCTGGCCCGCAACCTCAACCTGCGCGACCTCTTCTCGCATACCTACCTGCTTCTATCCAAGGACTCGATCGAGCTGCTGGAGGAAAACTTCAGCGCCCGGCAGAGGGAGACCGTCTGATGGCGACCAGGGCAGCGTCTGAGATCGTGATCGGCCCGGTCATCACCGAGCGCACGTACCAGCTCTACACGCAGGGCCGGTACACGTTCAAGGTGCTGGCGACGGCGTCCAAGACTGAGATCAAAAAGGCGCTCGAGGAGCAGTACGAGTCCCAGAACATCGAGGTCAAGGGCATCAACACGGTGACGATGCGAGGGAAAGAGCGGCGCGCCTGGCGCCGGACCGGAGCGCGCAACATCGGCCGCACACCCGATTGGAAGAAGGCGATCGTGACCCTTGGCGAGGGCCAGAAGATTGAAGGACTGTTTGGTTCAGTCTGATGCCGGTTAGAAAGTTCAAGCCCACCAGCCCCGGCCGCCGCTTCATGTCGGTCGCGGGCTTCGACGAGGTCACAGTCGCCCGGCCGGAGAAGACTCTCCTCGAGTCGTTGCCGACCCACGCCGGCCGCAACAACCAGGGACGAATCACCACGCGCCACCAGGGCGGCGGCTACCGCAAGCTCTACCGCAAGATCGACTTCAAGCGCGACAAGCACGGTGTGCCGGGCAAGGTCGCCACGATCGAATACGACCCCAACCGCAGCGCGCGCATCGCTCTCATCCACTACCGCGACGGCGAAAAGCGCTACATCCTGGCCCCGCTTGGCCTCAAGGTGGGGGATCCCATCGAGAGCGGGCCCGAGGCTCCGGTGCGCATCGGCAACGCGATCCCCCTGGAGAACATCCCGGTCGGCTCGACCGTGCACAACATCGAGCTCACCCTGGGACGCGGCGGGCAGCTGGTCCGGTCCGCCGGCGCCAGCGCGCAGCTGCTCGCCAAAGAGGGCGACTATGCGGTGATTCGCATGCCGAGCGGCGAGCTGCGCCGCATCCACATCCGCTGCCAGGCCACGATCGGCCAGGTCGGTAACATCGAGCATGAGAACGAGTCGGGCGGCAAGGCCGGCCGCAGCCGCTGGCTGGGCCAGCGCCCCGAGGTCCGCGGTTCGACCATGAACCCCCGCGACCACCCGCACGGCGGTGGCGAGGGGAAGACGGGAACCGGCGGCAACCCCAAGACGCCGTGGGGCAAGCCCGCGCTCGGCTACCGCACACGCAAGCGGAACAAGGCTTCGAGCAAGCTCATCATCCGCCGCCGCGAAAAGAAGGGACGAAAGAAGTAAGTGAGCAGGTCAACCAAGAAAGGGCCGTTCATCAGCCCGTCGCTCCGCGACAAGGTCGAGAGGATGAACCAGACGCGGGACAAGAAGGTGATCCGCACCTGGGCGCGCGCGTCCGTCATCTACCCCGACATGGTCGGGCACACGATCGCGGTCCACGACGGCCGCAAGCACGTGCCCGTCTTCATCAGCGAGAACATGGTCGGTCACCGGCTGGGGGAGTTCGCGCCCACGCGCCACTTCCGCGGCCACGGTACTCACGTCGAAAAGACGACGACGGTCAAGTAGAAGAGAAGTAGTGGCGACGATGGAAGTTTCAGCGGTTCAGAAGTTTGTTCGCCGGACGCCTCGCAAGGCGCGGCTGGTGGCCGACTCCGTTCAGGGGATGAAGGTATCGGACGCCCTGGCGTACCTGGAGTTCTCGCCCAAGCACGCGGCGCGGGACGTCGCCAAGGCGATCAAGTCCGCCGCAGCGAACGCCGAGCACAACTTCAACCTGAACCGCGACGACCTCGTGCTCAAGCAGCTGCTGATCGACGAGGGGCCGACGTTCCGGCGCCGGCGTCCGGTCAGCCGCAGCATGGCGCACGAGTACTTTCACCGCACATGCCACATCACGGCGGTCGTCGAAGACCAGCCTGAAGGAGCACGTCGCTAATTGGGACATAAGGTTCATCCGAACGCATTCCGTCTGGGCGTCTTCCGGCCATGGGAGGCGAACTGGTTCGCCAACCCCAAGGACTACACGAAGATGCTCCACGAGGACCTGGAGATGCGCCGCGTCATCCTGTCGCGGCTGCGCAACGCCGGCATCGCGAAGATCGAGACGGAGCGCTCATCCAACGCGCAACTGACGGTCACGATCCACACGGCCAAGCCCGGCATCGTCATCGGCAAGGGCGGCTCTTCAGTCGACCAGCTGCGGGAAGACCTCGAGAAGCGGTTCGGAAACCGGGTCCGGATCTCGATCCAGGAGATCAAGCAGCCCGAGCTAGACGCTCAGCTCGTGGCCGAGAACATCGCCTCCCAGATCGAGCGTCGCATCAGCTACAAGCGCGCGATGAAGCAGGCCATCCTGCGCACGATGCGCTCCGGCGCCAAGGGTGTCCGCATCTACTGCGGCGGCCGGCTTCGCGGCGCTGAGATGGCGCGGCGTGAGTGGGACCGCGAGGGCCGCGTGCCTCTGCACACGCTGCGGGCCGACATCGACTTCGGCCGCGCCACCGCGAAGACCACCTTCGGCGCCATCGGCTGCAAGGTCTGGATCTACAAGGACCAGATCTCGCCGGCGCAACGCCGGGTTCCGATCGCTGAGGAGACCGTGCCCATCGCCGAGGTTGTGACCCCGCAGGCTGAGCTCATCGAGGCGATCGCTGAGCCGCAGGCCGCGCAGGTCGAAGTCGCCGCGCCCGAAGCAGTGCCGGCCGCGACGCCACGGCGCACGCGGACGGCGACCGCCAAGGTCGAAGAGAAGAAAGCTGCACCGGCGAGGCCGAAAGCTGCACCGAAGCCCAGGGCTGAGGCCACGACTGAGGCCAAAAAGACTGCCGTGCGCACGAAGTCGACGCCGCCGGCCGCCAAGAAGTCCGGTAATACGACGCGCAGTACCAAGAAGGCGGACAGCTGATGCTGATTCCCAAGCGGGTCAAGTACCGCAAGATGCACCGCGGCCGCCGCCAGGGCATAGCCACTCGCGGCGCCACGGTGGCGTTCGGCGATTTCGGGCTGCAGGCGATGGAAGCAGCCTGGATGTCCAACCGTCAGATCGAGGCCGCCCGTCGCGCCATGACCCGCCACGTCAAGCGTGGTGGTCAGATCTGGATCCGCGTCTTCCCCGACAAGTCGATCACCAAGAAGCCTGCCGAGACCCGGATGGGCTCCGGCAAGGGAAACCCAGAGGGCTGGGTCGCCGTGATCAAGCCCGGTCGTGTGCTGTTCGAGATGGGCGGGGTGACGCCGCAAGTCGCGAGGGAGGCCATGAAGCTGGCCGCGGCCAAGCTGCCGATGAAGACGCGGTTCGTTTCGGCAGCCGACAGTGGGGGTCCGAGATGAAGGTCGACGAGCTGCGCGTGCTCGAGGCCGACGAGCTCGGCATGCGCCTGCGCACAGCGCGCCGCGAGCTGTACGAGCTCCGCTTCAAGCACGCGGTCGGCCAGCTGGAGAACTCGAGCCAGATCTCGAAGGTCCGCCACGACATCGCGCGGATCATGACCGTGCTCCGGGAGAGGGACTTCGGGATCGGGCCGAGCGAGGCGGAGCCACAGGCGGTGGCTGTCGCCGAGATTGAGCCCGAAGCCGAGGTAGAGGAAGCACCCAAGCCCAAGCGCGGCAGGCGCTCGAAGAAGGAGGAGACTGAATGAGCGATACGAACACCGCCGTTCATGCTCCATCTCGGGGCCGGCGCAAGGTCCGCCTGGGCACCGTTATCGCCGACAACATGAACAAGACGGTCATCGTCCAGGTCGGCTCGTCCAAGGCCCACCGCCTGTATCGGAAGACGGTGCAGCAGCGGACGCGGTTCAAGGTCCATGACGAGAAGAACGAGTGCGGCGTGGGCGACCTCGTCCGCATCACCGAGACGCGCCCGCTCTCCAAGGAGAAGCGTTGGCGCGTGCTCGAGATCGTGGAGAAGGCCAAGTAGGGAAGTGGTTCAGCAAGAGACAAGGCTCAAGGTCGCGGACAACTCGGGGGCGAAGGAGCTCCTGGTCATCCGCGTGGCCGGCGGCCACTACCGCAAGTACGCCTACGTCGGCGACATCATCACGGCCACGGTCAAGTCCGCCCAGCCCGGTGGGCAGGTCAAGAAGGGCGAGGTCGTGAAGGCCGTCGTGGTTCGTGTCAACAAGGAGTACAAGCGGCCCGACGGCTCGTTGATCAGGTTCGACGAGAACGCGGCCGTCCTCCTCGCCCAGGCCAACAATCCGCGTGGCACCCGTATCTTCGGTCCGGTCGCGCGTGAGCTGCGCGAGCGCAACTTCATGAAGATCATCTCGCTCGCCCCGGAGGTGCTCTGACACAGTGCTTCGCAACAAACCGGAACCCAAGCGCCGCTGGCTCGAACTTGCTCCAGGCGATCCTGTGATCGTCATCGCCGGCAAGGACAAGGGCAAGCAGGGCGAGGTGCTGCGCACGATCCCCGACCAGCACAAGATCGTGGTCAAGGGCGTCAACCTCTTGAAGCGGCACACCAAGGCCGGCCAGCGCACCGGAGGCGTGCAGGTCGCCCAGGGTGGCATCGTCGACTTCGAGGCGCCGCTCGACTACTCCAACGTGATGCTCGTCTGCCCGTCGTGCGGCCGGCCGACGCGGACGAAGCACACCGTGCTCGAATCCGGGGCGCGCGTCCTGGTCTGCCGCCACTGCGGCGAGCCTTATGAGCGCGTTCGCAAGGCGGAGGCACAGTAGAAGTGGCAAAAGCAAAGCAGCAGGCGCCCAAGAAGGAGGCCGCGCCCAGGGCTCCCGGCACCAAGTCGGACCAGCCGCCGCGCCTGCTCAAGGCGTACCGGGACACGGTCACGCAGCAGCTGACCAAGGAGTTCGACTACGGCAACGTGATGGAGGTGCCGCGGCTGGACAAGGTCGTGGTCAACATCGGCATCGGCGAGGCGAAGGACAACGACAAGGCGCTGGACGCCGCCGTCGGCGACGTGCAGACGATCACAGGCCAGAAGCCGCAGCTGATCAAGGCGAAGAAGTCGGTCGCCGCGTTCAAGCTGCGCGCCGGCCAGACGGTCGGCATCAAGACCACCCTCCGCGGCCGCCGAATGTGGTACTTCCTCGACAAGTTGCTCAACATCGCGCTGCCGCGCATCCGCGACTTTCGCGGGGTCAGCCCGGACGGCTTCGACGGGCGCGGCAACTACTCGCTGGGCTTGCGGGAGCAGGTCGTGTTCCCGGAGATCGACTACGACAAGATCGACAAGCTGCGCGGGCTCGAGGTATCGATCATCACGACCGCGAAGACGGACGACGAGGCACGGAGTCTGCTGACACGGCTGGGAATGCCGTTCAGGAAGAGGTAAGGGGGAAGGCGTTTTGGCGAAGAAATCATCGATCCAGCGCTGGAAGCGGGACCTTGCGCACCCAAAGTTCAAGGTGCGTTTTCACAATCGCTGCCGCATCTGCGGGCGGTCGCGCGCTTACCTGCGCAAGTTCGCCATGTGTCGCATCTGCTTCCGGAATCTTGCCGCCGAGGGCCGCATCCCTGGTGTGACGAAGTCGAGCTGGTGATGGCCACGGCAGTCGCGAGATCCACCAACACGAAGGGAGGCCAGAAGAACCTCAAGCGGGCGCCGGCCGGGATCGTGAGCGACCCGATCGCCGACATGCTGACGCGGATCCGCAACTCGAACGCGGCACGGCACCCCGAGGTGAAGGTGCCGGCGTCGAGGTTGAAGCTCGAGATGGCGCGCGTCCTCAAGGACGAGGGCTACATCGCCGGTTACGACGTCGAGGCCGACGGCCCGACGCAGACGATGCGTATCATCTTCAAGTCCCGCCCCGATCGCACGCGTGTGATCTCGGGCGTGAAGAGGATCAGCCGCCCCGGGCTGCGCGTCTACGCCCGCAAGACCGAGATCCCGAGAGTCCTCGGCGGTCTCGGGATCGCCATCCTCAGCACGGCTGAGGGCGTCATGAGCGGAAGGCAGGCGCTGCGCCAGGGGCTGGGCGGCGAGGTCCTCGCTTACATCTGGTAGGAGAGAGAGAACAAAGAGTTGTCGCGGATTGGAAAGCTGCCGATCACGGTGCCGAGCTCGGTGAAGGTCACGCTGGCCCCTGGGCACGTCGCCGTGGAGGGTCCGAAGGGCCGGTTGGAGCGCAGCCTGCCAACGGACATCACCGTCAAGCAGGTCGACGGCCAGCTCGTCTTCGAGCGCCCTTCTGACGGCTACCGCCACCGCGCCCTCCACGGCCTGGCCCGCAGCCTGGTCGCCAACATGGTCGAAGGCGTCGAGAAGGGATTTACCAAGAACCTTGAGCTGGTGGGGGTCGGTTACCGCGTCGCCAAGCAAGGCGAGGAGCTGGTGCTCAACCTGGGCTACTCGCACCCGGTCCGGTTCAAGCCCCCGACGGGGATCTCGATCGAGGTCCAGGACCCGACCAAGTTCTCGGTCAACGGCATCTCGATCGAGGACGTCGGCCAGGTCGCGGCGGACATCCGCGGGCTCCGACCGCCCGAGCCCTACAAGGGCAAGGGCGTGATGTACCGGGGAGAGAAGATCCGCCGCAAGCCGGGCAAAGCGGGCAAGGGAGCCAAAGCCACCGCATGATCAAGCGCCACGACCGCAAGGAGAACCGCGCGAAGAGGCACCGGCGGGTCAGGGTTCACGTGACAGGAACCCAGCAGCGCCCGCGGCTGGCGGTTTTCCGCAGCCTGCATCACCTCTACGCGCAGCTCATCGACGACGGTGCCAGCCGCACCCTCGCCGCGGCGTCGACGGTCGAGCTGAAGAGCAAGGGCAAGGGCGTCGCTCAGGCCGCCGAGGTTGGCAAGGCGATCGCTACGAAGGCGAAGGCCGCCGGCGTGAATACCGTGGTGTTCGACCGCGGCGGGTTCCTGTATCACGGAAGAATCAAGGCGCTGGCCGACGCTGCGCGCGAGGCAGGTTTGGAATTTTGAGCAGAAACATGGGCGGTCGGTACCCGCAGGGCGATCGCGGCGAGCGCTCGGAGCTCGCCGACCGCGTCGTCCGCGTCAATCGCGTCGCCAAGGTCGTCAAGGGAGGCCGCAAGTTCTCCTTCAGCGCGTTGATCGTCGTCGGCGACATGAACGGGCGCGTCGGCGCCGGCATCGGCAAAGCGCGCGAGGTGACGGAGGCGATCCGCAAGGGCATGGACGTCGCCAAGCGGAACATGATCACCGTGCCGATGGTGGGCACCACCATCCCGCACGAGGTTCACCTCAAGTGGGGCGCGGCGCGGATCATGCTCAAGCCGGCGGCGCCCGGCACCGGCGTGATCTCCGGGGGCGCCATGCGCGCGGTGATCGAGACCGCCGGTATCAAGGACATCCTGACCAAGTCCCACGGCACCAACAACCCGATCAACACGGTCCGCGCGACCCTGGCCGCCCTGCAGCAGCTGAAGACCGCGGCGCAGGTGGCCGAGCTTCGCGGCCGCGAGGTGGAGCAGATGGTGGGCAAGCGCCTGGCTGCGGCTTACAAGGGCGCCGAGCCTGCGCCGACCAACGGAGCCGGCGGTGGCTGAGAAAACCCTCAAAGCCACTCTCATGAAGAGCGCGATCGGCGCCCGCCCCGAGATCCGCGCCACCGTGGAGTCGCTGGGCTTCCGGCGCATGAACCAGACCCGCGAGCTGCCCGACAACCCCGCGGTGCGCGGCATGTTGCGGCGCGTGGACTTCCTGGTCGCCGTCGAGGGCGAGCCGTACGAGCGGCCCAAGCGCAGCCGCTACAAGATCTGGCGCGCTCGCTCGACCAAGAAACATCAGCGAGGAAACTGATGCAGCTGCACGATCTCAAGCCCGCTCCTGGCGCCCACCGCAAGGCGAGGCGCGTCGGCCGCGGCACCGGCTCGGGTCGAGGCAAGACCTCGGGCCGCGGCCAGAAGGGGCAGAACGCGCGGAGCGAAGGCTTCCGCCTCGGCTTCGAGGGCGGCCAGATGCCGCTGTCGCAACGCATCCCCAAGCTTCCCGGCTTCAAGAACCCGTTCAAGAAGATCTATTCCGTCGTCAACGTCTCCAAGCTGAGCCGGTTCGAGGACGGCGCCAAGGTCGACGCCCAGGCTCTGTTCGAGGCCGGCCTTGTGCGCCCGGGCCAGGAGATCAAGGTCCTGGGGGCAGGACGGCTGAAGAGGAGGCTTGCCGTCGAGGCGCACGCGTTCAGCAACAGTGCGCGCGAGACGATCGAGAAGGCGGGTGGCTCCGTCAAGGTTCTCGGCGAACCGAAAGCTCCCTCCCCCCATCGGGGCGAGGGCCGGGGAGAGGAGCCTAAGCAAGCAGAACCCACGGAGAGCGCGTCTCCCTAGCTGAGTAGATGAACCTCCTCGAGGCGCTCATCAACGCGATCCGGTTGCCCGAGCTCCGGAACAAGATCCTCTTCACCTGCGGCATCCTGGTCACGTTTCGGCTCTTCTCCAACGTCACCATTCCGCTCGCCAGCCAGGGCGCGCTCGCCAACCTCTTCAACAACCAGGCCCTGCTGGGGCTGCTGGACCTCTTCTCCGGCGGCGGCCTTTCCCGCTTCAGCGTCGTGGCCATGGGCATGAACCCCTACATCAACGCCACGATCATCATGCAGCTGATGACGGTGATCTCCGAGCGCATCAAGGAGATCCAGAAAGAAGGCGAGATGGGTCGCCGCAAGATCCAGCGCTGGAGTCGCTATCTCACCGTTGCGCTCGGCGCGGGGCAGGCCTACGGATTTACGGTCCTCTTTCAGAACACGAGCCCGGCGATCCTCGGACCGCTGGACTGGTTCCAGCGCCTGCAGATCATCCTGGTCCTCACCGCGGGCACGGTCATGCTCATGTGGTTCGGTGAGCTGATCACCGAGTACGGCATCGGCAACGGCGTGTCCCTGATCATCTTCGCGGGCATCATCGGTCGCGGCCCGCAGGGTGTCGCAGCCGTGTTCGGTGCGCACTCGGCCGGAGGCGGCCTGGCCGACTACATCCCCTTCATCCTGTTCGGCCTCATCGCGCTGGCCATGACCGCTGTGATCATCGAGGTCCAGCAGGCCGTGCGGAAGATACCCATCCAGTCGGCGCAGCGCGTGGCCGGCGGCCGCGAGGTTGGCCGCAGGGCGAGCTTCCTGCCCCTCCGCGTGAACCACGCCGGCGTGATCCCGATCATCTTCGCGATCTCGGTGATGTTCCTGCCGACCATCGTCGCCAACTACTTCACTTCTGCCCCGCCGGACACCTGGTACTACCGGGCTGCGCACTGGGTGCAGGGCAACTTCTCCCCCAGCACTGCCAACGTGCCGATGGCGATCACGTACAACGCCCTCTACTTCCTGTTCACGTTCGGCTTCACGTACTTCTATACGGCGATCACTTTCGACGTGAACGATGTGGCCGACAACCTGAAGCGCTATTCCAGCTTCATCCCCGGCATCCGTCCAGGGCGTCCGACGGCGGACTACCTGCAAGCCGTGATGAACCGCGTCACCTTCGTAGGCGCCATCTTTCTGGGCTTCATCACCGTGATCCTGCCGATCGCCACGTCCAAGATCTCGGGCATCAACCAGCAGCAGATGTACCTGGGGGGTACCGCCATCCTGATCGTGGTCGGCGTCGCGCTCGACACCATGAAGCAGCTGCAGACGCAGCTGGTGATGCGTCAGTACCGGGGCTTCATCAAATGACAAACTCCTCCCCATTCATGGGGAGGTGGCGCGCAGCGCCGGAGGGGCCGCTCGGGTGAACCTCCTTCTTTACGGCGCGCCTGGCTCCGGCAAGGGGACGCAGGCCAACATGCTGCGCTCGCACTACGGGATCCCGCACATCGCGACGGGCGATATGCTGCGCGCCGAGATCCAGGCAGGCACCGCGCTCGGCCGGCAGGCGCAGCCCATCCTGGCCGCGGGCAAGTACGTCTCCGACGACATCATGATCGGCATGATCAGGAACCGGCTCCGAAGGCCGGACTGCGACCCAGGATTCATCATCGATGGCTTTCCCCGCACGGTCCCCCAGGCGAACGCGCTCGACACGCTCATGGTCGAGCTCAGCAAGCGCTTCGACCGCGTCATCTACCTGAGGGTTCCGGTCGATGAGCTGTTGCGCCGCCTTTCCGGACGCCTCGTCTGCCCGCAATGCCAGCGCACGTATCCGCCTGGAACGCCCGCATGCGAGACGGAGGGCAGCCAGTTGGTCCAGCGGGAGGACGACAAACCGGAAGCGGTCCGACCCCGGATCGAGATCTACCTGGAGAAGACGGTTCCCGTGCTCGACCATTACCGCGCCGCTGGCCTGGTTTCCGAGATCGACGGGCGGGGGACAATCGCACAGATAGGCCGCCAGGTGCTGGCCGCAGCCGACGGCAAGGTCACCTCCCCGCTCGCCGAGGAGGTCGGGCCGCAAGGCAGCCCGGGTGGGGGCATACCTGCGACGAAAACCGCGAAACGATGATCAACCTCAAGACCGCTCACGAGATCGACCTGATGGCTCGCGCCGGCAGCCTGCTCGCGTCCGTCCTGCCGCCCCTGAAGGAGGCTTGCCAGCCGGGCGTGAGGACGATCGAGCTTGACCGGCTGGCCGACAGGCTCATCCGGGCTGGCGGGGCGACGCCTGGCTTTCTCGGCTACCACGGCTTCCCCAAGTCGATCTGCGTCTCCATCAACGACGAGGCGGTCCACGGCATCCCCGGCAACCGCAAGATCGCCGAGGGCGACCTTGTCAGCCTCGACCTGGGGCTGGTGCTGGAGGGGTTCTGGGCCGACGTCGGGATCACGGTCGGCGTGGGCAAGATCACGCCCGAGGCGGTGCGCCTGATCAAGGTCACCGAGGAGGCGCTCTACGTCGGGATCGAGAAGGCACGACCGGGCGGCTACCTGGGCGACATCTCCTCGGCCATCCAGCGGCACGTCGAGGCGGCGGGGTTCTCGGTGATCCGGCAGTTCGTCGGCCACGGCATCGGCCGTCAGATGCACGAGGACCCGCAGGTCCCCAACTTCGGCACGCCGGGAACGCCGCCCCGGCTCAAGCCGGGCATGACCCTGGCCATCGAGCCGATGGTCAACGCGGGCAGCCACGAGGTCTACATGAAGCCCGACGGCTGGACGATCTGCACCGCAGACGGCTCCCTCTCGGCGTACTTTGAGCACACCGTCGCTATCACAGAAAAGGGGCCAATCGTGCTCACGACAGGCACCTTTCCTCCATCGGGGGGAGGGTCGGGGAGAGGGGCTTAAGCTGGCAGATTCTGGGTCTTTGGTACAATCGCCGTTCGTGCCCCAGCGCCCCTCAATCGTGAAGGGGGTCGTGGTGGAGCCTCTTCCCAACGGTGTCTACAGGGTCGAGCTCGAGAACGGGGCGAAGGTCCTCGCTCACGTCGCTGACCGCGCAGGCACCCATTTCACCCGGCTCCTGGCCGGCGACAAGGTGGGTGTCGAGCTCGCGTCGGACGACCGGTCGCGAGGGCGGATTCGAGAGATTTGGAGATGAAGGTACGTCCGTCCGTCAAGAAGATGTGTCCGAGCTGCAAGGTGATCAAGCGCAACGGCGTGGTGCGCGTGATCTGCTCCAAGACGCCCAAGCACAAGCAGAGGCAGGGCTGAGCTAGATGGCAAGGATCGCCGGCGTCGACATCCCGCCGCAGAAGCGCGTCGTGATCGCCCTGACCTACATACACGGCATCGGCAACACCACCGCGGGGAAGATCGTCAAGAACGCCAACGTGGACGCGAACAAGAGGACCAAGGAGCTCAGCGAGGAGGAGGTGGCGCGCTTGCGCCAGATCGTCGACCGCATGGCTACCGCCAAGGACATCCTCATCGAAGGGGACCTGCGGCGCGAGGTCGCGATGAACATCAAGCGCCTGACCGAGATCGGCTCCTATCGCGGCCAGCGACACCGCCGCGGCCTGCCCGTGCGCGGCCAGCGGACGCGAACCAACGCCCGCAGCCGGCGCGGACCGAAGCGCGCGGTGGCTGGCAAGAAGAAGGTCAAGGCCGGGAAGTAGTGGCAAAGCAGAAGAAGGTCGTCCGCACGCGGCGCCGCGAGCGCAAGAACGTGGTCAACGGCCAGGCTCACATCCAGAGCACTTTCAACAACACGATCATCTCGATCAGCGACGTCGACGGGAACGTCATCGCCTGGGGCTCGGCCGGGGCACAGGGCTTCAAGGGCAGCCGGAAGTCGACGCCGTTTGCCGCCCAGACCACCGCCGAGGCCACCGCCAAGAGGGCGCTCGAGCACGGCATGCGCTCGATCGAGGTCTTCGTCCGCGGGCCGGGCGCCGGCCGCGAGGCCGCGATCCGCTCGCTCCAGGCGACCGGCCTCGAGGTCAGCGCCATCACCGACGTGACCCCCATCCCGCACAACGGGTGCCGGCCGCCCAAGCGCAGGCGGGTTTAGGCATGGCCAATTACAGCGGTCCGGTCTGCCGGTTCTGCCGCCGTGAGGGCGCCAAGCTCTACCTGAAGGGCGAGCGCTGCTACACGCCGAAGTGCGCGATCGAGCGCCGCGCGTTCGCGCCCGGCATGCACGGCCAGGCCCGCAAGCGCAAGACGTCGGACTACGGCCTGCAGCTGCGAGCGAAGCAGAAGGCGCGGCGCATCTACGGCCTGCTCGAGAAGCAGTTCCGCAACTACTTCGACCAGGCCTCCAACGAGCCAGGCGTCACCGGTCTCAACCTGCTGCGCCACCTCGAGATGCGCCTGGACAACGTTGTCTATCGACTGGGGTTGGGCACGTCGCGCAAGCAGGCGCGCCAGCTCGTCACGCACCGCCACTTTGAGATCAACGGCAAGCTCGTGAACGTTCCCTCGTACCAGCTCAAGCCAGGTGACGAGGTGAAGGTGAAGGGCTCCGACGGCGTCTTCGACGCCGCGCTGGACGCCTCCAAGGTGCGCCCGGTCCCGTCATGGCTTGCCTTCAACGCGGACGAGAAGTCCGGCAAGATCCTCGCCCGACCCGATCGTCACGAGATGGAGTCGGGGGTCGAGGAACAGCTGATCGTCGAATTCTATTCAAGGTAGTCGGAGGTATAGAGACCCACTTGGCAATTGACACGCAGATGACCGTTACCCCCCAGGTCCGCAAGCTCGAGACGAGCGCGAACTACGGCAAGTTCGACATCGAGCCGCTCGACCCGGGATTTGGCACCACGCTCGGCAACACGCTGCGTCGCGTGCTGCTTTCGTCGCTCTGGGGCGCCGCGGTGACCTCGATCCAGATCGACGGCGTCGCCCACGAGTTCACGGCGATCCCGCATGTGAAGGAGGACGTGACCGAGGTCATCCTCAACCTCAAGAAGCTGCGCCTCAAGAGCTTCACCGAGGACCCGATCACGCTCCTGCTCGACGTCAAGGGGCCGGCCGAGGTGCGCGCGTCGCACGTCCAGGCCACCTCCGACGTGGAGATCGTCAACCCGGACCTCTACATCTGCACCCTGGCGGCCAAGGGCCACCTGCGCATGGAGCTGAACGTGGAGCGAGGCAAGGGCTACGTGCCCGCGGAACGCAACAAGCACGAGGGTCAGCCCATCGGGGTGATTCCGATCGACTCCATCTTCTCCCCGGTGGAGAAGGCGAATTTCGTCGTCGAGAAGACCCGCGTCGGCCAGTCGACCGACTATGACCGGCTGATCATCGAGGTGTGGACGGACGGCACCATGTCGCCCGAGGAGGCGGTCAGCCACTCGGCGCAGCTCTTCACCCAGCACCTCAACCTGTTCGTGAACTTCCACACTGCGATCGAGAAGCACGAGCAGGACATGCGTGGCGAGAAGACCGGGCAGAACCGGTTGATGGATACGCCGATCGAGGAGCTCGATCTCTCGGTCCGCGCCTTCAACTGCCTGAAGGCGAATGAGATCCAGACCGTCGGCCAGCTCCTTCAGAAGCGAGAGGAGGAGCTGCTCGCGCTGCGGAACTTCGGGCGCAAGTCTCTTGACGAGATCAAGGAAAAGCTCGTCGAGAAGGGATTCATCAAGCCCGAAGAGATGGGCACGGTCCTGCGCGGCTAAGGAGCCTCATTGCGCCACCAGAAGAGCGGCCGCCGCTTCAACCGCGACACCGACGCCCGCAAGGCGCTGATGCGCAACCTGTGCACGTCGCTGCTCGAGAGCGGGCGCATCACCACCACCGAGGCGCGGGCGAAGGAGCTGCGGCGGTGGGTCGAGCGGCTGATCACGACCGCCAAGGACCAGGACGTGAACGCGCGCCGTCGCGTCAGTGCGGAGGTATCCAAGCCCGAGGTGGTGGAGAGGCTGTTCTCCAACCTCATGCCGCGGCTCGCGGAGCGGCCTGGCGGCTACACGCGGATCATTCACAAGGGCCCGCGTCTCGGCGACGCGGCGCCGATGGTGATCATCGAATTGGTGGACTGAGAGGAGCACCCAACTCCTCCCCACGCAGTGGGGAGGTGGCCGGCGAAGCCGGCCGGAGGGGCTGAGTTAAAAAGTGAATATCAAGGTCGTGCTCGAGTACGACGGGTCGAATTTCGCCGGCTGGCAGCAGCAGGCGAAGGGCCGGACGGTGGAAGCCGAGCTGAAGCGGGCGCTGCGTGAGATCGCCGGCAAGGACCACGTGGTCTACGGCGCGGGTCGCACCGACGCCGGCGCGCACGCGGAAGGCCAGGTCGTGAACTTCCACACGGATGGGCGGATCTCGCCGCACCGGCTGGTCGCCGCGCTCAATGCCCGGTTGCCCAAAGACGTGGCCGCCGTGTCGGCGGAGGCGGTGGCCGACGACTTCCACGCTCGGTATTCGGCGCGCTGGCGGCGCTACCGCTACCGCTTCCTGGACCGCCCGGCGCGACCTGCGCTGGAGCGGGGACGTTGCTGGCATGTGCGCGGACCGCTCGACGTCGACGCGATGGCGCATGCGGCCAAGGCGCTGATCGGCAAGCACGACTGGACCAGCTACTGCTCGGCCTCCGAGCCGGCGAACGCCAGGGTGCGCGAGATGCGCTCCGCCCGGGTCGTGCGGCGGGGCGATTTCGTCGAGCTGGAGCTGGTCGCGGAGGGGTTCCTGCGAGGCCTGGCGCGCAGCATCGCCGGCGCGCTGGCCGAGGTAGGCCGCGGCGAGCGGCCGCCGAGGTGGGTGGGAGACGTCCTCCGAGCGCGTGACCGCCGGCAGGCGCCGCGCACGGCGCCCGCTGGAGGGCTGACCTTGATGGAAGTGATTTACTAGGTCCCCTCTCCGTCTCGGCGAGAGGGGCTTAAACAGGAGAAACGTGACAAAGCAGAAAACGTGGACGGCGAAAGCCGCGGATCTGAAAAGCGACTGGTACGTGGTCGACGCCACGGACCAGGTGTTGGGCCGCCTGGCATCGAGCGTGGCAGCCATCCTGCGCGGCAAGCACAAGCCGACGTTCACGCCCCACCTGAACAGCGGCGACCACGTCGTGGTCATCAACGCCGCCAAGGTGAAGGTGACGGGCAGCAAGCTGCAGACCAAGGAGTACACGCGCTACACGGGCTACCCAGGCGGCCTGCGCAAGAGAACCCTGCAGCGCGCGCAAGAGCTCGACCCCACCTTCCCGGTGACCACCGCGGTGCGGGGCATGCTGCAGCGCAACACCCTGGGAGCCGATATGCTGAAGCGCCTTCGCGTCTACGCAGGCGCCGATCACGGGCACCAGGCGCAGAAGCCGAAGGTCGTGACCTTCGACGAAAAAGGAAACATGAAGATTGGCTGATACGCTGAATCGAGGGACAGGACGGCGGAAGAACGCGATCGCGCGGGTGCGGCTGCAGCCGGGCGAGGGCCGCGTCACGGTGAACGAGAAGGACCCGCTGGCCTACCTGGGCCGCCGGGTGCTCGAGATGGCCGCCCTGGCGCCGCTGCGCGTCACCGGCACCCAACGGAAGTTCGACGTGAGCGTCAAGGTGATCGGCGGCGGCACAAGCGGCCAGGCCGGCGCCATCGCGCACGGGATCGCACGCGCCCTCCTGCGTTTCGACCCCGACTTCCGCACGCCGCTCAAGAAGGCCGGGCTGCTGACGCGCGACGCGCGGATGAAGGAGCGCAAGAAGTACGGACTGAAGCGGGCTCGGAAAGCACCCCAATACACGAAGCGGTAACGTCTCCGTCTCCCCTCCGGGGAGAGGGTCGGAGAGATGGGCGGAGGTTGAACTGGCCGGACTGCCAGAACACCCGCGACCTCGGTGGCCTACCCCGAAACGGCGGTCTGACCCGTTCGCGCGCCATCATCCGCTCGGACCACCTCGGCCTCTTGAACGAATCGGGCCGGGAGGCGATGAAGGCCTACGGTGTCGCCACCGTCGTCGACCTGCGCTCGGAGTCCGAGGTCGCCAAGAGCCCGAGCCCCTTCGCCGATGGCTCGGCAGCCACCTATGTCCAGGTGGCCCTGATCGACGACAGGAACATGAACAACATCGGCGACTCCAGGGACATGTTCGAGCGCTACCTGTACATCGTCGACACCCGGCCGAAGGCGTTTCGCGACGTCTTCAACGCGTTGGTCTGGGCCGACGGCACCGTGCTGTTCCACTGCTTCGCCGGCAAGGACCGCACGGGGTTGGTGGCGGCGATGCTGCTTGCGATTGCGGGAGTCCCGCGCGAGCACATCGCGGCCGACTACGGCGAGACCGACGTCCAGCTCGCCGGGCAGTACGAGATCTGGATCAACGAGGCAGAGCCCGACAAGCGCGAGGCTTTTCGCAACGAGTTGCGCTGCCCGCCGGAACGAATCCTCGGCGTGCTCGACCACGTGGACGCGAGGTGGGGTGGTGTGGAGTCCTACCTGGAAGCCGCCGGCATGGGGTCCGCGGACGTCTACCGGCTCGCCGCCCGGCTCGCCTAGCGGTCTGTTAACGGGCAGGGTAGGCACCGTTCCGCCTGCTCGCCACACTCAGGCGCATGAAAGAACGAACCGTCGTCAAACAGCTCTATCGCCTCAACGTCGAACCGCGGGTCATCGACCAGCTCACCAAGATCGCCGCCCGAACCGGCGAGCCCAAGACCAGGATTGCGACGCGCCTGTTCACCGAAGCCGTGATGAGCTTCAAGCCGGCCCCGGCAAAGAAGAACGGGGCTAAGGTCTAGCGGGCCTAGCCGCCCTCACGCTCGGGGTCGACGGCGTGACCACCGGGAGGACTCGCGTACATGGCCTCGATCTGGGAGTTGTACTTGCTGTAGATCACGCGGCGCTTGAGCTTCATCGTCGGCGTGAGCTCCTCGGACTCGGGGGACCACTCGGTCGGAAGAATCGTGAAGCGCTTGAACTGTTCGACGCGCGAGAGGTGCGTGTTTGCGGCGGTGAGCGCACGGCGGACCTCGGCGATCACCGCGGTATCCTCGGCGAGCTCGGCCATCGACGTCGCCGCGATCCCGCGTGCCTTCGCCCAGGCGGGGGCGACCTGCGGATCGAGGACGACAAGCACCGAGATGAAGTTGCGCGCGTCGCCGACGGCCACGGCCTGACCGATGATCGGGCTCGACTTGGCAAGCGATTCGAGGTTGGAGGGGGAGATGTTCTTGCCCGCCGAGGTGATGATCAGCTCCTTCTTGCGGTCGATGATCCGGAACTGGCCGTTCGGGCCTGGCTCGGCGATGTCGCCGCTGTGGACCCAGCCGTCGGCGTCGATGATCTCGGACGTCTTTCCGGGCTCCTTGTAGTAACCGACCATCACGTTGCCGCCCCGCACCAACAGCTCGCCATCCTCGCCCAGGCGGACCTCGACGCCGGGCATCGGCTTGCCGATCGAAGGCGCCTGGTGGTCGTCCATGGGAACGACGGTCGCCGGACCGGTGAGCTCACTCATGCCCCAGACCTCATACAGGGGCATGCCAAGGGCGGCCCAGAACTCGTGCACCTCCGGCCGGCAGGGCGCCGTGGACGTGATCGCGGTCGTGCAGCGGTCAAGTCCGACCTTCGAGCGAAGGAGGACGAACAGCGGCTGCGCGCGCTCGACCGCCGCGGCGAGCTCCTCCGGCACCGGCTTGCCTTCCCGGCGCAGCCGGTAGGCGGAGATGGCGGCGGACAGCGCCCCCTGCACCATCTGCCGCTTCGCCTCGTCGGGCTCGGCGGCGATCCCGGCCTGGAGTCCCGCCATGAGCTTCTCCCACACGCGGGGCACCCCGACGAAGAAGGTCGGTTTCGCTTCGACCAGGAACTGGAGCAGCAGGTTCGGGTCCGGGCAGAGCCAGACCTCATCACCAAGCACCATCCCCCGCCACTGCGACGTGAACCGCTCGGCGACGTGCGCCAATGGCAGGTAGCTCACCAGGATCTGCTGTTCGATGGGCCAGAACCGCTGCACGGACTCGAGCGTCCACATGATGTTGTTGTGCGAGTAGACGACACCCTTCGGCGGTCCGGTCGTGCCTGAGGTGTAGATCAAGGAGATCGTGTCCTCGGGCCCGACCGATCGCCATGACTCCTCGAACGCCTTGGGCTCCGCAGCGTGAAGCTCGCGGCCGCGCTCGAGCAGCGAATTCCAGGTCATCACACCTTCAGGCGCGCTGCCGCGAACCAGCACCAGGTGGCGCAGGTTCGGGGTGGACGCCCTGGTCGCAAGGAACTTCTCCAAGAAGCCCTCGTCCTCCACGAAGGCGACGGTCGCCCCCGAGTGGTTGGCGACGTACTCGACCTGCTCCGGCGCGAGCGTGTTGTACACGCTGATCGCCGCGCCGCCCGCGTGCACGATGCCGAGGTCTGCGATCACGTGCTCCGGCACGTTGCGCGCCATGATCAACCCGAACTGACCGGGACCGAAGCCGAGCGAACGCAGCCCGAGTGTCACCGCGGCGACCTGGTCGCGGTACTCGCTCCAGGTCGAGGTCCGCCAGTCGCCGTTCTCTTTCCAGTGCAGCGCCGGCCTGTCGCCCCATTTGGCGACCGCGTCGGCGAAGGCAGTGCATACCGTCTTGCCTGAGACGGTGGCATCGATGGCGGCCCTCTCCGCGAGCACGTCCATTACCGGGAATACACTACTCGTTGGTGGTGGGGAGCACCTGATCTACGTTCGATCGCACCGGTCGATCGTGTCCTTGGGCGTGGCCGGAGTGGCGTGGGCAGCCGTCTTCGGACTCCTCGCACTGGGCGCGTGGCGAGTGCCGGCCGGCGGTATCGCCGCCGTCGTGCTGGCTGTCGGCGCCGCCACCGGCGCAGGGGTCGCCGCGTGGGCCGCGTTCAAGCTCGTCAACTGGCCCCCGGCCCGGCTGTGCCTCTTCCGAGATCGACTGGTGGTGATCGAGGGCCGCCATGAGATGCGCGCCCTCTGGACCTCGATGGAGGCCGTCACGCTGTCCGAGCCTGGGGCCTGGCCGCACGTACGGGTCACCGACCGGCTGACGATCCAGCTCAAGAATGAGACACCGCTCGTGCTCAGGCCTGCCACATTCGGCCTCGAGCCGGCTGCCTGCCGCGACCTCATCCTCCGCCTGAGGGACGAGCCCAGGCTGCGGTCCCGGCTGCCCGAGTTCGACTCGTTGCGCGACCTGGCGATCTCGCCGGTGGTCGCCGGGGAGTTCATCGACCCACGCCTTTGAGGCGCATCCGGGTCCAGTAGAGCGATCATGATCGCTCCTGTGATCTCGCTTCAGGGACGCGATTTCATCGACGTGGCCGACCTCGACCGCGACGCATTGCGCCGGATCCTCGACCTTGCCCACGAAATCAAGGGCGGGCGATGGACCGGCCGTCCCCTGGCAGGCCGCCACATCGCCATGCTCTTCCAGAAGCCCTCGCACCGGACGAGGGTCTCCTTCGAGGTGGGGATTGCCAGGCTGGGCGGCGCCACGACCACACTGACCGAGAACGACGTCCAGCTCGGCGTGCGCGAGAGCGTGCCCGACGCGGCGCGCGTCCTCGACCGTTACGTGGACGGGATCGTGGCGCGTTTGCGCTCACATGACGACCTCGTCGCGCTGGCTGGCGCCTCCGAAAGGCCCGTGATCAACGCCCTGACCGACCGCTCGCACCCCTGCCAGGTCCTGGCCGACCTGATGACGATGGAGGAGGTCCGCGGCGACCTCACCCGGCAGCATCTTGTCTACATCGGCGATGGGAACAACATCGTCAACTCCCTGATCGAAGGTGCTGCGCTCACCGGCGTGACCCTGACCGTGGTCACCCCGCCCGGTTACGCTCCGCCGGCTTCAGTTCTCGACCGCGCGCGTAGCATCAATTCAGGAAACCACCAGGTCACCCTGACAAACGACATCGCAGAGCTAGAGAACGCCACGGCGATCTACACCGACGTTTGGGCATCGATGGGACAGGAGGCGCAGCAGCAGGTCCGGCGCGAAGCCTTCGCGCGCTACCAGGTGACCCGCGGGGTGATGGATGCCTCTCCCGGCGCGGTGTTCATGCACTGCCTGCCCGCGCATCGAGGCGAGGAGGTCACCGACGAGGTCATCGACGGGCCTCGCTCGGTCGTGTTCCAGCAGGCCGAAAACCGGCTCTACACGCAGATGGCGTTGATGGCGGAGCTTTTTGCAGCGTGAACGCTGTCAACCAGTTCCTGGTCCAGCTGGCCGAGGTCATCCGCCACATCGGCCCGCTGGAGATCGTGGACGTGGCGGTCGTCACCTTCATCCTCTATCAGCTGCTACGGCTGCTCCGCGGCACACAGGGGACGCAGATCCTGGTCGGCCTGATCCTGCTCGCGGTCGTCGGTTTTCTCTCGACGACCTTCAACCTGATCTTGCTCTCCTGGCTGTTTCACAACGCGACCTTCTTCATCATCATCGCGGTCATCGTCATGTTCCAGCCCGAGCTTCGGCGTGCCCTGGACCAGCTGGGGCGCATCGGCCGCATCGGCCGGCCGCTGTCGCGGTTCAGCACCCGGCAGTACAACGAGGCGATCTCGGAGTCGATCCGCGCCGCCGAGCGCCTGAGCGCCAAGAGGACGGGCGCGCTCATCGCGTTTGAACGCGAGGTCGGGCTCGAGGACTACGCGGCGACTGGTGTGAAGATCAACGGGGAAATCTCGGCCGAGATGCTGCAGTCGATCTTCTATCCCAACTCGCCGCTCCACGACGGCGCGGTGATCGTCCGCGGCAACCGCGTGGTCGCGGCCGGATGCCTGTTGCCGCTGCCCGAGGAGGGCACGGTACGTGAGCGGCTCGGCACGCGGCATCGGGCGGCGCTGGGACTCTCCCTGGCCTCCGACGCCCTGGTGCTCGTCGTCTCCGAGGAGACGGGCAACATCTCCGTCGTTGAAGAGGGCAAGATCAGCCGCAACCTCGACCCCGACAGCCTGCGGCGCAGGGTCGCGTTGAAGGTGGCCTCTCAGAACGGCAACGGCATCTTCAGGTTCCGCCGATGAGCTTGAGCCTCTTGACGAACGAGTGGCGGCTGAAGCTCCTCGCTCTCGGTCTCGCCGTGCTGATGCTGGGCGCGGTGGCGCTTTCGCAGAACCCGCCCACGGTGAAGTACCTGACAGTGCCTCTCAACTACGTGGTGCCGCCAAACATCGTCCTCATCAATCCGCCAACCAAGACCACGATCACCTATGCCGGGCTCGCGGATGTGATCAGCAAGGTCGAAACGAGCAACACGGTGGCTACCGTCGATGCCACGGGAGCGCTGCCCGGTTCGGCCGTGAGATTGAACATCGTCGGAAGCACAACCGTGCAGGACGTGAGGGTCCAGAATCCTCCGCCAATCGCGGTCACGATCGACACCTTGCAGGCGGTCGAACTGCCGGTAGTCGTCAACGCCCGCGCCGCCAACGGCTGGTCGCTCGACCCCTCGAAGACCCTGGCCACGTGCCCGGGCACGCCGAGTCCCAGCCCGTGCAAGGTGCATTTCGTCGGGCCGGTCAGCTGGGAGAACAACCTGAAGGCAGTCGCGACATTTCCCGGTGACGTGATCGGCACGTCGAATTCTCCCAACCAGCCGGTGACGCTCCAGAACGCGAGCGGCACGCTCGATCTGTCGGTGCGAACCGTGCCGGCCTCCAGCCTTGACGTGACGGCGGTCAACCTTCACGCCGAGTCGGTCGCGGGCACGACGAGCGCCTCGGTGCCGCTTGTCGACCCGCCTCCGTCGAAGCCGCCGCCGGCGGGCTACCGGGTGACCGGGGTCACCATCACGCCTCTCATCGTCACGATCAGCGGGGCCGCGGCCGTCCTGCAGCGCGTGCGCAACATCACCCTGTCCCCGGTCGACCTGAGCGGCAGCACGTCCGACGTCACGTTCGAGGTGGGGATCAACTACCCCACTGGCGTGACCGGCTCAGTCACCACCGCCACGGTCAAGTACACGATCTCGCCTAATCCGAACGTCAGTTCGGGATCCTAGGAGTAACCTGACGCCCTCGGCTCCCGTTCCTACGTCCCGGCAACAGTCGAAATAAACGGGCCAGAAGTTCTAGTAGAGGTAAGGAGATGTGCGGGATCATCGGCTATCTGGGCGGCCGTGAGGCGACGCCGATCCTCATGGAGAGCCTCAAGCGCCTCGAGTACCGGGGCTACGACTCGGCGGGCGTAGCCGTCCTCGAGCTGCCCAAGCCGGGTGAGGCGATCCGGACCAGCGTCACCAAGTCGGAGGCCAAGGTCGACACCCTGATCGAGAAGCTGCAGTTGAACATGCCCACCGGCAAGCTCGGCATCGGCCACACGCGGTGGGCGACCCACGGCAAGCCGACCTACCTCAACGCCCATCCGCACACCGACTGCCACGGCAAGATCTTCGTCGTCCACAACGGGATCATCGAGAACTTCGCGGAGCTCAAGGCGGAGCTCGAGGCGGAGGGGCATGAGTTCCCGTCCGAAACCGATACCGAGGTCGTCCCCCACCTCATCGAGAAGTACTACAACGGCGACTTCCTTGCCGCCGTCCGCGTCGCGCTCAAGCGCATCCGCGGCGCCTACGCGCTGGCGATGTTCTCAAGCGAGGACCCCGAGCTGCTCGTCGGGGCGCGACTCAACGCGCCGCTGGTGGTCGGACTCGGCGACGACGAGTACTACATCGCCTCCGATATCACAGCGATCATCCCTTACACCAAGCGCGTGCTGGTGCTCGGGGAGGGTGAGGTCGCGTCAGTCACACCCCTCGGTGCGGACGTTTCGACTCTCGATGGTGTAACGGTGCAGCCGAAAGTCGTCCACGTCGACTGGGATGTCACCCAGGCCCAGAAGGGCGGCTTCGCCCACTTCATGCTCAAGGAGATCCACGAGACCGACGAGGCGATCGCGAACGCGATGCGAGGCCGGCTCACGGACGACGGCATGGTCACCTTCCGGGAGTTCGAGGCGACCGACGCGCAGCTGCGCAATCTGAAGGAGATCGTGCTGCTCGGAATGGGCACCTCGTTGCACGCCGCGATGATCGGCGAGTACGTGCTCGAGGACTGGGTCGGGATACCGGCCCGGGCGATGGACGCCTCGGAGTTCCGTTATCGCCGGCCCACGTTCGGCGAGCACGCGCTGAGCGTGGTGATCACGCAGTCGGGTGAAACCGCCGACACGCTGGTCGCCCTGCAGCAGGCCAAGGCGCGTGGAGCGCTGACCGCGGCGGTCACCAACGTGATCGCGAGCTCCGCCGCACGGGACGCGGACGGCGCCATCTACCTCCACGCCGGCCCCGAGATCGGGGTCGCGTCGACGAAGACCTTCAACTCTCACCTGATCAGCCTCTTCCTGCTCGCGATGCGATTGGGACAGGCCAACGGCCGGATTTCACCGGAGCGGCGTCGCGAGATCGTCGAGGCGCTGCGGGCGTTGCCGGACCAGGTCAGGGCGCTGCTCGGGCGAGACAAGGAGATCGTCAAGCTGGCCCACAAGTACAGCAAGTACCGCAACTTCATGTACGCCGGGCGCGGTGTCGGGTACCCCGTCGCCCTCGAAGGGGCACTGAAGCTGAAGGAGATCTCGTACGTGCACGCTGAGGGCACCTCGGGTGGCGAGCTCAAGCACGGCCCGATCGCCCTTCTCGACGAGCAGTTTCCGGTCGTCGCCATCTGCACCGCGAGCTCGACCAAAGAAAAGATGGTCAGCAACGTGCACGAGATCGTGGCCCGCAGTGCGCCGGTCATCGCCTTGGTTTCGGAAGGCGACCGCTCGCTGAGCAGCGTGGCCACCGACATCTTCGAGATGCCGGCCGTCGAGGAAGCGGCCTCGGCCGTCCTCAACACGGTCATGCTCCAGCTGTTCGCCTACCACGTGGCGACCAAGCTCGGGCGCGACGTCGACCAGCCGCGGAACCTCGCCAAGTCCGTCACCGTCGAGTAGGGAGCGCTTCACCTCCCCACTTGCTGGGGAGGTCGGCCGCGAAGCGGCCGGGTGGGGCGTGGCGGCAGAATGACAGCCGTGCAGCGCATCGGTGTGGACGCAGTTTCGGTGGATCGGATCGCGCTTGCCGTCAAGCGCTCCGGAGCCGGGTTCCTGAACAAGGTCTACACCACCGCCGAGCTCGCCTACTGCGCGGGCAACGACGAGCGGCTGGCCGGCCGGTGGGCGGCCAAGGAGGCCGTGATCAAGTGCTTCGACGGGACGGGGATCTGCTTCCCGCGGCGCCGGATCGAGGTCCTGCCGGGTCCGAACGGGGCGCCGCGCGCCCGGCTGCTCGGGGACGGCCGCGGCGCCCAGGTCGAGGTGAGCATCACGCATCACAGCCGCCTCGCTGTGGCGACCGCGCACCTCGAGATCTCGGATGTCTCGACCATGCTGCCTGCACCCGACGCGGTCATGATCCCGGAGCGTCCGAAGGACGCCCACAAGGGCACCTTTGGGACGGCGGTCGTCCTCGCCGGGAGCCTCGGCCTGACCGGTGCCGCCTACCTCTCGTCCACGGCCGCGGCGCGGACCGGGGCCGGCCTGGTCCGGCTCCTCGTCGCCGACACGATCTACCCGATCCTGGCCGCCAAGTGCACCGAGGTCATGGCCACGCCGATGCCCGAGGTCGCGCCGGGTGCGGTCGGCCACGCCGCTTACGATTCGATCCTGCGCCAGCTGGCGGGGGCGGCTGTGGGCATCATCGGTCCCGGCCTCGGTCGCGACACCTCGACCTGGCGCCTGGTCGTCGACCTCGCGATGCACGCCAGGTGCCCGCTGGTGATCGACGCCGACGGACTGAACGCCCTCGCCGACGCGGCCCGCGCGAAAGGCAAGCTGGGCGCGAATCGGGTCCTGACACCGCATCCGGGCGAGCTCTCCCGCTTGACCGGCAAGACGGCGGACGCGATCAACGCCGACCGCCAAAAGGCGGCGCGCGTGGCGGCGAAGGAGTGGGGGGCGATCGTCGTCCTCAAGGGCGCGCACACTGTTGTCGCCCACCCGGACGGGCGATTGAGCGAGGATCCCCACGAGGTCCCGGCGCTCGCGTCAGGCGGGACCGGCGACGTGCTCTCCGGGGTCATCGGCGGCCTTATCGCGCAAGGCTCCGATCCGTTTGCCGCCGCGGTGACCGGGGTCTACGTCCACGCCGCCGCGGGCAGGAGAATCGCGGAGCGGCTCGGGGACTCGGGCCTCCTGGCCGGCGACCTGCTGCCGGAGATCCCGCTCGTCATGAACGTCCTGCGCCAGGGCGGCCGCTGACGACTTCGCTCCGTTGGGCGGAGATCGACCTCGGCGCGATCAGCGCCAACTGCGCGCGCATCCTCGAGCACGTGCCGAAAGGGACCCAGCTCCTTGCCGTGGTCAAGGCAGCCGGCTACGGACACGGGGCGGTGCCCGTGGCCCACGCCGCGCTAGAGGGCGGCGCCACCGGGCTGGCCGTCGCCACGCTTGAGGAGGCGGCTCAGCTTCGCGGCCTGGTCGATGCGGAGCAGATCCTGGTCATGGGCGGGTTGCTGCCTTCGCAGGCCGCCGCGGCCGCCGCGACCGGCTGCAGCCTCGCCGTTTCCAACCGCGAGCTCGCCGAGGCGCTCGCGGGCTCGGAGCGAGAGGTCCCCGTCCACCTGAAGATCGACACCGGCATGAGCCGCTTCGGCTGCTCGCCGGAGGACGGGCCCGGCCTCGCGCAATTGATCGACGGATCGCGAGGGATGCGGCTGGCCGGGACCTGGACCCACTTCGCGAAGTCGGAATCGGACGACGAGATGACGCGCCGCCAGTTCCAGCTCTTTCTCGACACCGTGTCCCGGTTCGAGGCCGGGCCCGGCACGCGGCACGCATGCAACTCCGCTGCCGCGCTCCGTCACCCCGAGTTCGCGCTGGACGCGGTGCGGTGCGGCATCTCCATCTACGGGTGTGAATGGCCGGGCACGAGGCCGGCGCTCACGCTCCGCGCCGCCATCACGCACGTGAAGACCGTCGACAAAGGAGCGACCGTCGGTTACGGCGCCCTCTGGCGAGCACCCGCCACAGCGCGCGTGGCGACGGTCGCCATCGGCTACGCCGATGGGATCCATCGCGCCCGCGCCAACAAGGGTGACGTGCTGATCCGCGGCCGGCGTGCGCCGCTGATCGGAATGGTCAGCATGGACGCGATCACGGTCGACGTTACCGACATCCCGGGCGCCCAGCTGGGCGATACGGCAACACTGATCGGGCGCGACGGCGACGAGGCGATCACGGCCGAGCATGCCGCCGCCTGGGCGGGGACGATCAGCTACGAGGTGCTGACGTCCCTCGGCCCGCGCGTGGAGCGGCGCTACACGGACTAGGGCCTACCCATGCTGCCGGGTGGCTAACGTCTTGTCGACCGAAGCGACGAGCGAATACGTGGTGTCGACCATGTTGCCGACGTAGAGGCCTCCCGCCTGCGTCAGCAGCTGGTAGGCGTTCGGCACCGTCCAGCCGTAGTCGGCCGCCAACCATCCGGCGAGCTCGGCATAAGCGATGCGGGCCGCATCCTCCATCGGTCGCGCGCTGCCCACGGTCATCAGGCGTTCGGGAGATTCGATCCGCGGCCAGAGAATGGATTTGCCCTTGATGACGTCGAAGACCACCGTGACCCTGGACGTGATTTCCAGAGCGACACCGCACAGCTCGCCCTGGCCCTGTCGAGCGTGCGTGTCGCCCGTGTAGAAGAGAGCGCCTTCGTTCCAGATCGGCAGATAAACCGTGTTGCCTGGGCAGACGTCGGGGACGTCCATGTTCCCGCCGAAAGGACCGGGCGCCAGGGTCGTGATCGCCTCCAGGTCTGGCGCCACCGCGAGCGTGCCCATGAACGGCTGCCAGGGCAGGGAAAGCCCGAGCTCCTCGTTGCTCAGAGACCCGTCCTTCAGCTGCCAGATCCAGACCCGCTCCTCCAGAGGATCCTGGAGCGTGCGCGTGACGGCGGTCGAGGTCAGACCCCCGAAGTACGGGATCAGGCAGCTGACGGCAAAGTCTCTGGTCGGCGAGATGTCTTCGATCCGCACGGCGAGCACGTCGCCCGGCTCCGCGCCCTCGACGTAGATCGGTCCGGTCTGCGGGTTGAGGAACTTGGCCCCGGCGAGCGCGCGGCTCGGCACATCCTGGGTTGACCGGATCCTGCTCTCGAACGCGTCCTCGCACTGGATCACCACCCGCTCACCCTTGCGCACCCGCGCGATCGGTTCTCGGTAGGGGCTGAACACGTAGCTGAACGACTGCGGGATCACTGCGACCGGTTCTGAGGCTCTCATCTGCGCCACCCTCCAGACTTTCGAAATCGACCTCCATAGAGTGGCACCGAGCGTTGACGATTGAAATTCCGGCCGGTCTTGACTGGCTCAAGGCTTCAGCAAGAGGCAAGGCATGGCTCGATGGGCTCGCTGCATCCGCAAAGACCTGCATCGAGAGGTGGGAGCTGACCATCGGCAAGCCCTTTCCCACCGCCTACACCTCGCTCACGGTCCCGGCCCGGCTTCCCGACGGCACGGACGCCGTGCTCAAGATTCCGTTTCCCGACCGCGAAAGCGAGCACGAGGCGTTGGCTCTCGCCCACTGGGATGGGGACGGTGCGATCAGGCTGCTCGCGAACGACCCGGGGCTGGGCGCGTTCCTCGTCGAGCGGTGCATCCCCGGCACGCCGCTCTCGAACATCGGGCAGGACATCGCCCTCGACGTTCTTGCGGGCCTGCTGCCTCGCCTGTGGAAGGAGGCGCCGGCGCCTCCGTTCCGCAGCCTCGCCGAGGAGGCTGCCTGGTGGGCATCGCATCTGCGCGGGCATTGGGAGCGGGCGGGCAAACAGTTCGAGGAGAGGCTCATCGACGCCGCGCTCGACGCCCTGCGCAGCCTACCGGGCTCCCAGGGCGAGCAAGTCCTCCTCCACCAGGATCTTCACGGCGACAACGTGCTCCGGGCGCAGCGCGAGCCGTGGCTCGTCATCGACCCGAAACCGCTGATCGGCGAGCGTGAATTTGCGCTGGCGCCGATTGTCCGGTCGTTCGAGTTCGGCGTCGGCCACCCCGAGGTCAAGCATCGCCTGGACCGGCTGACCTCGGAGCTCGGCCTGGACCGGGAGCGGGCGCGCCTGTGGTGCCTGGCGCAGACGGTGGCCTGGTCGATCGGCAGCGACTACCTTCCGCGTCACGTCGAGACCGCGACCTGGCTCCTCGATATGTGAACGAAAGGCTGGCAAGATACCGCAGCAAGGCCGATGACACAGAACGGAAAGATCGGAGTCGGAATCATCGGCGCGGGCAACATCGCCGGCCATCACATCCATGGCTACCTGCTCGCAGCACAGCACTCTCAGGTGACCGCGATCGCGGATGTCGATGCGGATCGTGCGCGCAGCCACACCAGACAGTTGGGCGGTTTCGAGGTCTTCAGCGACTATCGGGAGATGATCGCGTCGCCGGAGGTCGACGCGGTCGACATCTGCCTCCCGCACCATCTGCACAAGGACGCCATCGTGACGGCGGCGGCCGCGGGCAAGCACATCCTGTGCGAGAAACCTCTGTGCCTGACGCTCGAGGAGGCCGACGCCGTGACCAGGGCGGTGGCGTCCGCCGGTGTCACCCTGATGTGTGCGCACAATCAACTGTTCCTGCCGACGGTCGCGACCGCGCGCGCCATGATTCGCGAGGGCAAGCTCGGCAAGGTTTACGCCGCTCGCACCACCGACGTTTTTGCGCTCAACGTCACCCCGGAGACGCTTGGCTGGCGAGCGGCGCGCGCGACGAGCGGCGGCGGTGAGCTGATCGATACCGGGTATCACCCAAACTACCTGCTCCTCCATCTCGTCGACAGCGTCCCTGTCAAGGTGGCGGCGATGCTGAGCCGGCATCGACTGTCCTTCATGGAGGGCGAGGACACGGCGCACGTCCTGGTCGAGTTCGCCGACGGCACCATCGGATCGATCGTCACCGGATGGGCTTATGAGCCTGCCGGAAGCACGGAACGGTTCTCGGTGGTCGGCGAGCACGGCAGCCTATGGAGCGACGGTCGCACGCTGTTCTTCAAACCGCGCGGTGGTCAGCAGACCGTCGCCCAGGAGGCCGGCCCGTCGGAGCCGGACACCTACGCCCTGGAGGTCGTCGACTTCATCGCCTGCCTGCGTGAGAACCGGCGACCGCTCAACACGGAGGTCGAGGGCGTCAACGTGCTGAAGGTGATTCTCGGTGCCTACGCGTCGGCGGATCGGGGCGAGATCGTGGAGCTGAAGAATCTCTAGACGCCTGTGGGCGCTGGTGGCGCTCCTGGTCGTGCTCGTCGCCCTTTTCCTGGACGTGGTGAATCGGTACGAGCCGATCGGCATCGACTTTCACACCTACCTGGCGGCGGCCTTGGTGGGCGTTCAGCACGGATGGTCCGCGATCTACGACCAGGACCTCGTCGCCGCCGCGCAGAAGCAGCTGGTCCCGGAGCAGATTGCGCAGCCGTTCCTCAGCCCACCCACCGACGCCTGGCTGACCGTGCCCCTGACGCCGCTGCCGTACTGGGTTGCCTACTGGGTCTGGGCCGTGACCAACCTGGTCGCGTTCGCCGCCGCCCTGGTGTGGGCGTCCCGGAGTCGAGGTTTCGAGCGATGGCTCTACGCCGCGGCGGCGCTGGCGCCGTGGTGGGTGATTCACGCGGTCAACCTTGGCCAGGTCGCTCCACTGGTGGCGACCGGCGCGGTGGTCGCGACCCGGTTCGCGCGCGAGCGGAACGACGTGGCGGCGGGGATCGCGCTGTCCCTGCTCTACCTGAAACCGAACACCGCGCTGCTCGTCCCTCTGGCGCTGCTGGTCGCGGGCCGCTATCGAATCTTTGCGGCCTGGGCTGCGGCCGGCTGCGTGATCGCCATTGTCGCCATCTTGTCCATGGGGGTGAACGGCATCTCGGATTACCTGGGCCAGCTCACAGGCGAGCTTCCCACGGGCGCGAACAACCTCACTGTCGAGGGCGCCTTCGGGATCACGGGCGGGGCGGCCACGGCGCTCAGGGTTGTCATCGCCGCGGTCACCCTGGTCACCGCCTACCGGCTTCGATCGTCGCCCTGCCTTGTGATCGCCACCGGCGCGTTGGGCTCGCTGCTGGTGGTGCCGTACCTCCACGGCTCGGACCTGTGCCTGTTCAGCGCAGCCGCCTGGATGGTGTGGGAGGAGAAGGCCTGGTGGGGATGGCGGATGCCGATCGCGGCCGGCTGGCTCATCTCGGTCCCCTACATCAACAGCACGAGCCTTGCCATTCGGCTCAACCGCTGGACGCTGTTCGAGGTCGCGCTGCTCGTCGCACTGGCCGTCGTCGCGTGGTGGCCGGCCTGGCGCCGGGTTACGGTTCCAGCTTCAGCGTGAGGATCTTGAAAGGTTCGACCTCGAGCTCGAGCACGCCGTCGCGGACCGCCACCTCCTGGCGCTCTCGCTCGAGCAGGTCGCAAAGGTAGGCGCGCCCGACCGGGAGCGACGTGCGAAGCCTTGCCCGGCAGCGCCCGCCCCACGATTCGTACAGGCGCGCGATCACTGCGTCCGAGTCCTCCGCGCGCTTGATCGCCTCCACGACGACTTGAGGAGTGTCGACCTGGATCAGCGATCGCTGCTCGCCTTCCGGCACCGCGCCGCGCACCGTGCGCAGCGGATGGTTGAGGTCTTCCGCGGCCGCGATCACTCCCGCGTCCCGGAAGTCTCCGGGATGGGGCATCAGCGCGTACGTGAAGCGGTGCTTGCCACGATCGGCATTCGGATCGGGATGGGTAGGCGCGCGGAGCAGCGAAAGGCGCATCACCGAGCCCTGGATGTCGTAGCCGTACTTGCAATCGTTGAGGAGTGCGACGCCGTATCCGGGCTCACCGAGATGTGCCCACCGGTGAGCGCAGACCTCGAACCGAGCCTGGTCCCAGCTCGTGTTGGCATGCGTGCTGCGCTCGACATGGCCGAACTGAATCTCGTACGTCGCCCGTGGCGAACGCACGGCGACCCCAAACGCCGCTTTCAGGAATTTGTGCTCCTCCTGCCAGTCGACGTCGGTCTCGAACCGGAGGACCCGCGATCCGGCGTCCAGGACCATGCGTTGCTCGAGCCTGGAAGACCCGAACTCACGCGTGAACCAGACGGCAGCGCGGAGCGGACCGCTCGTCTCCACCGTTGCCTTCACGAGCCGCGTGATATCGCTCGAGCGACGGCGATAGTCGGCGTCGACGTCCCAGGCGTCCCAGTTCTTGGGATTGTCGTCGTGCAGCTGCAGCAGGTTGCCGCGCGCGCCGGGTGCAAGGACCTCTCGGCCCACCTCCTTGTCCCAGATCGAGGTGAGCAATCCGTCGTCGTCCCAGGTCACGCGCAGCAGGCCGTTCTCCATGACGCGTCCAGAGATCGAGACTGGATCGACCTCCGCCGGCTTCGTCCGGTCGACCGACGCCCAGCCGCAAGCGGGGGCCTCGACCAGCACTGCCTCGCCGTCAACCTCGACCACCTCGCGCCGCGCGTGCGAGTTGACGTTGAAAACCGTCAGGTTGCCGCCTGAGCCGGCGAGCTTCGACTGGGCGGCCGTGATCATGCCCCCGGCGACCTCGACCACCGCCTCCAGCTCGCGCTCGGCGTCCTCGTAGACCCAGTCGATGCTCGACCCGGGAAGGATGTCGTGGAACTGGTTGATCAGCAATCGCTTCCACGTGGAATCGAAAAGCTCACGTGGATAGTCGCTCCCGACCGCCACAGACCATGTCTCGGCCTCGCGCAACGCTTGTTCAGACCGGCGGTTGAGCCGCTTCGTCCGCGCCTGTGATGTGTACGTGCCGCGATGCAGTTCGAAGTACAGCTCGCCCACCCACGTCGTGAGGTCATGCGCCTCCTGCTTCGCGCGTACGAAGAAATCCGCGGCTCGGCCGAGCTCGACCTGCGGGGCGCCTTCGATGCTGTGCAGCCGGTGAGCCGACTCGAGCATGTCGGGCTCGGGCCCGCCACCTCCGTCGCCCCACCCATAGAGATAGAGGGAGTTCGACGAGCGGTCCTGGTCTTTGAAGTCGACGGCGCTCTGCACGATCTGCGTCGCGCTGAAGTCACCGTTGTACGTGTCCGCTGGTGGGAAGTGCGTGAAGATCGCGCTGCCATCGATGCCCTCCCACATGAACGTGTGGTGGGCAGGCTTGTTGGTGTCGTTCCAGGAGAGCTTCTGGGTCAGGAAGTATTCGCCACCTGACTCCGCGATCAGCTGTGGCAGCGACGCCGGATAACCGAAGACATCGGGCAGCCAGAGCTCGCGCGTGTCGACCCCGAATTCCTCCATGAAGAATCGCTTCCCGTGCAGGAACTGGCGGACCAGCGCCTCGCCGGATGGCAGGTTGCAGTCGGCCTCGACCCACATCGAGCCCACCGGCTCCCACTGCCCAGACCTGACCTTCTGCCGGATTCCCTCGAAGATCGAGGGGTACGACTCCTTCATCCAGGCGTACTGGGCCGGCTGCGAGCAGGCGAACCGGTAATCGGGATATTCGTCCATCAGCGCGAGCGCGGTCGAGAACGTGCGTGCGCACTTTCGGCGCGTCTCGCGCAGCGGCCACAGCCACGCGGTGTCGATATGCGCGTGACCGACCGCCGTGATCATGTGCGTCGACGTCGACGGTCGAGAGCTGGCTCTTGCAAGCTCCACCGGATCGTTGTTCGCGGCGAACCGAGTCAGCGCTTCCAGGTTCTGGGTCCGCCGGTCGCCGTCTGGCAGCACCATGGCCAGCTCGTACAGCGTCTTGAAGTCGAGGGCAACCTTGCGGGCGGCCGGATCCTGAATGCGAAGCTCGGCACGACCAAACACGAACGCGGGCTCGGCGGATTCGCGCAGGGCGATCATCGAAGGGGCATCGGCCGGCCCGCTGACGACTGCCGTGGGGATCGCCCCGGCCTCCAGGTAGAAGTCGACTTCTGGCGAGGAGATCGGGAGCCAACGGTGTCTCGGGTCGACGCCGCGCCATGGTTTGCCGTCGCGCCAGGCGAGCGCCTCGCATGTGAATCCCGGGTGGCGGCCCTCAAAGCCGAGATCGAAGACAGCCACCGCAGGCTGACCGGACCATCCGGAGGGGACGCGACCACGAACGTGAAACCACGTCGTGCTCCAGGGCGGCCCCCACCGATCGCCCATATGAAATGTCCTGAAGTCGCCGCGGGTGGCTTCCTCGAATGAAACCGGCGCGCCGCGCACCATGTAGGCCGAGAGCTCGAGCGGCGTGCTCTCTCGCTCGATCGCGGCCAGCAGCTGATCCTTTTTCGCTGCAAGGTCTGTGACCAGCACCGTCCCCATGCCAGCCAGAACGTTAGCCTGTCTATCCGGTGAGCCGCGAGTGAGCAACCGCCTTGGGGTCGGCATCGTCGGCTGCGGAACGGTCAGCAAGCCGTACCTCTCCAACCTGACCGCGTCCCCGCACGTGGAGGTGGTCGCCTGTGCCGACCAGAACCTGGAAACGGCCCGGGCGCGCGCTGCGGAGTTCGGTGTCCCACGCGCCGGGACCACGGATGAGCTCCTTGCGAATCCACGGGTCGAGCTGGTCGTGAACCTGACCGTCCCCAACGCCCACGCCGAGATCAGCCTCGCCGCCCTGGCGGCCGGAAAGCACGTGTACACGGAAAAGCCGCTTGCCACGACCAGGGCGCTCGGTCAGCGCGTCCTCGAGGTCGCCGCAGAGCGGGGCCTGAGCGTCGGCGGCGCACCCGACACGTTCCTCGGGGCCGGGATTCAGACGTGTCTGTGGTTGATGGAGCAGGGACACGTGGGCGAGCCGCTGGCCGCCTCCGGATTCATGCTCAACCGGGGCCCTGAGAACTGGCATCCCAACCCGTCTTTTTTCTATGAGCCGGGCGGCGGTCCGCTGCTCGACGTCGGGCCGTACTACGTGACCACGCTCGTCTGTCTGCTGGGACCGGTCAAGCGCGTCACCGGGATGTCGCGCATCCTCTATCCGGAACGAAGAGCCGACCGCGGACCGAGTGCAGGCGACACGTTCAAGGTCAGCACTGACACGTTCGTGGCGGCTTTGATCGAGTTCGAGAGCGGCGCCCAGGCGACGCTGGTGACCAGCTTTGGAATCTCGGGCCACGATCTTCCCAACATGCAGGTCTACTGCACCGAGGCCATCCTGGGCGTGCCGGATCCCAACACCTTCGGCGGCCCGGTCAAGGTCCGGTCCACCGCTGAGGATTCGACCTGGCGAGACATCGAGCTCCAGTACGGCCACACCGACGGTGCCAGGAATTTCCGCGGTCTCGGCGTGATCGAGATGGCGCAAGCGCTACGCCAGGGCGAGGCGCCGCGTGCCTCCGGAGAGCTTGCCTACCACGTCCTCGACGTCCTGCTTTCGATCGTCGAATCGAATGCGGCCGGCCGTCACATCACGGTGTCGAGCACATGCCGCCGGCCCCGACTGCTTCCGCAAGACGCGGGCCTTGTCGCGACGCCGTGATCGCGGTTCAGCTGTACACGCTGCGGACTCTCCTTCAGGATCCAGAACAGATCGGTGGTGTGCTGAAGCGCGTGCGCGAGATCGGCTATCGCGCAGTCGAGGTGGCTGGACTCGGAAAGGCGACGATCGACCGATTCGGAGAGGAGCTGCGAAGCGCGGATCTCATCGCCTGCGCCTGTCATTGCGGGCTGGACCGGCTCAACGCGGATTTCGACGCCGTGGTCGCGGAATGCGGCGATTGGGGCTGTGAATACGTCGTCGTCCCTAGCCTCCCGCAGGAATACAGGTCGCTGGACGGCTACCGCCGTTTCGCGGTGGAGGCCGCTGACCTCGCCGGTCGGTTGAAGGCGTCTGGATTGCGTCTCGCCTATCACAACCACGCCCACGAGCTCGAGAGATACGGCGACCAGACGGGACTGGAGACGCTGTTCGGAGCCAGCAATGGCGATGTTCTGCAGGCGGAGCTGGACACGTACTGGCTCCAGTACGGGGGCGCCAACCCGGCAGCCTGGATCCGGCGCTTCCAGCGGCGGGTCCCGCTCGTCCATCTCAAGGACCTGGCGGTCGATCAAGGCAACCCCTTCGACGCCGAGATCGGCGAGGGCAACCTGGACTGGCTGGACATCCTTGCCGCATGCCGCGACGCCGAGACCCGGTGGCTCGTCGTCGAGCAGGACAACCCGCGACGCGACCCCCTGGACAGCGTGGCGATCAGCCACGCGAACCTGACCAAGCTCGTGGCGGACCTGGGATGGGGAGGATGACGATGCGCAAACGCTTGTTGGGCCGGACGGGCGTGTTGGTGACGGAGTTCGCGCTCGGCACCATGACCTTCGGGCAGGAGGCCCCCGAGGCGGCGGCGGGCGAGATCCTCGATCGTTACGTGGATGCGGGCGGCAACCTGGTCGACACAGCCGACGTCTACCCCCCGGCGGGACCCAAGGGCACCTCGGAAGAGATCATCGGGCGCTGGCTCAGCCGGCGCCCGGCCGTGCGCGATGCGATCGTCCTGGCCACGAAGTGCCGCGGCCGGATGGACGACTCGGGCAACTCGGAGGGCCTGTCGCGGCGATGGATCATCCGCGCGTGCGACGACAGCCTGCGGCGCCTGCAGACCGACTACATCGACCTCTATCAAGCCCATCAGTGGGATCCCGCGACGCCCATCGAGGACTCGCTTGCCGCCTTCGATGCGCTCGTACGGTCGGGCAAGGTGCGCTACATCGGGGTTTCGAACTTCACGGGGTGGCAGCTCGAGCGCACGGTTCAGACGGCGAAGCAGATGGGCGTCTCGATTCCGATCTCGCTGCAGCCGCAGTACAACATGCTCGCCCGCGAGATCGAGTGGGAGCTGGTGCCGGTCTGCCTCGAGCACCGGTTGAGCATCATTCCCTGGGGACCGCTCGGCCAGGGCTGGCTGTCTGGCAAGTACCGCCGCGACGCGGCGCCCGCCGGTGCGACTCGACTGGGTGAGGATCCCAACCGCGGCGTGGAAGGCTATGCGCGCCGCAACGTCGAACGCACGTGGCGGATCGTCGAGGCGGTGGAAGCGGTCGCATCCGAGCTCGGCGTGCCGCCGGCGCGTGTCGCGCTGCGCTGGCTCGCCGATCGCCCCGGCGTGGCGGCGCCGCTGCTCGGAGCCCGGACCGCAGAGCAGATCGCCGACAACCTCCTGGCCGCCGACGTCACGTTGAGCGAAGACCAGCGCTCGCGCCTCGACGAGGTGAGCGCTCCGCCGACGCCCGACTACCCTTACCGCCTGCTCGCCGAGAATGCGGCCGAACGCGCGAAACTGGCCTAGCGCAGGCCGACCAGGATCTTGCCCTCGGTGCTCAGGTAGTTGTGCTTGTAGTCGAAGCGTGGCGACTCGGCGAACAGCAAATAGAAGTACTTCATGTTCTCGGCGAACCAGTAGGCCGGCGTGAGGTCGCCCAGCGACATCGGCCGGGCCGTGATGTCGTCGATGATCGTGTAGCCGTTCGGCACGCGGCAGTAACTCTTCATCGCCTGGTAAAGCTGATAGGCACGACGGCGATACAGGTCTGAACCGCCGCTCGTGATGAAAAGGGCGAGGCACGAGTCCGCGTATTCCGGCCGCAGCTGGTGGCCGGGATCACGGATCGACATATCGCTGTAGTCGAACTGCTCTGGGAGCAGACCGTAACGGTCGAGCACCGAGCGAAACGCCTCCAGCACCTGGTCGGCCTCCTTCCGCATGCCGGCCTCGCCGAGGCTTCCGGCCCAGAAGGCGGCCAGCGACGATTCGTAGGTGTTGAGCTGCGTTCCCGATTGGAACTGCACCTGCCGGTACCAGCCGCGCCCGGCCACCTCGTCCCACTGCCGGCGCTGGAGGCCGGCGGTCAACGTCGTGAACCACGCCAGAAGGTCGGCATCTCCGAACAGCCGGTAGCCGTCGTACAGGTACTCGTAATAGGAGTCGACCGGCGGCTGCGGGCCGACCGATAGGGCGTCGAGCCAGCCGCCGGTCTCGACGTCGATCGTGGTCCCGAGCAGGTCGAGCGTCGAGCGGCGGTCGTAGACGGCCCGAGCGGCCTGCTTGGCGACCTTGAGGTAGCGGTCGTCGCCGACGAGCCTGCTCAGGATGCCGAACTCGGCGAGATTCGTCCCGACCTCGGCGACGTAATTCGCGGGCGTGCTGACGGCGCCGGAATGCAGGTTCACGAAGCGGTATGGCATGCCCGTCGGCGACGTGGTGAAGGCGGGCAGGAGGCGATCGGCAAGCTCCCGCGCCTTGGCCAGCAGCGTCCTGTTCTGGGTCGCCAGGTGGCCGGCGAGGAGGCCGCCGAGCATCCTGATCACGGTCTCGAAGACCTGGACCGGGGCGTCGATGTCCAGCTCGAGTTGCGTCTCGATCCATCGCACCGAGGCGTCCAGCTCGGCGTCGAGGCCCATCACGTAGAGCGTGTCCAACGCCTCGGCGATCGTGAGACCGACCGGGTGACCGCGGTTGAAGAACTCCTGGTGACCACCCGACAGTGGCTTCAGCTCGTCGTGGCCCCAGGCCAGCCGCTCGTAGGCGCGCCAGGCCCGCAGGAGCTCCGACCGGACGTCGGCTGCGATCTGGTCGGCGGGAGGCATCACGGGCGCAGGCCGGCTCCGCGCGAACCAGAGCGCAGCCCCGCCGAGGGTGAGGGCGGCGCCCCCCAGGCCGGCCAGGAAGCGCCTCCGCGTGATCACGCGGGGTGTGCGGCGGCTCAGGTGGGGAGTTTCACCAGCTCATGGGGGACGATCGACTGGCTCGGGGTCTGCTGCCCGTCGAGCTGCGCGAGCAGCAGGTCGACTGCTTTGCGTCCCATCTCGGCCTCGTTCTGCTGGATGTGCGTGAAGCGCGGCTCGACCAGCGGGTCGCGGGGCGAGTCGAAGCAGACCACCGTGGTCTGCCGGAGCCGTCCGCGCCGGCGAAGAGAGTCGTGGAGCAGGAGGGCCATCCAGTGTTCGGAGGCGACGAAGCCGGTGATCGACCTGTGCTGCTTGACGAACGCCTCGATCGCCGCGTGGTCGGCAGGGGTCCCGCCCCCCGCTGAGGGGATGACGCCGGTCAAGCCTGTGAGCAGATGCTGTCCCTCGAGACCGAGGCCACGCTCGCTGAACGCTGTCCTGAACCCATCGAGCCTGTCCTCGATGCTCGAGGTGTGTTCAGGATGCGAGGACACGAACGCCACTTTGTCGTGGCCGCGATCGAGCACGAATCCGGTGAGCTCTCGCGCTGCGGCCGCGTTGTCGGTGTAGACGGCGGTGGCGGCGATGCCTTTGAGGTAGCGGTCGACGAGGACGAGGGGATACTTCTCGAGCGCAAGCCTGAGCAGGCTCGCGTTGTAGAACTCGCCATTGACCGGGAATACGACCAGGCCGTCGACGGACCGCCCGCGGACCAATTTGTCGATGGCCTGCTCTTCGATGTCCTGCAGGCCGATGGTCCGCCTCACCACCACGCTGAAGTCGGCTTCACCCGCGCGCTTCTCGACTGCTTTCAGCAGCTCGAGGCCGTACGCGAGCGAGACGTCGGGCAGCAGGAATGCGATCTGCGACGTCGACCGGCGGTCGCGCCGCGGCCGCTCGCGGCCGTCGTGCGACAGCGCGGCCAGTCGTTCCGCATCACTTGCGACAAATGTCCCCTTGCCGCGGATCCTTTCCACGATGCCGGCCCGCTGCAGGTTCTGGAGAGCCCGCATCGAGGTGATTCGGCTGACTTGGTGCGCGCGCGCAAGCTCTTTCTCGGACGGAACTCGATCGCCGCTGCGCAGGGTGCCCTTGCGGATCTCGTCCACGACATAGGTGTAGAGGCGCTCATACAGCAGGTGGCGGTGCTGGCTCATCTAGGCGATGCCATATGACATGTTATGGCTGTTTGGCCGATCTTGACATGTCATATTCGCCGTGCTAGCCTCGGCCACGCCGAGGGAAGCAGGCGGTGCCGCGGCCGATCGAGGCGACAAGTTGACATCGCCGCGCCGCTGGTCGATATTCCTCGGTGGGGAGTAAAGGTAGCCCCGCGCCGGCGCGCTCTCGCCCCGGCTGTTGCGGAACGGCCTGCCGGGAAGAAGGCGCGGGGGATCGTCAGTGACGGAGGTGGGACGCAATGGCATTACTTCCCGGACGAGGGATTCGATTGATGATTCTCTCGTTACTCGTGGTCACCGCCTGCGGTGGGGGCGGTGGGCAGTCGGGTCCTCCGCTCGCCGGGTGTAAGTCGGGCACGAGCCTGGTCACCTTCTGGACCTCGCACACGCCGCCCGACTCCGACAGCCTGAGGACGATCGTAAACGCCTATAACGCCCAGAGCTCGGTGGGCTGCGTAAAGATGGTCCAGGTCCCAGGTTCCGAGACCGACATCGCCAAGCTGACCACCGCGGTCCGGGGCGGCACGGGCCCGGATGTCTACATGCTCGACCGCTTTACGGTCGCCGAGCGCGCCGCCGCAGGCGTGCTCGAAGACCTGAGCCAGTACGGCGCGGCCGACCTCGCCAGCCAGTACGTCGATTTCGCGTGGCAGGAGGCCCTCTTCAAGGGCAAGCCGTACGCGCTTCCCTTCGACACCGACACCCGCGCGCTCTACTACAACAAGACAGTTCTGCAGCAGGCCGGCGTCACAGACCTGAGCGCGCTCGACCCGGCAAAGGGTCCGCCCACGATTGCCACCATCAAGGCGATGGCGGACAAGGTCAACAAGAAGGATTCGTCGGGCAAGTACACCCAGGTCGGCTTCATCCCGTGGTGGCAGCAGGGCTGGCACTACACATGGGGCTTTGTCTACGGAGGCAGCTTCTTCGACAAGAGCGCCTGCAAGGTCACTCCCGACGACCCCAAGATCGTGAAGGCTTTCACAGACATGTTCTGGAATTGGTCCAGGTCGCTCGGCGTGAGCCAGACGCAGACCTTCCTCAGCACGTTCTCTCCCCCGAACCAGCCGGAGCAGCAGAACATGTTCCTGCTCGGCAAGGTGGCCTTCATGATCAGCGGTGACTGGGTCCTCGGCAACATCAAGACCTACACCCCGAATCTGCAGTACGGCGTCACCTACATCCCGGTGCCCAACCAGGGCGACCAGCCTGCCACGTGGGCCGGTGGTTGGTCGGATGTGATCCCGAAGGGCGCCAAGAACCCCAAAGCCGGGTACGACTTCTTGAAGTACATCGCCGGCGAACCGGGCCAGCGGCAATACGTCAAGGACACGCAGCACACGCCGGTAATCAAGGCGTTGGACCAGGACGCGAGCCTGTTTCCTGGTGACCACCAGTTCTTCCAGAAGCAGCTTCCTGCGGCGCACAGCCGGCCGCCGTTGCCCGTAGGAGCGTTTTACTGGGACCAGCTGAGCACGGCGCAGGACGCTGCCGTCCGCAACACCAAAGACCCCGCATCGGCGCTTGCGGCTGCCGCCAGCGCAACCAACGACAAGCTGAAGCAGTACTGCCCGTTGCCGTAGAAGTTCTCGATGGGAGATGACTCCGCAGTGATGTGCAGAGTCACTGGGGAGCGGCGGTGATCGCCGCTCCCCGGCTTCCGCGCCTGACGTCGGCCGACTGGCGGCAGCTGCGCACGGCCGCGCCGTTCGTACTGCCCTGGATCATCGGGTTTTTTGCGTTCACGATCTACCCGATCGTCTACTCGCTCTATCTGAGCTTCCAGCAGTACTCAGGCTTCGGCGACGCGGTGCCGGTCGGCTTCAAGAACTACCAGCACATGTTCAGCGACCCGCTCTTCTTTCAATCGCTGTACAACACGCTCTACTACACCGCGCTAGCGGTCCCCATCGGCCTCGTGGTGGCGATCGTGCTCGCCATGCTGATGAACCAGAACGTCAGAGAGGTCGCCATCTACCGGGCTGCGTTTTATCTGCCCTCGATTCTCCCGCTGTTCGCCCTGACCTTCATCTTCATCGTCCTCCTCAACCCAGGGTTCGGCTTCGTCAACTGGTTCCTCAGCCTGTTTCACGTGCCGACGATCAACTGGCTTGGCGAGGCCAGGTGGACCAAGATCTCGGTCGTCCTCCTCGCCCAGCTCGGCGCGGGTGGCCCGGCCCTGATCTTCCTCGCCGCTCTGCGCGCGGTGCCGACCGAGCTCTACGAGGCGGCTAGGCTCGAGGGCGCGGGTCCGCTGCGACGTTTCTGGCACGTCACAATGCCGCTGATCACCCCGGTCATCCTCTATGACCTCTTGTACGGCACGATCCTCGGTCTGCAGATCTTCACTCCGGCCTACATCCTGGTCGGCGGCACGAGCGGTGGCGCGGCCTACACGGCGGGGCCGGAGAACTCGCTCTTGTTCTACGTCTTCTACCTGTACAAGAACGCGTTTCAGTACAGCGATATGGGTTACGCGTCGGCGATGGCCTGGGTGCTGTTCCTGATCAGCATCGTCCTGGCGCTCATCATCATGCGTTGGTCCCGACAGTGGGTCCACTATGAGGGCGCCTAGCGAATGGCAACCGCACGCGAGATCCGAGACGCCGCTCGACCGCAGATCACCGTCGAGCGGTTGCCTGCTCCGCGCCCGCCTCTGCTCTCGCAACTGCTGCCCAAGTCGATCCTCGTCCGCGTCGGTCTGATCATCGCGTGCGCGTTGTTCGTCCTGCCCTTCTACTGGATGCTGAACTCGGCGGTGAAAACGACGGCCGAGCTCACGCAGTTCCCACCGACCTTGATTCCCAAGGTCTTCGAGTGGGGGAACTTCGTCAAAGCCGTCCAGTACGTGCCGTTCGGCACCTTCCTGCTGAACTCGATCATCCTGACCACCGGCGCCACGCTGGGCGCAGCGATCTCGAACCCACTGATCGCTTATGGCTTTTCGAGGATCAAGTGGCCGGGAAGGGATTTCCTCTTCGGCATCTGTATGGCGACGATCTTCCTCCCGTTCCCGGTCCTGATCGTCGCCTTGTTCGACATCTTCGCCAAGCTCGGCTGGATCAACACCTTCCTGCCCTTGATCGTGCCCGCGTTCTTCGGCAGCCCGTTCTTCATCTTTCTGATGAGGCAGTTCTACCTGAGCCTGCCCAACGAGATCTCAGAAGCCGCGCGCATCGATGGCGCGAACGAGTTTCAGGTCTTCTGGCATGTGATCCTTCCGCTGGCCAGGCCCGCGGTCGCGGCCGTGGTTATCTTTGCGGCGGTCCAGGCGTGGGGCGAGTTCCTCACCCCGCTGCTTTTCCTGCAGGACGAGAGCGTCTACCCGCTGTCGATCGGGCTGCAGTTCTACCGGCAGTCGCACGATGTGACCTACAACCTTCTGATGGCCGCGTCCACGCTGGTCGTGCTGCCGATCGTCGCGCTGTTCATCGCCTTCCAGCGCTTCTTCATCCAGGGAGTGACCGCCGGCAGCCTCAAAGGTTGATCCGTCGGACCTGGACCCGCGCCGCGCGCAGGCCGGATTCATTCCGACCGTCACCAGACGTTGAAGCCACCGCGCCAAGCGTTGCGCCGAGAGGGGGGTTTCGCGGGGGGATCCTGATCCCCCGCGCTTTCCAGGGAGTGACCGCGGGCAGCCTCAAGGGCTGATACTCCGGCGGCCGTCGGGTCAGGGAAAGATCGGCTCGAGCCGCGCGTGCTCCACCATGCGCGCCATCTCTTCGTCGTTTGGTCGCCGCTCGAAGCGCGAGGCGGCGTCCAGCACCCCGGGAAGCAGATCGACATCGCCCACGGTGTTGAGGAACACACCCGGACGTCCGAGCACCCACCAGACCGCGAGGTCGATCGCCGCCTGCTCCTCCAGCGGCTCATACCACGTCGTCCGCGTGCGGTCGCGTCCCATCCACGGCCGCAGCGCGATGGACTTGATCGTCTGGACCGCGACCTGACGTTCGGCGCACGTGCTGAGAAGCGCCTCGAAGTTGTTTGCGTAGTACGGCTCTTGCATGGTCACGAAGTTGTAGGGGAGGAGGACCGAGTCGAATTCAAATCGAGCCAGCGACCGCCGGTGGCCGGCGGCGATCTGAATCCCATGGCCCGTGACGCCGATGAAACGGACCAGGCCCGCCTCACGCGCCTCGACCGCCGCTTCGATCACCCCGCCCGGGCTGAGCGCCGTGTCCCACTCGATCGGATCGGCCAGGCTGTGCAGCTGCCAGAGATCGACGTGGTCGACGCCGAGACGGTCGAGCGAGCGGTGCAGCTGCTCGCGCGCGGCGTCGGCCTTCCGCTCACCTGTCTTGGTCGCCAGGAAGAAGCGGCCGGGCTCGCGTTTGAGCCAGGGCGCGATGCGAAGCTCGGAGTCGCCGTAGCCCGCCGCCGTGTCGATGTGGTTGACGCCGTACTGAAGGAGCACGTCGAGCGTGCGGTCAGCGGTCGACTGATCGACCTGCGACAGGGCAGCCGCTCCGAAGATGGCTCGGCTGCTGCGATGTCCGGTCCGGCCGAAGGCATCGAGCGCGATCACATGAACGCCTGGCCCGTCTGGGCGTCGAATAGATGGATCGACCGGATGTCGAGCCCGAGCCGCATGTGATCCCCCCGGTTCACGTGGGCATGGGAGTCGATCCGGGCGACGATTCCGTCGTCACCGGCGACACCGTAGATGAGCTGGTGCTGGCCGACCGACTCCGCCATCTCGACTTTCATCTCAATCGTAGGCATACGAGGATCGAGGCGGTCGGTCATCGCCTCGGGCCGGATTCCGAGCACCGCGCGGTCGACACGCGACGGATAGGGCAGTTCGATCTCGATGGCCGAGCCTTTCGCCTTCCGGCCGTTGAGGGTGACCGGGATGAAGTTCATCGCCGGCGTGCCGATGAAACCGGCGACGAACAGGTTGATGGGATGGTCGTAGATGTCGGTGGGCGGCGCCACCTGTTGCAGCACCCCATCCTTCATGACGGCGATCCGATCGCCCAACGTCATCGCCTCGACCTGGTCGTGCGTCACATAGATGAAGGTCGCCCGAAGTTTGCGATGGATCTTGCGCAGCTCCACCCGCATCTGCTCACGCAGCCTGGCGTCGATGCTGGAGAGGGGCTCGTCCAGCAGGAACGCACGCGGGTTCTTGACGATCGCGCGGCCCAGCGCGACGCGCTGTCGCTCGCCGCCTGAGAGCACTGGGGGCTTGCGGTCCAGGATCGGAACGATCTCGAGGATGTCGGCCGCCCTGCTGACTCGCCACGCGATCTCGGGCGCCGCCACGCCTTGCATGCGGAGACCAAACCCCATGTTGTCGAAGGCAGAGAGGTGCGGATAGAGGGCGTAGTCCTGGAAGACCATCGAGACCTCTCGATTCCGGGTCGGCACTTCGTTGACCATCGTGTCTCCGAGCCAGATTTCGCCCCGGTCCATGTCTTCGAGGCCGGCGAGCAGCCGGAGCAGCGTCGACTTGCCGCAACCGGAGGGGCCGACGACGACCATGAACTCGCCGTCGGCGACGTCCAGGCAGAGGTCGCTCACGGCGACGTCCCCACCCCGGAATCGCTTCGTGACGTGTCGAAAGCTGACTGACGCCATGGTGCCTAAACGGCGACCCGCACCCATTCGCCGCGGGCGGCAGACTCGACCGCCGCCGCCATCAGCGCGATGGTGCCGAGGTTCTTGCGACCCGATGTCTCGGGCTCACGTCCTGCCTGGAGCGCCGCAGCAAACTCGGCTAGCGCACCGGCCCGGTCGATGTGGGCCAGTGTCGGCAGGGCGAGCTTCCTGGACCTGCCTCGGCGGGGTTTCACCACCACCTTGTCCAGCAACACATTGTCCTCGCCCCGGCTCGTGAAGAACAGGTGGCCACCCTCAAACTCCATCCGCCATTCGCCCGCCCAGGCGGTCTGGTTGGCCGCGCTGATCCAGCTGCCTCGATAGCTGACGGAGACGCCGTTTTCGAAGAGGATCGACCCGATCGCCGCGGGAGGGCCGTGAAAACCGCTCCAGGGCGGGTTCGATACTGCGCACGACACTCTCGCTGCCTCGCCGGCGAGGATGAGTCGCAGCAGGTCGTAATGATGGATGGCCATGTCGATCAGGAGCGGTTGCTCGTCCGCGACGTGGTGCCGGCGTCGCGGATAAGGTGGGGATGGATCGTTGCGGCGGAAGTCGATCGCGACCTGGTACAGCTCGCCGAGCGAGCCTTCCTGGACGAATTTGGCGACCGTGCGCACCGCCGGGAAGAACCGGTAGTTCTGGCTCACCATCAAAGTGCGTCCTTTGGTGGCGGCCAGCTCCACCAGTTCCTTGGCGCACTCCAGCGAGTCGGTGAACGGCTTTTCGACCAGGACATGCGCGCCCGCCTCGAGCGCCGTGGTGGAGATCGGGGCGTGACCGGGCAGGGTTGTCGTGTTGAGGACGGCGTCCGGACGCGTCGCCTCGAGAGCGGCTTCGAGCGAGTTGAAGCAGCGGTCCGGCGAAATCGAGGTCAGCTGCTGCGTCAGCGTCAGGGCGCGCGGATCCGAATCCACGCAGCCGACGAGCTCAACCTCCGGCACTTCCGGGATGACAAAGCGGGCCCAATCGCGGCCCCAGAATCCCATCCCCACCTGGACAATCCGCAGAGGCCGGCTCACGGGGAATACGCCTGGTCCCATCCCGTTTCCAATGATTGCAAGGCAGGTGATCGTACAGTGGCGTTACTGATGGCGGAGTCCGCCGCACAGACTGCCTTCGCGGAAGAAGCATTGACACATCTCGACACTCTGTACAGGGGCGCGGTCCGGCTCACGCACGACCCGGACCAGGCGCAGGACCTGGTCCAGGAGGCGTACCTGCGCGCGCTGCGCTACCAGCACAGCTACCAGGCCGGCACGAACATGAAGGCCTGGTTGTTCGCGATCATGCGCAACCTCTTCTGGGACCGATTCAAGGGCTCGCGCAAGGACGATGTGAGCCTCGATGACGTTGGCGAGTTCGTCCTCTACGACAAGCTGCGCGACGAGGGGGCGCGGCCCGAGGCCGACGTCCTGGACAAGATCGCCGCGTCCGAGGTCGTGGCGGCGGTGGACAAGCTGCCCCCGCTGCACCGCGAGGTCGTCCTGCTGGTGGACGTCGAGGGTTTCTCCTACAAGGATGCTGCGCAAACCCTGGGCGTGCCCATCGGGACCGTCATGTCTCGGCTCCACCGCGCCCGCCAGCAGCTTCAAAAATCCCTCTATGACTACGCGCTCGAATCGGGTATCGTGCGCGCCAGCGGAGCCAGCCAGGTGCCACAGCAATGAGGTGTGAAGAGTGTGGTGACAAGCTCGATCGCTACGTCGATCGAGAGCTGACGAACACGGAGGCGCTGGAGATTCAGCTGCACCTGGAGGGGTGCCCCGACTGCATGGAGCACTACGAGTTCCAGGAGCACCTGAAGCGCCTGGTCAAGCACTCGTGCGAATGCGACACCGCCCCCAAAGCGTTCCGAGAGAAGCTGCGCCAGATCCTCTCCTGAAGCTTCGCGACGCGAAGCTTTATGTCATTACTCTCGACGCATCCCAAGAACGCGTCATCGCGATCGCGGCTGCGGCGGTGCGGGGGGGCGCCGACGTCATTCAGCTCCGCCACAAGACACTTCCGCGTGGCGAGCTGCTCGAGCTGGCGCGGCGGGTGCGCGAGGTCGTGGAGGACGCCCTGTTGATCGTCAACGACTACGTCGACATCGCGTTGCTCAGCGGCGCGGACGGGGTCCATCTCGGGCCCGACGACCTGAGCGTCGCCTCCGCGCGGAAGGTGGCCGGTGACCGCCTGCTCATCGGCGTCTCCGCGTCCAGCGCAGACGCCGTCCAGCCGGGCGCGGACTACGTCGGCTGCGGGCCCGCCTTCGCGACTCCTCTGAAGCCGGAAAAGGTCGTCGTCGGGCCGGCGGGGATAGCCGCGGTGGCGGCTGCCCTCGACATCCCGGTCTTCGCGATCGGCGGCATCGACGAGACGAACCTCCACACGCTGACCGAGCTGGGCGTACGCCGCGCGTGTGTCATCCGGGCGGTGGCCGGCGCGGCCGACCCCGAGCAGGCGGCGCGCAGGCTGCGTGCGATATTGACCTCGTGAGCGTAGAGGGCGAAGGCGAGCTCGGGCTGCTCGAGCGCCTCAAGCCATACCTGGCGCCCGGCGCGACAGGGGACGACGCGGCGGTGATCGCGGACGCCGCGGGCTTCGTGGTCGCAAGCACGGACATGTTCGTGGAGGGCGTCCACTTCGACCTCGGCTGGATGACCGCCGGCGACGCCGGGTGGCGCTCGCTCGCCCTGGCCCTCGGCGACCTCGCTGCCAAAGGCGCCGAGCCGGCGTGGGCGCTCGCGTCGGTGGCCATCCCGAGGCGATGGACGGTCGAGCACCTGACCGGCCTCTACGCGGGCATGGGGTCGCTGGCGGATCGCTACAGGCTGCAGCTCTCCGGAGGCGACATGAGCGCGATCGATGGTCCGGCGGTGCTGTCGCTCACCGTTGCCGGCCGGACCGAGAGGATGCCCCTGGCGCGCGCGCAGGCGCAGCCGGGCTGGTCGGTCGCGGTCACCGGTGCTCTCGGCACGGCCGCGGTCGCTCTCCGTGAACGCCGCGTGCATCGCCTGCTGCCGTTGATAGAGGAAGGGCGCCGGCTCAACACGCTCGGTCTGTGCTGCGGCGATATCTCCGACGGCCTCGTCAGGGAGATGGAGAAGTTCGCGGCCATGTCCGGAGCCGGGTGCATCCTGCAGGCCGAGCGCGTGCCGCGCGCCGAAGGGGCGTCGCTCGAGGACGCGCTCACGGGCGGCGAGGAGGCGGAGCTGGTGTGCGTCGGGCCGGCGGACCTGATTGCGCAAGCCGGTCTCCAGGTGGTGGGCGAGATGACCGGCGACAAGGACGTCAAGGTCTCGGGTGCCAGGCTCAAGAGCACCGGCTACGACCACTTTGGCTGACATCGTGACCAACTCCCCCGGGGAGACGGAGCGTGCGGGGACGGTGCTCGGCAAGCAGCTCCGTGCCGGTGACATCGTGCTCTTGACAGGCGAGCTGGGCGCCGGCAAGACCACCTTCGTGCGCGGGGTCGCGCGGGGCACGGGGTCTCGAGCGCAGGTCGCCAGCCCCACGTTCCAGCTCGTCCGGGTCTACCCCGGTCGCGTACAGCTGGCCCACGTCGACCTTTACCGCGTCGAGAACGAGGCTGAGCTGGCAGATCTCGGGCTCGAGGAGCTGGCGGAGGGGGGCGCGGTCGTCGTCGAGTGGGGAGAGCGGCTCGATGTCGATGGGGCGGCCCACATCGAGATCGAGCACCTTGGCGGCGACCGCCGCCTGATCAGGACCAGACATGACCTTCGTCGTTGACACCTCGTCAGCGGTCTGCGCGCTGGCGCTGATCGAACCGACTGGAGAGGTCCGCGCCGAGATGCGGCTTCCGGCCCGCGCTGAGGGGCTACGCGACGTCCTCCGCGACATGGCGGTCGGACGGCGGCTCACGAGGGTGGCCGTCGCCACCGGGCCCGGCTCCTTCACGGGCCTCCGGGTCGGCGTCTCCTTTGGGCTGGGCCTGGCGATCGGGCTGCGGATTCCGATCGTCCCACTGCCGACGCTCGGGATCCAGGCCGCGCGCAGCGACGACGATGTCCTGGCGGTCGCCGAGGCTGGTCGCGGACGCGTCTACTTCCTTGCTCCCGGCGGGCGGCCTGGTCATGCGGAACCTGCCGACCTGCCCAACGACCATGTCGCCGTTGGCTGGGTGCAGCCGTCGACGGAGCGATCGCTGGTGGCGGCGGGCTTGCGTTTCGTGCCCGAGGAAAGGCTGCGGACTTTCGGCGAGGCCGTCGCGGGAATGCTCGAGACGGCACGCGAAGTTCCCTATGGTAGTCTCGAAATCGAATACATGCAGTCGTTTTCTTCGAAGGCTTAAGTGGTCCAGATCGGGCAGCAGCTCGCCCTGGAGCTGATGCGCGAGGCGGACGTCAACACGGTCCAGGAGATCGAGCGCGAGATCTTCGCCACGCCCTGGCCGCGCAACGCCTACTACCGCGAGCTCGCGTCGCGCGCGAGCGCGCACTACGTCGTCCTGCGGCAGGAAGGGACGGTCGAGCGACCGTCCGCGTATCGCGGCGCCGACTTCGACTCGACGATCATCGGCTACGGCGGCATGTGGCGCATGTACGACGAGGCGCACGTGACGACGATCGGCGTCCGCCAGGACCTCCAGCACCGAGGGTACGGACGAATCATCTTCGCGGGCCTGGTCCAGGCCGCCTACGACATGGGCGCCAAGTGGGTGACCCTCGAGGTCCGGACGACGAACGACAACGCGATGAAGATGTACGAGAACTTCGGGTTCAAGGTCATCGGGCGCCGCAAGGGCTACTACACCGACAACGGCGAGGACGCGATCGTCATGTGGTCGGACTCGATCCACTCGCCGCGTTTTCGCAAGGCGTACGAGGGGAACCTGGAGCGGATCGACTCCGAGGTCCGCGGACTGCGCCGCGACCTCCTGACGACTGGGGAGCAGTAAGAAAGACTCCTCCCCATTCATGGGGAGGTGGCGCGAAGCGCCGGAGGGGCGGTCGGGGTTGGCACTGACTCTCGGCATCGAAACGTCCTGCGACGAGACGTCCGTCGCCGTTGTCGAGGACGGCCGCACCATTCGCTCCAACGTCATCCACTCCCAGGTCGATCTGCACCGAGGGTTCGGCGGCGTGGTGCCCGAGCTTGCCGCGCGCGACCACCTGGAGCGCCTTCCGCATCTCCTGGATCTCGCCCTCGAGAGAGCGGCGGTGGCGCCGGCTGACCTCGACCTGCTCGCGGTGACACGCGGTCCGGGGCTGGTGGGTTGCCTGCTCGTCGGGGTCGGCGTGGGGGAGGGGCTGGCGACGGCGTGGTCGAAGCGGCTGACGGGAGTCAACCACCTGTGGGGCCACATCTACGCCGCGATGCTCAGCCGGTCTGACCTGGAGCCACCACTCCTGGGACTGGTCGTCAGTGGCGCGCACTCAGACCTCGTGCACATGCCCGAGCACGGGCGGTTCGAGGTGCTCGGACGCACCCGCGACGACGCCGCCGGCGAAGCCTTCGACAAGGCGGCGCGCATGCTCGGCCTCGGATTTCCAGGCGGCCCGGCGCTCGACCGCCTCGCCCGCAGGGGTGACCCACGTCGCCAGCCTTTGCCGAAGCCGTCACTGCCAGGCCTCGAGTACAGCTTCAGCGGCCTGAAGACCGCTCTCCTCTATCGCCTGCGTGATCTCGGTGAATCGGTCACCGACCAGGACCGCGCCGATCTCGCGGCCTCCTTCGAGCACTCGGTCGTGGAGTCGCTGCTGGAGAAGCTAGATCGGGCCCTGGAGGAGGCTGGGGCCACGGAGGTGGTGGTCGCCGGGGGCGTCGCCGCCAACACCCTTCTCCGCAAACGGGCCGCCGAGGTCGTCGACGGCCGCGCCCGACTCACGATGCCCCCCCTCGAGCTCTGCACCGACAACGCGGCCATGATCGCCGCCGCCGGCTACCACTCCGCCGGCCAGCCCGCCGACGTCGAACCCTCCTTAAGCTGGTAGCCGGGTGGGCATCAAGGGCTGGACGGTCGTCTTCCGTGGACACCGCATCGAAGCGGACCTCCTGGCCGCCGTGCTCGAGGCAAACGGCATCAGGGTCGAGGTCTTCGGGGACACTGGTTACGGGGTCGGGATTGACTTCACCGAAGCGCGTTTGACGGTCCCCGACGGCCAGGCGGCCGCCGCCCGGCGGCTGATGAAGGAGGCCGAGGACAGGCCTCCGGAAGCCGAGCCGGAAGAGCAGTGTTAGCAGCTGCGCCCCACGGGGTATTAAGATTTAGCAGTCGACCCGCCAGAGTGCTAAGCGCTCGGGCGGGGGGAGTGCTAATTCCAGATCAGCTGAGGAGGGCTGCACATGAACCTGAGACCGTTGGGCGACCGCGTGGTGGTCAAGCCGGTCGATAGAGAAGAGAAGACCAAGAGCGGGATCGTGCTTCCGGACACCGCCAAGGAGAAGCCCCAGGAGGGCATCGTCCAGGCCGTGGGCACGGGAAGGATCCTCGACAACGGCACCAAGGTGCCGATGGAGCTCAAGGTCGGCGACAAGGTGCTCTACGCCAAGTACGCCGGCAACGAGTTCAAGCTCGACGAGGTCGAGTACCTGATCGTTTCCGAGAAGGACGTGCTGGCCGTGATCGGCACGAACGGCGCGACGGAGAAGCAGCCGGTAGGCGCCGGTTCTGGGCAGGCCAAGAAGTAATCAAGGTAGAAGAGGGGAACGCATATGGCGAAAATTGTCACATTCGATGTTGAGGCGCGACAGCACCTCAAGAAGGGCATCGACACCGTTGCCCAGTCCGTACGCATCACGCTCGGCCCCAAGGGTCGCAACGTGGTGCTCGAGAAGAAGTTCGGCGCACCGACCGTCACCAACGACGGAGTGACGATCGTCCGCGAGATCGAGCTCAAGGACCCGATGGAGAACACCGGCGCCCAGCTCCTGCGCGAGGTCGCGACCAAGACGAACGATGTGGCCGGTGACGGCACCACCACGGCGACGATCCTGGCCCAGACCATGATCAACGAGGGCTTCCGCAACGTCACTGCGGGCGCCAACCCGATGCAGCTCAAGCTCGGCATCGAGAAGGCGGTCGAAGCCGTGGTCGCTGAGATCAAGAACCTCTCCGTACCCGTGAAGGACGACCAGGACGTGGCCCACGTGGCCTCGATCTCCAGCCAGTCGGAGGAGATCGGCAAGCTCATCGCCGAGGCCATGCACAAGGTCGGCAAGGACGGCGTGATCACCGTCGAAGACAACCAGACGATGGCGACCGAGCTCGAGTTCGTCGAAGGCATGCAGTTCGACCGCGGCTACATCGCCGCCTACATGGTCACCAACACCGACCGCATGGAGGCGGTGCTCGATGAGCCCTACGTGCTCATCACCGACCGCAAGATCTCAGCCATCCAGGACCTGCTCCCCGTGCTGGAGAGAGTGGTCCAGCAGGGCAAGCCCCTGCTCATCGTGGCCGAGGACGTGGAGGGCGAGGCTCTCGCCACCCTGATCGTGAACAAGATCCGCGGCACCTTCACGGCCGTCGCGGTCAAGGCCCCAGGCTTCGGCGACCGCCGCAAGGCGATGCTCGAGGACATGGCCATCCTGACCGGCGGAACCGTGATCTCCGAGGACGCCGGGTTCAAGCTCGACCAGACCAAGCTCGAGCTGCTCGGCAAGGCCCGCAAGGTCACCGTCAACAAGGACGACACCACAATCGTGGTCGATGTCGAGAACGATGCCAAGCGGATGGCCGACATCCAGGCCCGGATCAAGGCGATCAAGGCCCAGATCGAGGAGACGACCTCCGACTTCGACAAGGAGAAGCTGCAGGAGCGGCTGGCGAAGCTGGCGGGCGGCGTGGCCGTGATCAAGGTCGGCGCCGCGACCGAGGTCGAGCAGAAGGAGAAGAAGCACCGCATCGAGGACGCGCTCAGCGCGACCAAGGCCGCGGTGGAAGAGGGAATCGTCGCGGGTGGTGGCACCGTGCTGCTGAACGCGCAGAAGAAGCTCGACGGGGGGCTTGGCCTGAAGGACGACCAGGCGACTGGGGTCGCGATCGTCCGCAAGGCGCTCGAGGAGCCGATCAAGCAGATCGCCTCCAACGCCGGCAAGGAAGGCTCAGTCATCGTCGAGCAGATCCGCAAGAGCAAGGCGGGCGAGGGCTACGACGCCCTGAACGACATCTTCACCAACATGTTCGAGGCGGGCATCGTCGACCCCGCCAAGGTGACCCGCTCGGCGCTGCAGAACGCCGCGTCGATCGCGGCCATGGTGCTCACGACGGAGGCCATGGTCACCGAGGTGCCCGAGGAGAAGAGGGGTGGCGGAATGCCGGGCGGCATGTCGCCCGACATGATGTAAAAAGAGAACTCCTCCCCACTCGTGGGGAGGTGGCGCGAAGCGCCGGAGGGGGGATCCCCTCTAGGTCTTACGCGAGAGAGATGGAGCCCCCCGCCGGGGGCTCCTTTCTTTTCCGGCTGGTTCCTCGACCGGGATGATGCCGCCGATCCCGGCCAGGCGCCGGGCGGCGATCGAGACCCCGAACGGCAGCAGGATCATGACCGTGGCCACGATCACGGAGAGGGCGTCGGGCAGGCGCCGCGGGTCACGCAGGCCGAGGTAAGTGAGGTACCCGCCCGCGGCCGCGGTCAGCAACACGAGCAGCACCGAGCCCACGATGGCCCACGTCCGGTACTCCCGGTAGAGAGGTGGCGCCGTGCGGCTGACCAGGCGCAGGAGCCACCAAGCGGTGAGGCCGTTGAGGACCAGGCCGCTCACCACGGCGCAGGCCGCGATGCCGACGCGAAACACGGCGAGGTGGACCATGACGAACGCGGAGGCGTTGACCGCGAGGATGCCCAGGGGCGTGATCACGCCCAGGGCTAGGAGTACGAACTCTCTAAGTCGTCTGCTAGTGGCCGCAGCCGCAAGCTTGCGCGCTGCCAGCGTCGTCGCCCGTGTCGAACGAGTGGCCGCAGGAGCAAGAGTGCACGGCGTTCGGGTTGTGGACCGTGAAGCCGGCGCCCATCAGGCTGTCGACGTAGTCGATTTCCGAGCCGCGGATGTAGGAGACGCTGAAGTCGTCGACGATGATCTTGACGCCGTCGGTGTCCACGACCAGGTCGTCGGCTCGGCGCTGGTCGTCGAACGCCATCCCGTACTGCATGCCGGAGCAGCCGCCTCCGCTGACGAAGACGCGGAGCGCCAGGTCCGGGTTGTTTTCCTTGGTGAGCAGTTCCTTGAGGCGCGACTGGGCTTCGGGGGTTAGTGAGACGACAGCTTGTTCGATCACAGTCGAGATGCTACCACGGGGCCTCGTACGCTCCCACCCCCATCGGGGGAAGGGTCGGGGAGAGGGGCTTGAGTATTACCGCCGGCCAAGCTTGAACCCCTTCTTTTCCCCCTTGGCCTCGCCCGCGGTCGAGCCGGCGATGAGCTGTGCCAGCTGCTCGGCGCCGCGGGAAAGGGCGCTCTTGGGGTCGGTGAGGACGAGGATCTCGCCCTTCACGGCCGCCTCGTCCGGCTTGGTGCCGTCGAAGTCGATCTCGACCGCGAGCTCCTGCTTCAGGGTGCGCACCACGTCTTCCTTGCTCACCACCGACTTCGGCACCTTGTTGTTGAGGGCGAGGATGACGCGGCCCGGGACGATGTTCAGGACGTTCGTGAAGATGTTGAGCAGCTCGCCGACGTCCTTGAGGGACGAGAGCTCCGGCGTCACCAGGACCAGTACGCGCTGCGAGTGGTCGAGGACGCTGATCACGATGTCCGTGAAGGCGACGCCCAGGTCGAAGATGATGTAGCGGAACGCGTTGACGAGGATGCCCATGGCCCGGTTGACCAGGTCGACCGTGATCAGGTCCGCCTGCTCCGCGCGGAGCACGCCGGGAAGCAGCATCATGCCGCCCGGGTGGTGGAGGATGGCGCCGAGCACGGCCTCCTCGAAGTTCTGGGGCGGCACCTGGCTCGCGGCGGCGAGACAGCCCGTGGGCGTGAGGTAGGAGATGAGCGCCGCGTGGTTGTACGGCAGCGCCAGGTCGACGAGGAGCACCTCGCCCGGAAATCGCTTGGCGAGCGATGCGGCCAGGTTGACCGCGATGGTCGTGCGTCCGGAGCCGCCCTTGGGGGAGTAGATGGCGACGGTCGAGGCGGCCTGCTCCGGCGCGACCATGCGGGCACGAGCGATCAGGTTGGGGAGGGTGTCCTTCCGCTGCTCGACCAGCTTGGTCAGCTCGATCAGGGCGTCTGACTCGGCCGGAACCGTCTCGTAGAGGGTCTTGCGGTCGAGCGTGAGCAGCCTGCAGTCCTCGAGGGCGCGGACGCTGGCGCTGCGGGTTTCCTCGGAGATGAGCGCCATCTCGCCGAAGAAGTCGTCCGGGCCCATGAGGGCGATCGTGATCGTGTGGCCGGGCGATTCCTCGACGTAGACCTCGCAGCGCCCCGACTCGACGATGAACATGGTGTCGCCCGGGTCGCCCTGGTGGACGATGACCGAGCCTCTGGCCGCGGACGCCGGCGCGAGTCTGCGGGCCAGAGCGTGAAGGATGTTGTCAGGAAGGGTAAAAAAGATGGCGACCCGCTCCAGGATCTGGAAATGCCTTCGGAGTTCGTCCGAAGAGCCTGAGGTTGGTCGGTCGCTGTCGCTCACGCCGGAGGGAATTATAGGTTTGGGGTAGCGCGCCTCAGGTCGAGTTCCGGGCCGTTGGTAGACTTAGCCGCTGCCGGTCCCGTGGTGTAGCCTGGCCAAACACGCGGCCCTGTCAAGGCCGAGAACGCCGGTTCGAATCCGGTCGGGACCGCCATTTGAGCAGCAAGCAGCTCTCGGAGAGGTGGCCGAGTGGTTGAAGGCGGCGGTCTCGAAAACCGTTATGGGTCACTGGCCCATCGAGAGTTCGAATCTCTCCCTCTCCGCCAGTCTTTCTGAGAGGGGACCCTCCTCGTAGATTGAATTCAGGAAGCCGGCCCTGAGGGCCGGTTTTCGTCGTCTTTGGGCACCTGTAGTCTAGCCGACGAGAGGGAGCGAAATCTGTGGAAAACCTCCAGAAACCGTTATGGAAATCGCAAACCGTAAATAGTCCGCTGGGCGGGTTTAGGCGCAGTCCTGGCCGGCCACCGAAGGTCGCGCCCTTGCGGGTGGGTGGCGCCATCGGGCCGGCTCCGGTCGAGGTCGGGGTCAGAGTCCAGCCCCTGCGTGGCCTCCATCCGGTGCGAGCGCTGCTCCGCGAGTGGCTGCTCGAGCTGAAGGTGATGGGCCGCAGCCAGCGGACGATCGAGTGGTACCAGCAGAAGATGGACTGGTACCGGCGGACGGGGGGCGTGGAGAACCTGGAGGAGCTGAACGCCTTCGAGCTCAAGCGCTTCCTGGCCGAGCAGCAGGAGCGAGGCCTATCCGACAACACTATCCACGGCTTCTTCCAGGTGATCAAGAGCTTTGCCAACTGGTGCGCGCGGGAGGAGTACCCGGTCGCCCCCAGCGTGCTCCGAATGCGCCCGCCCAAGGTGGCGCTGAAGGAGATGTCGACCTACACAGGGGAGCAGGTGCAGGCAATCTTCGACACGGCCAAGGTCGGCTGGCCGCAGCTGGCCGTCAAGATCCTGCTCGGCACCGGGATCCGGGTTGGCGAGCTGTGCGGACTGCGGCTCGGCGACGTCGACCTGGCCGGCGACACCGTGCGCGTGCTCGGCAAGGGCGCCAAGCAGCGGCTGGTGCCGTTCGGGGAGCCGGCCCGCGCCGCCCTGCTCGAGTACCTGACCAGGAGCCGCTCGTCGATGCTGCCCGCGCCGGAAGCGGGGCCGGCCGGCCTGGAGGCGCTGTTCTTCAACCGGCGCCGGCGGCCGATGACGCAGCGGGACGTCCGGGGAATGCTGGAGCGCTACCGGGCAGGGGCCGGCGCGCCCGCCGGAACCAGCCCGCACACCCTGCGCCACAGCTTTGCCACCCACCTGCTGGAGGGTGGCGCGGACCTGCGGGCGGTCCAGGAGCTTCTGGGGCACGTTGCCCTCACCACCACCCAGACCTACACTCACGTTTCGAACGAGCGGCTGCGCCGCGTCTACCAGCAGGCGCATCCGCGAGCCTGAGGCGGGCGCGCCGGCCAGACCGGGCGCCGTCCTAGGACAGGTGGGGCCAGCAACAAATGCCGGATCGGCCGTCTGCGGCGCCGGCCAAAGGGGGGGCTTCTTGGACGAGCCGTCGTCCGTGGAACGGCTGTGGGAGGAGTTCAAGCTCAAGGCGTCGACCGACGCCCGCGAGCGGCTCATCCTCCATTACGCGCCGCTGGTCAAGTACGTCGCCGGCCGCGTCTCGGTGGGGTTGCCGCCGAACATCGAGCAGGCAGATCTTGTCTCCTACGGCATCTTCGGGCTGATCGACGCGATCGAGAAGTATGACCTGGAGCGTGGTATCAAGTTCGAGACCTACGCCATCTCGCGGATCAAGGGCGCGATCATCGACGAGCTGCGGGCGATCGACTGGATTCCCCGGTCGGTGCGGTTCAAGGCCCGCGAGGTCGAGAAGGCCTACGCGGCCCTGGAGAACCGCCTGCACCGCAGCCCAAGCGACGCCGAGGTCGCCCAGCAGCTGGGGATCTCCACCGACGAGCTGCACCAGATCTTCAACCAGATCTCGTTCGTCTCGGTGGTCGCCCTCGACGAGCTGCTGTCGGTCGGGTCGGAGCGCGGCGACCGGCTGAGCCTGGTCGACACCCTGGAGGACAAGGGTGCCGAGGACCCGGTGGCCGCCTTCGAGTCCCAGGAGATGAAGGGCATCCTGGCCGGCGCGATCAACCGGCTCGGCGAGCGGGAGAAGATCGTCATCACCCTCTACTACTACGAGGGGCTGACCCTGGCCGAGATCGGCCAGGTGCTCGGCGTCACCGAGTCGCGGGTCTGCCAGATGCACACCAAGGCGGTCCTGCAGCTGCGGGGCAAGATGCAGGACGCGCGCTGACGATCGGGACGAGCTTCCACATTCTGCCCGGCCACGCCCCAACCGGCGGCCGCCGCCGCGTAGCCTCCGGCGGCGTAGCGCCCGGCCGGACCCGGCCGGGCACCGCCTGGGAGGTCACCCGTGACGCTCGCGCCCTTCCTGCTCCGGTCGGCGCGGCCGCGCCGCCGGTCCGCGCTGGCCCTCCTGCTGGCAGTGGCGGCGCTCGTTCCCGCGTCCGCGACGGCGCTGCCGTCGCCGGTGCCGGTCGCGGCTCGCCCGGCGCCATGGTGGGCGGACAGGGCTCGGCCGGCCGCCGCGCCCGCCAGCGGGCGGGCGCCGGTGCTGCGACCGCCGGTGGCCGGTCCGCTGGTCCGCGGCTTCGAGGCGCCGGCCGGCGGGTACGGACCCGGGCACCGCG
>DASWDZ010000083.1:0-50048 GCA_036395015.1 Candidatus Dormiibacterota bacterium | reverse complement strand
CCGACGGGAGGGCCGTCGGCTATCACACGGCGACCGGAACCGGCACCACGTTTGCCGAGCACTTCAAGAGCAACGGCGCCGAGCTCCCAGAGTCGATGTTCGAGCCCAGCCCTCAACCACCGATGGAGAAGCTCTCCTGATGGACGAGTTTCGCGACCTCGCCTCGTCGCAGCCGGAGCAATACGCCGACGGCAGGCCTCCGCGCATGATCCAGTTCGACGCCGAGCTGCTCGACGACATCGGCTACCAGCTCCGCAACCAGCTCAATGCCGTCATGGGCGCGGCCGGACTGCTCACTCAGTCGGCCGAGGGCAGCGAAGAGCGCGAGCTTGCGGACATCGTGGAGAGCGCGGCCGAGCAGGTGGCCCGAATCGTGGACGCCGTGCTCGACTACGCGACGATCGAGAGCGGCAAGTTCGAGCTGGCCCTGCATCCATTCGACGCGCGCGCTACGGTCGAGAGCTGCCTGTCGCTGGTGTCGGAGGCCGCCGGCGCCAAGGGTCTCGATGTCTCATTTCACGCCGCGCCCGAGGTCCCGAACGTCGTCAACGGCGATTCGCGACGGCTGGAGCAGATCCTGCTCACGCTGCTGCACGGCGCCGTCGACCGCACGTTCCGTGGCGGCATCGGCGTCGAGCTCTCGTCCGAAGACCGCGGCGGACTGATCGCGTTGAACTTCAAGATCCGCGACACGGGGCGCGGCGTCCCGGCGCGCATCTTGCGCGGCGGGCTCGACGGAGTGACCGGACCCTACGACAAGCTCGAGTCCGGAGACCGACTGGCGGTGCTGAGCCTCCGCACGACCAAGCAGCTCGTCGACCTGATGGACGGCGAGCTGCGCGTCGAGCAGGGCGGGGTCGAGGCGGGTCCGGATGCAGGCACGACATTTGAATTCAGCGTGCTCGCGGAGGCGCTGCCGGGTGCGGTGGCGACGACGCTGCTGACGCTGGAAGGCATGAAGGTGCTCGTCATCGCCGCCGACCCCACGGAAAAGCGGGTGCTCGCGCTCCAGGTCGAGCAGTGGGGCGCCAGCGCGGCGTCGGCCACGCCGGAAGAAGCGCTCGGCGCCATCCAGGGCGAAAGGCCATTTGACATCGCGCTGATCGAGCACCGCCCGCCCGCGATCGACGGCCTCGCCATCTCCGAGACGCTGCGCGGGAGGGCTGACCAGATGCCGATCGTGCTCATCGCCTCCGCACCTCCGGGCCCGGCGGAAGCCGCGGCCGCCGACAGCGGGGTCATCCAGGCGACGCTGACCAAGCCGGTGCCGCCTCGCACGCTGCACGACGTGATGATCCAGGTCGGCGGACGTGGAGCCCAGCCTCAGGCCGCCCAGGAGGTCGTGCCCGGCACGCTCCGCGTCCTCATCGCGGACGACAACGCGTTGAACCAGAAACTACTCAGGCGACTGGTCACCAAGCTCGGCCACACGGTCGACGTGGTCTCCAACGGACGCGAGGCGGTCGCGGCGGTCGCGCAGCAGCCTTACGACGCCGCCCTCATGGATGTCCTGATGCCGGAGATGGACGGACTCGCCGCGGCGGAAGCGATCTGCCGCAGATGGCCGCGCGGCAACCGGCCACGACTGATCGCCTTGACCGCCATGGCCGGGCCGGGCGACCAGGAGAGATGCCTGCGGGCGGGGTTCGACGACTACATGAGCAAGCCGGTGCGGCTCGAGGACCTGACCGAAGCGCTGAAGGCTGCGGCCGGCCAGCGCACCAACCGAGAAAGGGCCGGCCTCTAACCCCCTCTCCCCTCGGGAAGAGGGCCGGGCTCTGACCCCCTCCCCCCATCGGGGGGAGGGCCAGGGAGAGGGGCTTAATTCGTGATTACCCTCGGAGCCGGTTGTCGAGCCGGTCCTCATGCGACGAGCGACGGGAAGCGCGCGCCTCGAGGTAGACGACGACGATCACGATCATGCCGCCCAGCACCATCAGGCCACCCAGCGCTTCTGCCTCGGCGCCCGTGGGCTGCGTGATGATCTGGACCATCGCCGCGCCGAAGACGAGGATGTAGCTGAGGCCCAGGAGACGCACGCGCGGGGCGACCTCGACGCCTTCGCCTCCGCGCCACGGACGCTTGCCGACGATGAGCAACCACGCGCCCATCACGAGGGCCAGCGCGGCGAGGACCAGAGAGATCAGCTGGACGTAGGCGGTGGCCACCGGCGCGAGAGTTTAACCCCCTGGTTCTTACAATCGAACACTCGATGCCCCGCACCGAGCCGATCAAAGCCGCCCGGGGAGTTCACGACATCCTTCCCGCGGATCTTCCGCTCTGGCGCGCGGCCGAGTCTGCGGCCAGGGAAACCGCCACCAGCTTCGGCTACGAGGAGATCGTCACGCCGCTGATCGAGCAGGCGGAGCTCATCGAGAGGATCGGCGAGGACACGGACGCCGTCTCCAAGGAGCTGTATCGGTTCGAGAGGCGAGGCAGCCAGAACCTGGCACTGCGTCCCGAAGCGACCGCCGGTGTCGTGCGCGCGTACTTCGAGAACGGCCTCAACCAGGGGCCGAAACCAACGCGTCTTTATTTGATTGGCCCGATGTTCCGCTACGACAAGCCGCAGCAGGGTCGCTACCGGCAGTTCTTCCAGTTCAACGTGGAAGCGATCGGCGGCGCGAGCCCCGCGTTCGACGCGGAGACGGTCGAGCTCGCGCAGCGCTGGCTGAACGCGGTCGAACTGACCGAGCTACGCCTTGAGCTGAACAGCATCGGCGACGAGAAGTGCCGGCCCGCCTACCTGGAGAAGCTCAAGGCTTACTACCGCCCATTGAAGTCGAAGCTGCACGGCGAGTGTCAGCTGCGCCTGGAGCGGAACCCGCTGCGGCTCCTGGACTGCAAGGTCCCGCAGTGTCAGCCGTTCAAAGCGAAAGCGCCGCGCATCACGGACAACCTGTGCGACGAGTGCGCCGAGCACTGGGCCGCGGTGCAGCGCCTGCTGGACGCCGCAAGCATCGAGTACCGGCACAACCCGTACCTGGTGCGGGGCCTCGACTACTACACGCGCACCGTCTTCGAGTTCTATCCCGCCCGCGCGAGTGGGCAGCAGGACGCGCTTGCGTCCGGAGGGCGCTACGACGGACTGGCGGAGGCCGAGGGTTGGCCGTCGACGCCGGCGGTCGGATTCGCGGGCGGACTGGACCGCGTGACGGAGTTGATGGCGGCGAGCGGCCGCGAGGTTCCGGTCAGCCCGGCCGCCGAGGTGCTGGTCGTGCCCGAAGGTGAGCTCGCGATCGCGGCGGCAGAGGTCGCCCGAATCTGCCGCACAGCGCGCTCCGTGGCGGTCGACTACGAGCCGCGAAGCCTGGCCGCCAAGATGCGCTCTGCGAACAAGGTTGGCGCGAAGTGGGTGATCCTGCTCAGCGAGGACGACGCTTCGCGGCGCGTCGCGAGGCTGAGGGACATGTCCAGTGGAGAGCAATCCGAGGTCGCATGGCAAGAACTTCCGACACAACTCGCATGAGCGGCTTCTCCGCTCCGCACTGCGGCTCGCTGCGCGCGAGCGACGAGGGCAAGTCTGTGGAGTTGTATGGCTGGGTCAGCAGCATTCGTCGCCATGGAGGACTCGTCTTTATCGACCTGAGGGATCGATGGGGACCAGTCCAGGTTGTTGTCAGTCAAATTGTCAGCAGGGCCGACACCTACAACACCACCTTTAAGATCCGCGATGAGTTTGTTCTTCATGTAACGGGGGCCGTGAAGCTACGTGCCCCTGGCACGGTTAACCGAAAGACCGCAACCGGCGAAGTCGAGGTTGTGGCCGACGAGATTCACGTCGTCTCCACGAGCAAAACTTCCCCGTTTCCAATTGAGGACGAGATCAGTACGGATGAGAGCATTCGCCTCAAGTACCGCTACCTTGACCTGCGACGTCCGCGGATGCAGCAGATCCTGGAGCTGCGTCACCGCGTCAATAAGATCATTCACACATACATGGACGAGCGTGAGTTCATCGAGGTCGAAACGCCTCTGCTCATCAAGACCACACCCGAAGGTGCCCGGGATTTCATCGTTCCGTCGCGACTCCATCCGGGCAACTTCTACGCGCTGCCGCAGTCGCCGCAGACCCTCAAGCAGCTCCTGATGGTGGCGGGCCTGGGCCGCTACTACCAGATCGCTCGCTGCCTGAGAGACGAGGACCTGCGGGCCGACCGTCAGATCGAGTTCACGCAGCTCGACCTGGAAATGTCCTTTTGCACCGAAGAAGATGTGTTCAGCCTCGTCGAAGGTCTTTTCGCGCGCATATGGAAGGAAGTGCTGGGCGTCGACCTCCAGCTCCCATTTCCGCGGATCGACCAGCAGGAGGCATTCCTCAAATACGGAACCGACCAGCCTGACCTCCGCTATGACCTGGCGATCGCGGACCTGGGAGACGCGCTTCAACAAACGAAGGCCGATGTCTTTCGCACCGTGCTGCGGGACGGCGGTGTAGTTCGTGGTCTGGCCGTCCCAAACGGTTCAGACATGAACCGCAAGGAGTTGGATGAGCTGACGACGCTTGCGAAAGGCGCCGGTGGCAAAGGCTTGGCCTGGCTTCCTGGACCACTCGACAAGTTCTTGTCCGACCGTGAACGATCATTGATCAGGGTGCGGACCGGCGCGAGGGGAGAAGACCTTGTGCTCCTTGTCGCCGACCGAAAGCGCCGCGCCGAGAAGATCATGGGGCTGATCCGCCGTCAAGTCGCCCGACGTCGCGGCTTGATCCGGGAAGGTGAGTTCAAGTTCCTGTGGGTTTTCCCGATGTACCTGTTCGTCGAAGGCGACGACGGCAAGCTGACGTATGGTCACCATCCGTTTACGCGGCCGTTCGAGGAGGACCTGGACTTTGTCGACGAGCGGCCGTACGACGTGCGGGCGCATGCGTACGACCCCGTCTGCAACGGCTATGAGTTGGCGAGCGGCAGCTTGCGGATCTATGACCCCAAGCTGCAGCGACGTGTATTCCAGATCCTGGGCCTCGAAGACGCAAAGATTCAGGAACGGTTCGGATTCCTGCTCGAGGCGTTCGAGTACGGCGTTCCACCCCACGGCGGAATCGCACCGGGGATCGACCGCATCATCATGTTGCTCGCAGGGACCGACAACATCCGCGACGTGATCGCGTTTCCCAAAACCCAGAGCATGCAAGACCTCATGCTCGACGCGCCAAGCCCTGTGGAGACCGCGCAGCTCGAAGAGCTGCACATACGGGTGGTAGCGCCCCAGAAACCCGGCTCGTAGGATTGACTCGCTCCCAATGAGCTGTGGGTGATGTGCGCGTTGCCCAACAGTTCATCAATCGGGACCCCGGAGTCCGCAAGGCCGACCAAAGGCCCGCTTGGACGGGACTTGGAGAGTCGAGGCAGGGGACCCACCTGAGCATGCTCAGGACAACCCACCCCCGCCGCTCGGAGGGAGCACACCGTTCGCAGTCGGAACCCTGCCGGGTTCCCCCTACGCCGCAGCCCTCAACGGCGCCTCGCGGTGGTCGACACCGCCCGCGCCACACGCGCCGGATTCGGGGCGCTAACCCCTTCCGGCGAAGTAGATCTGTTCTCAAGGCCCTGACGACAAGCGGCGAGTGGCGGCCCAGGGCATCGCGGGTCGCGACCGGGCGCAGCCCGGTCGCCAAAGCGCCACCAGCGTGAGGTACATCCCGCCAGGCCTGATCGTGGCCGTGCTGCTTGTCCTGATCGTCTCCCAGTTGTGCTTCGCCTTCATTCCCTACCGTCGCCGGGCCTATGTCCCGGTCCTGCTCATGACGGCGCTGGGCTTCGCGCTCGGCCAGGCGTGGGACTTTCTCGGCTTGCCCTCCTTGCGGCTCGGCCAGGCCAACCTGCTGCCGGCGTTGGTCTTTGCGCTCATGCTCCAGCCCCTGGCCCGCTTCGTCCCCCGACCGTCCCGAGGACCGAGGGAGCCCCGCCCAAGCAACTCCAACCCGCGCACTTAAGATTGCGGGTGTGTTTGCCGCCGGGGCATGGGGGGTATGCAGTCGGTGAGCGGTCAAAGCTTCATGTGGATCGCGTTTGGGGTCGCCGCCCTGATCGTGGCGCTGGCCTTGGCCGCGGTCCTGATCCGGCTCCGAGGCACGCTCGGCGCCGTGGAGGAGCTGCTCGACACCACCAACGAAGAGATGAGAGAGACACTTCCCGAGGTGCGACAGACCATCGAGAACGTGAACGACATCACGTCCGGTGTGAACGTCGGACTCCGGACCGGCGGCCGCGGCTTGGCCGCTTTCGGCCGGGGCGTGAGCTCGGCCGTGTACGGCGTGAGGGTGGCTGGTCAGACGCTTGTTCGCTCGGTAAAAGGAGGTAGCGATGGCTGACGACAGAGGCGGCAGCGGATTCGGCTGGTTTGTTCTTGGCGGACTCATCGGCGTGGCGATCGGCGCCTACATCGCGACCGGACCCGGCCGCGAGCAGATCGAGAGCCTCCGCACCAAGACCATAGAGCTCAGCGGCAGCGAGCCGGCGCAGCGCGCACGCGAAGCGGCGCAGCGCGCGAGGACGATGGTCACCGACCCCGAGCACCCCGTCGGCAAGGCGATCCAGGACGGGGTGGCGGCGGCTCGACGCAAGAGGGAAGAGCTCGAGGCGGCGGCGGCGCGCAGGATGAACCGCGCGTCGACCAACCTGGAGGAGTAGCCGGGCCGAGATGGCGAAACGAGACCTGGCTGAGCTGAAGATCCCGGCGTCGTCGGCCTTCATCCCCGTCGCCAAGCGAGTGGCGACGACGCTCGGGGGCCAGCTGGGTCTGAGCCTGACAGATCTCGACGAGCTGGCGATCGCGCTCACGCAGGCGTGCGACAGCGCGATCGCGGCTGCGGCCGACATGGGCATGGTCTCCGACCTCAAGCTCACGTACTTCGCGACCAACCGCGCCCTGGTCGTCGACGTGGACCTCATGCCAAGCGGGACGGCGCTTCCGCTGCCGGCGGCCAAGCACGAAACCGATGTCGACCCGGAGCTGCAGCGGCTTGCCTACGAGATGATCCGCTGCTTCGTCGATGACTTCCGACCGGTCATCGAGCCGCGCACAGGGCACGTGCGCTTCCGGATGGTCAAGCACCTGGCAGGCTGAACTTCGACCGGCGGAAGATTTAAGGAAGAGTGGCTTCCACGCCGCGGATACCGCGCGACGAGCTGCGCGCGCTCCATCGCCGCTACAAGGAAACGAACGACCCCGCTGAGCGCGACCGGATCCGAGCGCAGCTCGTCGACGCCTATCACGACTTCGTCTATTTCCTGGCCCGCAAGTTCCAGAACCGCGGTGAGCCACTCGACGATATCGTCCAGGTCGGCTACCTCGGGCTGATCAAGGCGATCGAGCGATTCGACCCCGACCTTGGGTACGAGTTCACAACGTTCGCCACCCTGACGGTGGCCGGCGAGATCAAGCGCTACTTCCGCGACAAGGGGACCGCGATCCGGTTTCCTCGCCGCCTGCAGGAGCTGCATCAGTCGGTCGTACGGGTCAACGAGCAGATGAAGATCGAGCTGGGCCGCGAGCCGATGGTCGGCGAACTGGCGGAGCGTCTCGGCGTCTCCCCGGACGATGTCACCGATGCGATGGAGATGGGTCCGGCCTACGTCCCGGTCTCGCTCGACCAGCCGGTCGCCGGGGCCGACGGCCAGGACAACCGCTCGGTGGCGGAGCAGATCGGGGGGGCCGACCCCGAGCTCGAGCGGGTGGAGATGCGTGACGTGCTGGATCGCGCCATGGAGCACCTGACGCCCCGCGAGCGCGCGATCATGGCGATGCGGTTCTACGAGCAGATGTCGCAGTCGGAGATCGCCCGCCGCCTCGGCATCAGCCAGATGCATGTCTCGCGGCTGCAGCGAGCGGCCCTCGAGCAGCTGCGGAAATACGTGCCGGAGGAGACCAGCTGATGCCTTTATTGGAGGAAGAGGCGCCTCGCGATCCGTTCGTGCTTTTCGACCGCTGGTTCCGAGAGGCGACGGACGCCGGCGCGCTGCAGCCCGACGCGATGACGCTGGCCACGTCCGGCGAAGAGGGTCCGTCGGCCCGCATGGTCCTGTTCAAAGGGATCGAAGACGGCACCTTCCTCTTCTATTCCAACTACGGGAGCCGCAAGGGCCGCGACCTGTCGCACGACCGCCGCGCCGCGCTGGTCTTCTACTGGCCGGTGACGCGTCACCAGGTCAGGGTCTACGGCGTCGTGCGCAAGGTCGGCCGCGCAGCCTCCGAACGGTACTTCCACAGCCGTCCGAGCGGGGCGCAGATCTCGGCCCTCGCGTCGCGGCAGAGCCATGTGCTGCGCTCGCGTGAGCAAATCGAGCAGAGGGTGCTCGAGCTGGCCGCGAAGTATCCCGACGAGGTCCCTCTACCCAAGGATTGGGGCGGCTACGCGTTGCGTCCGATCTGGATCGAGTTCTGGGAGCACCGCGAAGACCGCCTCCACGACCGCCTTCGCTACGTCTTCCGTTCGGCCTACACGGGCGCTTGGCGGATCGAGCGCCTCGCCCCTTAGACTCAACTCACCCCGTGACCGGGAACGAGATCCGCAGACGCTTTCTAGAGCATTTCGCGAGCCGGGAGCATCTGGTCCTGCCGAGCGCGCCGTTGGTGCCGCAGGGCGACCCGAGCACCCTTTTCATCTCGGCCGGAATGCAACCGCTTCAGCCCTACTACCTGGGCTTTAGCAAGCCGCCCGCGCCCCGAATCGCCACCTGCCAGAAGTGTCTCCGCACGGGCGACATCGAGGAGGTGGGCAAGACCGAGCGCCACCTCACCTTCTTCGAGATGCTCGGCAACTTCGCACCGACTGGCGACTACTTCAAGGAAACGGCCATCCCGCTGGCGTGGGAGCTGGTCACCAAGGGCTTCGCGATGCCAGTCGAGCGCTTGCGCGCCACGGTGCATCCCTCTGACGACGAAGCCTTCGAGATCTGGACCAAGAAGACGTCCATCGACCCCATGCACGTCACCCGGCTGGGTGACAACTGGTGGGGCCTCGGGCGCGGGCCATGCGGTCCCGATTCCGAGATCTGGTGGGACCGCGGCCGCGAGGCCGGCTGCGGCCAGCCCGACTGCTACCCGGACCACTGCGCGCGCTTCACCGAAATCTGGAACCTGGTGCTGCCGCAGTACGACCAGCGTGCCGACCTGGGCGGGCCGCCCTCGACCGCCGAGTCGATCCAGAAAGGAATTGCCGATGGAGCCTTGGTTCCGCTCGCGCACCCTGCCATCGACACCGGCATGGGTCTCGAGCGCATCGCGTTCGTCCTCCAGGACAAGAAGGACGTGTTCGGAACCGACCTTCTCGCCCCGCTCGTCGAGTTCGTGCATGAAAGCAGCCCCAAGTCGAATGCGCTTTCGGAACGAATCATCGCGGATCACATCCGAGCGGTCACCTTCTGCATCAGCGACGGCGTGGTTCCTTCGAACGAAGGTCGCGGGTACGTCCTGCGCCGCCTGGTCCGTCGGGCGGCGCTGCATGGGCGCAACATCGGCCTGGGTGGCAAGCTCTCGGCAGGCGCGCAGCGCACCGTCCAGGTGTTCAAGGACGCATATCCCGAGCTGAAGGAGCGCGAGCGGCTGATCACAAACACAGTCGACACCGAGGCGGACAGGTTCGCCCGGACGCTCGATGCGGGCATGGAGCAGTTCGAGAAGATCGCCGCGCGCGGCGGGAAGACCATCTCGGGGGTGGACGCCTTTCGGCTCCACGACACGTTCGGTTTTCCTCTGGAGCTCACACGTGAGCTGGCAACGGGCCGAAACATCGGCGTGGACGAAGAAGGGTTCCGCACCGAGATGGCCGCGCAGCGTGAGCGCTCGCGACGGACGGTCCCGCATCAGTGGGCGCTGGCCAAGGATGTGCCGCGCTCGGAGTTCACCGGCTATCGCGAGTTGAGCACCAGGACGAAGATCGCCGGCATACGCAAGTCCGGCGAGGCGGTTGATGCGGCCGGGGAGGGCGATGCGATCGACGTGTTCCTGGAGCGGACGCCGTACTACGCCGAATCGGGAGGGCAGATCGGCGACACCGGGACCATCACGACGTCAAGCGGACGCATCCGGGTCGAGGACACCCAGAAACCATCGGAAGGGGTCATCGCCCATGAGGGCACGGTGATCACCGGAGAGGTCCGAACCGGCGAGGAGGCGACCGCCACGGTAGACGAGAAGCGGCGGCGCCAGATCATGCGCCACCACTCGGCGACCCACCTTCTGCACAAAGCGCTGCGCGAGACGCTGGGCGACCAGGTCGTCCAGAAGGGTTCGTGGGTCGGTCCAGACCACACCACATTCGACGTTCCGCTCAATCGCGCCATCACCAAGGACGAGCTGGGTCGCATCAACCGCCGGGTGATGGATAAGGTGCGCGCCGGGCTGCCTTTTCACGAGAGCCAGAAACCGTACCGGGAGGCGGTCGCGCATGGCGCCATGCACCTGTTCGAGGAGAAGTACGGCGATATCGTCCGCGTGGTTTGCTTCGGCGACTGGACATGCGAGCTGTGCGGAGGCACCCACGTCGAGAACACGGCCGACATCGGGACCGCGGTGATCGTGTCTGAGTCGAGCATCGGCTCGGGGCTGCGCCGCATCGATATGGTGGTCGGTGAGGCGGCCGATGACCTGGTCAGCCGCGACCGCGACCTGCTGTTGGACCTCGCGAGGTCTTTCAACGTGAGCCCGGAGCAGCTCCCAGAGCGGATCCGAGCCCTGCGCACGGAGCTCAAGGACGCCGAGCGCGAGGTCGCGAAGTTGCGCGACCAGGTGCGCGCGGCGCGCGTCGGCGGCGCCGATGGGCTCCTGGTCAAGCACGGCCGTGTTGACTACGTGGCCGAGTCGGTGGACGCCTCGACCGTCGAAGAGCTGCGCGCCTACGCCGACCGCTACCTGGAGAGGGTCAAATCCGGGGTCGTAACCCTTGTCGCCGGAGACAAGTTTGTCATCAAGGTGTCAAATGACCTCGTGCCTCAGTTCGATGCCACGCGCCTGAAGGAGCTTCTCGGTACGGGCGGCGGCCGGCCGCAGCTGGTCAGCGGCAAGCTGACCGTCTCCCCGGAGGAGGCATTCAAGCGCCTGGACGAGGCGTTGAAGTGACCAAGTTCAAGTTCCTGCGCAAGCGCAGCGACTACTACAGGCACTTCACGGTGCTGGACATCGGCACCGACCTGATCAAGGTCCTGGTCGTGCGCCGCGACGGCCCGGACGGCGAGGTGCTGGGCGTGGGCCGCGAGCCGCAAGCCCCAGCGGCGATGTCGGGTGGAGCGATCGCCGACCTCGAGTCCGTGATCCAGGCCTGCAACCGTGCCCTCGAAGCCGCCGAGGACATGGCGAGGACGGTTCCGGGCCAGGTCGTGGTCGGCATCGCAGGCGAGCTGATCAAAGGGTTCTCGTCGACGATCGCCTACCCGCGCGAGAACTCAAAGTCGCGCGTGCGGTCGAGCGAGATGTCGACCATGCTCCAGATGGTGCAGCGCCGCGCGCTTCGCGAGGCTCAGCACCTGCTCGAGATGGAGCGCAGTTACGGTCAGCTCGAGGCGCGTCTCGTCCACTCGGCGATCACGAACGTGCGAGTTGACGGTTACCCGGTCACCAATCCGGTCGGCTTCACGGGCAAGAACCTGGAGGTCACGGTCTTCAACACGTTCGCGCCGATGACGCACATCGACGCCATCGAGAGCGTGGTCCGCGAGCTCGACCTCGAGCTTGCCGCCGCGGTCGCGCAACCGTACGCGCTTGCGCGCGCATGCGCGAACGAGGAGGTTTGGGCGGAGGGCGGCATCTTCGTCGATGTCGGCGGCGGCACCACCGACGTCGCGCTGATCCGCGACGGTGGCGTCGAGGGGACGCGGATGTTCAACCTCGGCGGGCGCGCGTTCACGCGCCGCCTCGCGCTTGCCTTCGGGCTGAGTTACGAGGAGGCCGAGGCGAGAAAGCTCCGCCACTCGGAAGGACTGCTGTCCGCCGAGCAGCACCGGCAGGTGTCGGAGCTCCTGAGCGCGGACGCGGAGGTGCTTCTTCAGGGTCTCGCGCTGAGCATCCGGGAGCTATCGCGGGGCGAGCGTCTGCCATCGAGCATCTACCTCTGCGGCGGCGGCAGCCTGCTGCCCGAGCTGACGCTGGAGATGGTGAAGAACAACTGGGCGGCCGGCCTTCCGTTCCCTCGCGAGCCACGGGTCCGGCACCTGGTGCCGCCCGACGTCCGCAACCTGACAGACTCGACCGGGCAGCTTGTGAGCCCCCAGGACATCGCCCCGATGGGCCTTGCCAACCACGCCTTGCGAACTGAAGCGGAGGAGCGCGATACCGTCAACACCGTCATGAGACGGGTCCTAAGCGCTATAAAAGTCTGACCAGACCTCGAGGAGACCAGTAAGCGATATGGCAACGAACCCGATTTACGTTGAAACCGAGGAGGAGATCCCGGAGCTCGTCGAGCGCCTTAGGCGCTATCACGGCGAGGACACGATGGTCGTCCTGCCCATGCGCTCGCGCATCGGTCAGAGCCGCTTCAACTTCCAGCTGCTGCGCAATTACTCCGCGCGCCTGGGGAAGCGGGTCACCGTCGTCTGCGACGACCCTGCGGTCCAGAAGATGGCCTCCGAAAGCGGCTTCCCGGTGTTCGGAGCGGTGGGGGCACATGGCGAAGGCGTGCCCAGCGAGGTCGAGGCACCGCCGCCGGTCCGGAAGTGGTGGCAGCGCCGGCAGACTGCGCCCAGCACCCACGTCGGGATCGCGGCGCCGACCAGGCTGTTGACCAAGACCGCGACCGAGCTCAAACCTGGCCGCTTCCTTCTCTATGTGACGGCGATCACCCTCATCCTGGTCGGCCTGTTCGCGACAGCCGTGTTCGTGCCCTCGGCCTCGGTGACCCTGGTTGCCCAGGCGCAGCCGTTCGTGCAGAAGGACGTCGAGATCCAGGCCCAGCCCGGCAAGCCGCCGATCAAGGTCCGGTCGGTCACGATCTCGAAGTCGAACTCGCAGGGGTTCAAGGTCACAGGCCTGATCAACGTGCCCCTCGCGCCGGCGACCGGCCAGGTCGTGTACACCAACGACATCTCAGCCCCGAAGGCCGGACAGATCAACTACGGCTCGCCGGGCATCATCGTGCCGAGGAATCAGTACCTGAAGAACACCAACGGTCTTGAGTTCTTCCAGGTGTCCCCTGATGTGATCGTGCCCTGGAAAGGCACCGCCAGGGCAAACATCGTCGCCGTGATCCCGGGCAGCGTCGGCAACGTGGGCAACGACACGATCACGCAGATCGAGCACAACCCATACGACAGGCTCAGCGTCACCAACCCGCAGGCCACCGGCGGCGGGACGGATCCTTCATCGACACCGCAGATGACCGTGTCGGACTTCGACGCGGCACGGGCCCAGCTCGAGCAGTCGCTGCACCAGGCGATCGCGCAGCAACTCGCGGCGGGCGCCAAGCCCGGCGAAAAGCTGAGTGAGACCATCATCTTCGGCCCGCCCCAGTTCACGACCGACCACCAGCCCCAGGACAAGGTCCCAAGCTTCACCGGCACCATGACGGTCAGCGGCGAGGGGGACTTCTACACGGACGCCGACGTGATCCAGGCTTACAAAGATCACCTCACCAAGCTGCTGCCCAACAACCAGCAGCTGCTGACCGAAAGCCCGATCCAGGTGAGCTACCGCCTCCTCAGCGCAGCCAAGGGCGGCTACCTGGTGTTCGTCGGCCAGGCGTCGGCCTACGTCGCGCCGAAGCTCGACGAAGACAAGATCCGCGCCCAGATCGTCGGCCGGCCGGTGACCCAGGCGCGCTTCTTGCTCGAGAAGCTGCCCGTGAAATCGGTCGCGATCAAGGAACAACCCATCGCGCTGCCCTTGATGCCGCTCCTCGATCGCCGGATCCAGCTCCACTACGTCGTCGAGTCGAACGCGCCCACGGCTGAGGCAGCGTCGGAAGGACAGCCCTCGCCCTCGCCCTCGCCCTGACAGGTGAGGGTGCTGGCGGTGGATCCCGGGACGAAGAGGGTCGGTCTGGCCCTCAGCGACCCGACCGGGACCATCGCCCAGCCGCTGACGACCATCGGGGCCGAGCCGCGAGGAACGCTGGCCGCCCGGCTCGCTGAGATGGCCAGGGAGAAGGATGTTAGAAAGATCGTCGTCGGCTTGCCGCGCCGGATGGACGGCTCGTTGGGACCCGAGGCAAAGGCTGCGCGCCGGCTCGCGACGGAGCTCCGCGAAACCTCCCGGTTGCCTGTCGAGCTGGTGGACGAGCGCCTTACCACCGCCGCCGCGGAAAAGGCGCTGCTCGAGGAGGGCGTGCGGCGCGAGAAACGACGCGCCAGCATTGACCGTGTGGCGGCGGCTCTCCTCCTCCAGGCCCACCTCGACCGCAAACGTGGCTGAGCACGTCACCCTCGTCGACGAAAGCGGCGCCGAGCGGCGATTTGTGCTGCACGATGCGTTCGACCATGACGGCGTCGCTTACTACCTCGTGGAGGACGCGGCCGACTCGGAGCGTGTGCTCCTCCTCCGGGAGTCGGATTCGGGGCTGGAGACCGTGGACGGGGACGAGTTCAAGCGCGTGATGGAAGCCCTCGAGGAAGACCGGGTCGAGTGAAGAAGCTGGCGGCGGTGATCGTCGTGATTGGGCTGCTCGGGTTCGGTACCTCGCGCGCCTTCGACTGGTGGAACTTCAACGTGAACACCCCGATCTCGACGACCAGCCACAGCGTCACCTTTCACGTCGACCCCGGGGAGACTCCCGCCCAGATCGGCAGCGAGCTCTATGACCTGCGGCTGATCCGGAGCACGATCGCTTTCGATATGTACACGCGGCTCACAGATTCCGGACCGAAGTTCCAGGCCGGCGCCTTCATCCTCAACACGAACATGTCGCTCAGCCAGATCGTCGAGTCGCTGAAGCACGGACGCCCGGACGAGAAGACGATCACCTTTCCCGAGGGGTTCCCACTGCGCTACCAGGCAGCGTTGGTCGACAGCAAGAAGCTCGGCACCGCACCCGACTACATCACAGGTGCGGCTTATCTGACCGCGGCCAAAGATCCCGCCCTGAGGTCCAAGTACACGTTCCTGCCCGCGCAGTCGGTCAACTCGGAGTTCCCTTACGAGGGCTACCTGTTTCCGGACACCTACCTGGTCAACCCAGCGCTCGGCGCCAAGGGGCTGGTCCAGACGCAGCTCGATCAATTCCAGTTCGTCTTCTCCGCCGACTGGAGCGCGCAGATCGCGCTGCCGGCGCCGGGACGTCCCAAGGAGGACGTTCGCACCATCGTCATCCTGGCCTCGATGGTCGACCGCGAGGCCAACACCAAGAAGGAGTCCGACCGCGGCAACGTGTGCAGCGTGTACTACAACCGGCTGCGCCTGAACATGAGTCTCGGGGTCGACGCGACACTGCTGTATGCGCTCGGGCGCCTGAGCCCTCAGCCGACCGCGGCCGAGCTGAACCTAGACACGCCGTACAACACCCGCAAGTACGCCGGCCTCCCACCGGGACCCATCAGCAATCCCGGCAAGGAAGCCCTCGCGGCCTGCATCAACCCGCCGGTGACCAGCTATCTCTTTTACTTCACCGACAAGCAGGGCACCACGCACTTCGAGACCAACGCGCAGGACTTCGAGGCGGACAAGCAAAAGTACGGCGTGAGCGGCAACTGAGCGGACGCCGAGTATTTCTTCTCGGCGAGGGGATCGCCTACTCGCGCAGCCCGGCCATGCACAACGCGGCGTTTCGCAGCCTGGGCATGGACTGGGCCTACGAGATGCTCGACATCCCACGGAACCAGCTTTCCGCCGCGGTCGACCGGCTCAGGGCGCCGGACGTCGGCGGCGCCAACGTCACCATCCCGTACAAGCAGGCCGTGATGGAACACCTGGACACGGTCGCGCCGGAGGCGGTGCGCGCGCGTGCGGTGAACACGATCGTCAACGACGATGGGAGGCTGGGCGGCTTCAACACCGACATCGCGGCGATCCGGATGGCGATCGACGAGGTCGGTCTCGAGCCGGAGCAGGCGAACGCCGTGATCCTGGGCGCCGGCGGGGCGGCGCGGGCCGCGGCGGTGGCGATCGACGGAGCGCACATCACGTTTGTCGCCCGCCGTCCGCATGACGCCGATGTCCCGGGCAAGGTCGTCGCCTGGGACGACCCGTCGGTGGCGAGGCTGACACGAGCTGCGGACGTCCTCGTCAACGCGACGCCGCTGGGCCGTCACGAGGAGATGCCGCTGCGTCCCGCCGCGCTCCCGACGGCGGGGGCGGTGGTCGACCTCGTGTACGTCACCGGAGGCACGCCGCTGGTGCGCAAGGCGCGCTCGCTGGGTTTGCCGGCAGTGGACGGGTGGGAGATTCTGCTCGCCCAGGGATCGCAGTCGTTCCTGATGTGGACCGGTCGCAGCGCCCCGCTCGACGCGATGCGGGAGACTCTCGATCCGTGAATCCCTACCTGCTCGCGCTTGTGTGGGCGGTCGTTGGTGCAGGCGCGGGATGGCTTGTTCGCTGGGGCTCGGTCAAGCTCGCGCGACTCGAGAGCCTCCAACCAGGCAGCAAACCGTGGCAGGTGTACGGCCCGCCACTGCTGTGCGCGGCGGTCTTCGCGATCTATGGCGCGGTGATCACTCCGTTCCCGTTGCTGGTCGTGCGCAGCGTCTTTGCGCTGGTCCTGGTCCAGGTCATCTTCTTCGACTTCGAGCACCGCCTGATCCTGGATCGGGTGATGTTCCCGTCGATGGTGCTGGCCGCATTGGTGAGCCTTTCGCCGCTTGCCAGCATGAGTCTTGGTCTGTGGCAGCAGTCATGGTGGGTGGGGATCGCGATGGGCGTCGCGGCCGGAGCCCTGTTCCTCGTCCTCGCGCTCGCGGGCCAGGCGATATTCAAAGCGGAGGCGCTTGGTTTTGGCGACGTCAAGCTCGCCGCGTTCATGGGCCTCCTGCTGGGGTGGCCTTACACGTTCACCGCGGTCTTCTACGGGGTGCTGATCGCCGGGCTCGTGTCGATCGGCGTGATCGTGTGGCGACGCTCGATGAAAGGCACGATCGCCTACGGCCCGTACCTCGCCGCGGGGGCGCTGATCCTGCTGCTGTACCCGCTCCGGTAGGCGAGAATATCCGGCCATGAGCAAACTCCTCCCCGGCGAGCACCTCGTCATCAAAGCTCACCCCCACTGGATCACGGTCGTCAAGAGCGTCGTCGTGCCCGTCGTCCTGTTTCTCGCGATCCTGGTCGCCGACTTCACCGTGCTTGGCCCGGACTACGGCTTCTACGTGCCGAAGCTGCGGACCTTCATGACTCTCGGAGTTGTGGCGCTTGCGCTGCTGTGGTTGATCGTGGTCTGGATCCGCTGGCAGTCGATCATCTACACGCTTACCGACCAGCGCATCACGATCCAGTCAGGAGTCTTCAGCCGGCAGGAGAGGATCGTCCCGATCGACCGCGTTCAGGACTGCAGCACGAAGCAATCGCTGATCGGCCGCATCCTCGACTACGGACGGGTGGAGGTCGACGCCGCCGGGTCACAGGGCGCCGAAGTGGTGCTCGATCACCTGCCGAAGCCAGGCGACTTCCGCGACCAGGTCTTCGTGCAGTCGGAGCAGCGACGGGGCGGCGTGACGGCGGGAACGCCCTCCGCGACGCCAGTTCCCGCCAACCCAAGCGGCGTCTAGCCACCTACCGAAGCCACTCGCCTTGCTCGGCTTCATGGGGTCGGGCAAGACTCTCGTCGGGGCGTTGGTCGCCGAACGCTCGCGCGCGACGCTCTTCGACCTCGACCACATGGTGGAGCACGAGGCGGGCATGTCGATCGCCGACCTCTTCGCGACCGCCGGCGAGCCGGCCTTTCGAGAGTTCGAGAAGAAGGTGCTGCCGCGCGCGCTGCAGCCGGGGGCGGTCGTCGCTCTCGGCGGTGGCGTCGTGATGGACGATGACAGCTGGGCCATGATCTCGGACCGCGCGGTGACCGTCTACCTGGAGGTGCCATTCGAGAAGGTGTGGGCCCGGATCCGTCAGATTCCCGGCCGGCCAGTGATCGCGGGCCGCACAGCGGCCGATGTGGAGGCGCTGTACGAGCGGCGGCGGAGCCGCTACGAGCAGGCGCAGCACCGGGTCGACGGCGACCGGCCGCCCGGTGAGGTGGCGGATGAGGTGATGAAGATCTGGTCCGCCTGATCCTGGACTCGGCGTCCGGCGGCTATCCGGTCTTGATCGGGACCGACCTTGGGCGCGAGCTGCGGAACGTCGTCACGCGCCTCGACCCGACGGGTGCGGCGATCGTGACCGACACCAACGTCCGGCCGTGGGCCGCCAAGGTGGCCAAGGCGATCAAGCGTGCGGGCCTGAAGACCGCCATCCACGCCATCCCTGCCGGCGAGCGGTCGAAATCGCTGTCCCAGCTCGAAAGCGTGCTCTCGTTCCTCGAGCTGCAGCGGATCGACCGCGGCGGCCTTGTGATCGCAGTGGGCGGTGGAACGGTGGGCGACCTGGCCGGATTCGCGGCCTCGGTGTGGCAGCGCGGAGTCCGCCTGGTCGCGGTCCCGACGACCCTGCTCGCGATGGTGGACTCGAGCATCGGCGGCAAGACCGGCGTCAACGGCAGGCGGTCGAAGAACGCGATCGGCGCCTTCTGGCAGCCGTCGGCCGTGATCTCGGACCTGGCCACCCTCGAATCACTGCCGCTGGCCGCCTACCGGGACGCCTTCGCCGAGGTTGTAAAGTACGCCGTCGCCATGGACCGAGGCCTCTTCGAGCTCGTGCAGCGAAATGCGCCGCGCCTGGTCGAGCGCGACAGGTCAATGCTCGAGCGGGTTGTCTTCCGGTGCGTCGCCGCCAAGGCGCTGATCGTCGCCAAGGACGAGCGCGATCGTGGACCCCGCGCGATTCTCAACTACGGCCACACGGCTGGCCACGCTCTCGAAGCGGCGACAGGGTTCCGCGTCAGCCACGGGCGGGCAGTGGCGTTTGGCATGAGGGTAGCGGCCCAGATCGCAGTCGCGATGGACCTCTGCAGCAAGCGGCTCGTGGAGTCGCAGGACGAGCTGCTGACCTCGCTCGGCCTTTCCCATCGCGCGCCGCGCGCCGACCCGGAGCGAGTGCTCGCGGCCATCTCGCTCGACAAGAAGGCGCGGCGCGGGAAGGTCGCCTGGGTGATGCCGCGGCGGATCGGCCACGCCGAGATCGGACATGCAGTCCCCGGTCCGCTGGTCCGGCGAGTCGTCACGAGGTCACTGGCGTGAAGCGGGTGGTCGTCGTCAACGGCCCGAACCTGAACCTGCTGGGCAAGCGCGAGCCGCACATCTACGGCACGCGCTCTCTCGACGACCTCAACCAGGCCGTCCGCGAGAAGGCCCAGGCGCTCGGCATCGAGGTCAACCTCTTTCAGAGCAACGACGAAGGCGAGATCATCGATTTCCTGCAGACCGAGGCGTCAGGCTCGGACGGGATCGTGATCAACCCGGGTGCACTGGCGCACTACTCGCTCGCCCTCTACGATTGCCTGCAGGCCCTTGCGCTGCCGGTCGTGGAAGTGCACATCTCCAACATCCACGCGCGCGAGGAGTTCAGGTCCAGGAGCGTGACCGCGCGGGCCGCCCGCGGTGTGATCACCGGACTTGGCTTCACCGGCTATGACCTGGCACTGGAGTTTCTGGCGAAGCAGGAATGATCTCGACGAACGACTTTCGCAACGGGACGATGTTCGAGATGGACGGGCAGCTGCTGTCCATCGTAAGCGTCGAGCACATCAAGCTGGCGCGGGCGGGGGCCGTGATCAAGGCCAAGCTGCGCAATGTGCTGACGGGGTCGATCTTCGAGCAGAGCTTCCGCAGCGGCGACAAGTTCCGAGCCGTGCGCATCGACAGCACGGAGGCGACCTACCTGTATGCGGACGGCTCTCATCACTACTTCATGGACACCAAGACCTACGACCAGGTGCCGGTCGATGAGGAGATGCTGGACAGCGTGCTCCCGCTGCTGAAGGAGGGCAGCATCGTGTTTCTGCAGCGATACCAGGACCGCCTCATCGGGGTCGAACTGCCCATCAACGTCGACCTGAAAGTGGTGTCGACGGATCCGGGCTTCAAGGGCGACACCGTGTCAGGCGCGACGAAGCCCGCGAGACTCGAGACGGGCACTGTCATCCAGGTGCCGCTGTTCATCCAGTCGGGCGATGTGATCCGGGTCGACACTCGAGATCAGTCGTACATCGAGCGCGCATAGTGCGCTCCCGCCCCTCGCCCCACATCCCCGTCCCCTCGGGGAGAGGGTGCCCATCTCAGCTCGGAGGCGTTAGGATCAGCCAATGAGCGAGAACGGTTCGCTGGGGGCTGTCCGTGTGGCCAACGAGGTGATCGCGAGCATCGCCGCCCTGGCCGCGTGCGAGGTCGAGGGCGTGGAGGGCATGGACGAGGCCGCGGCTCGGCATTTCGGTGACTTTGTTCGCCGCCAGGCCGCGCATCGCGGGGTACGCGTGCACATCGAAGGCGATCGTTCCATCCACCTCGAGGTCTTCATCACCGTGGACTCCGAGGCGAAGCTCGCGGATGTGGCCGCGTCCGTGCAGGCCAACGTCGTCGAGGCTACCGAGCGCATGCTGGGACTCGAGGTCGGTGAGGTGAACGTCTTCGTCTCGAGCGTCGCCTTCGCCAGTTAGATAGCGCGTGGGCAAGCGCCACCAGGCCAGGGAGCTGGCGCTCAAGGTTCTCTTCCAGCTCGAAGGCAGCGACGACGACGCCGAAGAGGTACTGCGCTACCACGCGTCTGAGGGCGCCTTCGGCGAGGAGAGCACCAACTTCGCGCGGCAGCTCGTCGGCGGCGTGATCGCGAACCGCGACAAGCTGGACACGATCCTCAGCGAGACCTCAGAGCATTGGAAGCTCGACCAGATGGCCAAGGTCGATCGCATCATCCTGCGGATCGCGGTCTATGAGATCGCGATCGACCGCAAGGTGCCGACCAAGGCCGCCATCAACGAATCGATCGAGCTCGCGAAGACGTTCTCGGGCGAGGATGCGGGCCGGTTCGTCAACGGCGTCCTGGGTCGCGTCGCAGCCACCGCGACTTGACGGACCGTCCCCAACTGGACGACCTCCTGGGCGAGCTTGAAGCGACGATCGCCAGGCTCGCCGACGGCACGGCGCCGCTGGAGGAGCTGGTGGCGGCGCATGAGCGCGCGGCGCGGCTTCTCGCCGAGGCGCAGGCGCGTTTCGCGGAGCTGAAGGCGCGGGCAGAGCAAACGGCTACATTGCTCGCGGATTGAAGTTTCTCCTCGCGCCGCTGGTGGCCTGGACGATCGCCCAGGCAGCCAAGGTCTTGCTCACATCGTTCCGTCAACGCCGCCTCAACCTGCGGGTCCTCGCCGAGACGGGCGGCATGCCCAGCAGCCACAGCGCGATCGTCATGGGCTTGACTACCGCCATCGGCAAGTACGCGGGAGTCGGCTCCGCCGCGTTCGCGATCGCCCTTATCTTCACGTTCGTGGTCATGTATGACGCTGCGGGTCTCCGGCGCGCGGCGGGCCGCCAGGCGGAGGTCCTGAACCGCCTGGTCGACGACCTCGTCCACATGCGGGGCGTGCAGGAACAGCGGCTTCGCGAGCTGCTCGGCCACACGCCGCTCGAGGTCTTCGTTGGGGCCGCGATCGGTCTCGGCGTAGGCCTCATCCTCTAGGTCCGCAATGCCCCGCCTCGACGTGCTCGTGACCAAAAACGGGTTGGCGGAGTCGCGCGAGCGGGCGCAGGCGCTGATCCTGGCCGGCAAGGTCCGGGTCGCCGGCGAGACGGTGCGCAGCCCGGCGAGGACCGTCAACGACGGCGCGTTGATCGCAGTCGACTCCGAGCCTGCCTACGCCAGCCGCGGCGCGCTCAAGCTCGCACCCGCGCTCGAGCGATTCGGCGTCGATCCACGAGGCCGCGTGTGCGCGGACATCGGCGCTTCTACCGGCGGCTTCACCGACGTGTTGCTGCGGCGAGGCGCCGCGCGCGTGTACGCGGTGGACGTGGGGCGCGGTTTGCTGCACTGGCGGCTGCGCCAGGACCCGCGGGTCGCCGTCATCGAGCGGACCAACGCGCGCGACCTGCAAGCTTTTCCCGAGCCGGTGACCCTGGTCGTGGTCGACGTGTCGTTCATCAGCCTCGAGAAGGTGTTGCCCGCAGTGCGGCGCGCGGCGCCGGAGGCGGCGTTGGTCGCCCTGTTCAAGCCCCAGTTCGAGGTGGGCCGGTCGGAGGTGGGAAAGGGCGGCATCGTCCGCAACGAGGCCGCGGTCGAGAACGCGCTGGCGCGCTTCCGTGAATGGTGCCACCCCAACGGTTATGCGGTCGTGGATGAGGCGCCGTCGGAGGTGGCGGGCGCCGAAGGCAATCGCGAGATTTTCATGCACCTCGAGCCGAGGCCGGCATGAAGGTCTGCCTGCTGCGCGGGGCGGGTGTTAACCAGAAAGTAGTCGACGGCGCGCTGCGCGCGATGAAAGCGAGAAGGGTCGAGGCGGGCGAGGTGCCGCGCGACGCCCCAGCGGGCACGATGGCGCGTTCGCTGCGAGACACGGATCTCCTTCTCACACTCGGCGGCGATGGGACGTTCCTCGCCGGCGCGCGCCTCGCCGCACCGCGCGGGATTCCGATTCTCGGCGTCAACCACGGCCGGCTGGGATTCCTGACCGAGATCGAGGCCTCCGATATGAATCACGGCCTCCGGCGCTACCTCGACGGCAAGTACCGCATCGAGGAACGGACGATGCTGCACGTCAGATTGCTGCGCGGGCGCCGCATGCTGATGCAATCGATCGGGCTCAACGAGGTGGTCGTCGACCACGCGGGCGAGGCGCGCATCCTCCGTCTCGAGATCGACGTCGCCGGCCAGGCCGTGGGGCTGATCGACGCGGACGGCGCCATCGTCGCGACGGCAAGCGGTTCCACTGCCTACGCGCTGGCGAGCGGAGGACCGATTCTCGAGCCGACGCTCGAGGACCTCGTGCTGGTACCGATGAGCCCGTTCGCGCTCACGGTCCGGCCGATCGTCTTCGCGCCCGGCCAGGACATCACGCTCACTGTCGTTCGCGGTCCGGCCGAGATGCGTGTCGACGGCGGACGGCGCGGACGCGCGGTGGCGACAGGAGACGTCATTCGCTGCGGCTCGCACGCTCGCAGGCTGAAGGTGATCCGCTTCAGCCCGCCGGAGAGCTTCTACCGGCGCCTCGGCGACAAGCTGGGCTGGGGCCGGCCGCTCGTGCCCAAGAAATAGGACCGCCTAAGGTAGCCTTAGGCCTCGTGGAATCGCCGGTCGCTGGCACCACCAGCCGACTCGACGTCAGCACCCCCATCTTCGAAGGCCCACTGGAGCTGCTCCTCGCGCTTGTCGAGCGCGAGGAGGTCGACATCTTCAAGGTCTCGCTCGCGAAGGTGACCGACGCCTACCTCGCGGAGCTGGCCTCGCGCGAGATCCCGGATGCGCAGGAGATGGCGGAGTTCCTCTGGATGGCCGCGCGCCTCCTCCTCCTCAAATCGATGCGATTGCTCCCGGGGGAGAGCCCGACCGACGAGCAGACCGAGCTGCTGGGATGGGAGGACGAGGTGCGCCAGAGGCTGGAGGAGTACCGGGCGTACAAGGAGATCGCGGGCGAGTTGCTCGAGCGTGCTCAGCAGGAGTCGTTTGCGTTTCCGCCGCCGGCGCGGCCCGTGGAGGCTGGTGGCCAGGAGGCGCCCCTCGATGTGGACGTGCTCGTGGCCGCGTTCAGCAGCGTGCTGGCGCGCATCCCGCCGCGGCCCCTGGTCGTCCGTGGTCGGACATGGACCGTGCAGGAGAAGCTCGAGCTGATCCGAGATCGCCTGCGCGAGGGGCCGATCGAGCTGGTCGAGCTGATCCTGGAATCCGAGGACCGTCTCGAGGCCGTCGTCACCTTTGTCGCGCTGCTCGAGCTGGTCCGTCGCTCGATGGTCCGCGTGCGGCAGAAGGAGAGATTTGGTCCGATTCACGTCGAGATGAGGGAGCCCGTCGCGTGAAAATGGGGCCCCCGCGAGATCACGGCGAAGCCTCAGATCTCGTGGGGTCCAGCGACCTCTCGGCCGCACTCGAGGCGATTCTGTTCAGCTCCAACCGTCCTTTGAAGGTCCGTGAGCTCCAACAGGCGGCGGAGACCGATCGCAACAGCGTCGAGGGCGCGCTCGAGAAACTGCGCGAGCTGCTCGAGGGCCGCGGGGTGATGCTGATGCGGCATCACGACGAGGTCCACCTGGCCACGAGGCCGGAGCACTCCGGCGCGGTCCGGCGTGCGCTGCGGCCGGAGGTTACGGGTCGCTTGTCGCAGGCCGCGTACGAGACCCTCGCCATCGTGGCCTACCGGCAGCCTGTGACGCGAGCGCGAATCGAAGAGGTGCGCGGGGTCAACTGCGACAGCGTCCTGAGCAACCTCGAGCTTCGCGACTTGATCGTGGAGGTGGGGAGGGGATCGGGTCCCGGCCAGCCGAAGCTTTACGGCACGACGATGCGGTTCCTGCAGGTGATGGGCCTTGAGTCGCTCGACCACCTTCCCACGCCCAGCGACGGCGCGGAGCTCATCGAACGCGCGAAAGGTTAAACAGGTTTCTCGCCCGCTCAGGCGTGGCCAGCCGCCGCGCGGCCGACGAGCTAATCGCTTCCGGGTCCGTTCGCGTCAACGGTGAGCGGCCGCCGGCTTCCGGTACCGTCATCGATCCAGAGCAGGATCGCGTCACCGTTGACGGCCGGGCCGTCAGGCCGCCTACTACGCATCGCTACGTGATGCTGAACAAACCGCTCGGCGTCATCGCGACCTCGAAGGACGAGTCCGCGCGCGCGACCGTCCTCGACGTCATCGGCGAGGAGGGCAGGCACGGCCACCGGCTCTTTCCGGTCGGGCGGCTGGATGCCGACAGCACGGGACTCCTGGTCCTCACCGACGACGGCGACCTCGCCTACCGGCTGATGCATCCGCGGTACAAGGTCGACAAGGAGTACGAGGTCGTCGTCGCGGGGGTGCCGGCGTCCGGGGAGCTCCAGGCACTTCGTGACGGTGTCGAGCTCGCTGACGGTAGGACCGCCCCCGCCGAAGTGACGCTGCTCGGGTCGACGCGGGGTGGCCACGATTCCGGGCGCGCCGAGCTGCGAGTGGTCATCCGCGAAGGCCGGCACCGGCAGTTGCGTCGCATGGTGCAGGCGGTCGGCCACAAAGTCCTCGGGCTCCGGCGCACCGCGTTCGGCCCTGTGCGGCTGGGCCGCCTCAAGCCTGGAGGCTGGCGCCTCCTTTCCCCGGGTGAGGTCGCGGCCCTCCGCCGCGCGACAGGTCTCGACAAGGAATGATCGTGACCATCGACGGAGGCGTCGCCTCCGGCAAGTCCGCGGTCGGGAAGCGGGTCGCGGACAAGCTGGGCCTTCCTTTCATAGACAGCGGCCTCATGTACCGCGCGATCACGCGCCTGGCGACCCAGCGCGGCATCGACCCACATGACTCAGAAGCCGTGACGCGGCTTGCCGAGGATCACAAGATCCGCATCGAAGGGGAGCGGGTGTGGGCGGACGGTGTCGAGCTGACCGAAGGCATCTACGACACCGACTACGCCGACGCGCTCCCGATCGTCTCGGCAATACCCGGTGTGCGGAAGGCGCTGGTCGGGCAGCAGAGGCGGATGGCGCAGTCGGGCGTGGTCATGGCGGGCCGCGACATCGGCACCGTCGTATTTCCTGACGCTGCCTACAAGTTCTTCCTGGTCGCGAGTCTCGATGAGAAGGTTCGCCGGCGCGCCGCGCAGTACGAACGCCGCGGCGAGCGTGTGGATGACGAGGCGATGCGGAAGGAGGTCGAGCTGCGTGACCGAGTCGACTCCGAGCGTCAGGTCGCGCCGCTGAGACCGGCGGATGACGCGGTGATCATCGACACCGACAACCTCGACCTCGACGAAGTCGTCGACCGCATCGTACGTGAGGTCAAGGTGGCTGGATGCTGACCCGGTTCCTGCGCGGCCTGATGCGTTTTCTCACGCGGACCTACCTGGTGGGTCTCTTCAGGGTCGAGGGTGCAGGGAACGTCCCCCGTTCGGGCGGTCTCATCGTCTGCGGGAACCACTTCGCCACGCTCGACCCGCCGATGGTGCCGGCGTTTCTGCCGCGGGCCGACAGCTGGAGCATGGCCAAGTCCGAATACTTTCGAAGAAGACGGATGCGCTGGCTGTTCACGGCGTACCAGGCGTTCCCGGTGGTCAGGCACACAGCGGACCGGGCGGCGCTGCGCAAGTCGTTCGACCTGCTCAAGGCGGGTCAGGTGCTGATCATTTACCCGGAGGGGACGAGGGTCGAAGCCGGAGTGCTGTCAGCACCTGAGCCCGGCGCCGGCTTCATCGCGCAGAAGTCTGGATGCCCGGTGCTGCCGGTCGCCGTGACAGGCACACGCGAGTGTATGCCCAAGGGAACGATCTGGCCGCGCCGCGTCCCGGTGCTGATTCGGTTTGGCAAACCGTTCCTGGTGGCACAGCGTCGCCCAGACGGCGAACGTGTCTCCCACGAGGGGGCTTCGGACGCGATCATGCTCGCGATCGCCGAGCTTCTGCCTCCGGAAAAGCGTGGACGTTACAGCGACCTCGAAGGCTGGCGGCGAAAGCTGGAGGGAGTGACCGTTCCTGCCTAGCTGGCGTTGGCCCGCCGCGACTACGCTCTCAGGCCGCCAGGCGATGCGCCTGGAAGGGATTGAACCTCGACAGTTCCGTTCCGGAGGGAGGTAGCGGCGCGAATCCGGCCGGCGCCAACCCCGGAGGTGGAACGTGCGCGAGCGGCCGTTGAGCGCCGCGACGTAGAGGGAACCCGGCAGGGTTCCCGCTACGACTCCTGGCCTTGCTGGCAGCCAGCGTGGCCACCGCGGCCGGATTGATTCCGGCCGCGATCTGTCTTCCCCGGCCGTGGACGTCGCATGTGGAAGGCGTTTAGACAATCTCAACCGCTCCGGAAAGGGTTCGGGCCGCGAAACCGGCGCCCACGACTGCGGGCACAAGCGATGCGGACTCGGGGCGGCGTTGAGCGGCCCAGCGTAGGGGAAACCCGGCAGGGTTTCCCCTGCGACTCCTATCCGATGGCGGGGCGCGCCCAGTCGTCTTCGACGAGGCTGCCGAGCGCGGGGTTGAAGCAAGCGTCGAACGCCTCCTTCAGCGACTGGGGAGTGAGCCTTGGAGACTGTTGGCGGTAGTTCGCGAGGTCGACCAGGCGCGCGATCAGGGCGCGCGGGTGAGAGCCACGCAGGGGCTTCTTGCCGTACAGGTTGTTCAGCAGGTAGCCGATCGCCTTCTCGTCAAAGGGCACGCCCTGGCGGTCGCACTCGAAGCGGAGGATGCGCCCGAAGGCCTCAGGCGTCGGGTTACCGATGCCGATCTTGTAAGCCATGCGGCGCAGGAAGGCTTCATCGACGAGCTCGGTGGGCGAGAGGTTCGTTGAGAACACGACCTGGCAGAGGAACGGCAGCTCGATCTTGCGGCCCGACGCGGAGAGGTCGAGGTAGTCGATCTTCTTTTCCATGGGCACGATGAAGCGGTTCAGGAGGCGCATCGGCGGCACCTCCTGGCGCCCGAAGTCGTCGATCACGAACACGCCGGCGTTGGCCTTCCACTGGAGCGGCGCCTCGTAGTAGCGATTCTGGGCGTCGTAGGTGAGATCGAGCTGCTGCAGCTTGAGCTCACCACCGGCGGTGACAACGGGACGCTCGACCTTGACGAGCCGGCGGTCGATTGGCTGCTCGCCTTCCGCGATCTTGTGGTAGACGGGGTCGATGACGCGAATGATCTCGTCGCCGATCGCGACCGCGTGAGGGATCTCGATCGGCGCGCCCATCAGCAGCGCCATCCGCTCGGTGATCGTGCTCTTGCCGTTGCCCGGAGCTCCGAAGATGAAGAGCGAGGCGCGCGAGACCATGGCGCCTCCGATCTGATCGATCACGTGCTGCTCGAGCTCGAGCTCGCCGAGTGCCTTCTTCAGCTGCGCGTCGGTGACGGGCGATTTGCCTGTGACCTGGGAGCGGATCAGGGCCAGGTAGTCCTCGAAGTTGACGGGGCAGGGGCCCAGGTAGCGCGTCTGCACCGCGGACATCTCGGCGGCGCGCTGGCGGCCCGCGCCCGAGATGGCGTAGTTCATCTTCACCGGGTACGGGCGCCCTTCCAGGCCCGGGTCGTTGGAAACGCCACGCGTATCCATGAGCTGGTTCTTCTCGAACTCGTCGATCAGCGGGGAGAACGTCTCGAAGGGAAGGCCGAGGCGCTGCTCGAGCGTGGCGCCTGTCAGCTGGTCGGCGAAGGCAAGGGTTCGGAGCAGCAGGCTGGCGACCAGGTCCCGGCGGACGTGCAGGTCTTCAAGACGCTTGGGAGCCTCGATCGCCCCAGTTACCATCGGGCGCACATATTACCTTCCGTGCCGCGGGTACAGACTCGGATTGGTCAACCCATCGAGGAGTGAATTTCGACCGGGACGGCCGTTGAGCGCCGCGGCGTAGAGGGAACGCGGCAGGGTCCCCTCTACGAGATTCGTAGAATCCGACCAGTTTGTCGGAATACGTAGCCCTGGACCTCGAGACAACCGGTCTAGATCCCGCCCGCGACCGCGTCATCGAGGTCGGCGCCGTGGCCTTCACGCTGGACAATGTCACCTCCACGCTCGAGCAGCTGGTCGATCCCGGCCGCGCCGTCCCGGACACCGTCCTCCGCCTGACGGGGATCAAGCAGGAAGAGCTGAGGGGTGCCGCCAGCCCGGAGGTCGCCCTACGCCAGCTTTCGGAATTTCTCCGCGGCCGGCAACCCGTCGGCCATGGGGCCCGGCTGGACATCGAGTTCCTGGAGGCGGCCGGCCTGTGGGACACCTCGCAGCAGATCCTCGACACCCTGGACATCGCGCGGATCCTGCTCCCGGCGGCAGGGAGCCACAGTCTGCCTTTGCTGTCTACGGAGATGGGCTTCACGCAGCCCCGGCCGCACAGGGCGCTTGACGACGCGGACGCGACGCGACAGCTCCTACTCCGCCTCCGCGATGAGGCGGTAGCGCTCGACGAGCCGCTCAAGGAGTCCATGGTCGCGCTGGTCGCGCCCTACGAGTGGCCGGTGGCGAGGTTCTTCGCCGAGGCGCTGACCGCACCGAACCCAAACCCGGAGTCCGAGACGGCGGTGCGGCTCGAGCCGGCCGGCCGCGGCCGCTCCGCTGCGCCGCCCCCAGACGACCCCTTCCTGCTGGCAGGCTTGCTCGGACCAGAGGGGCCGCTGGCGGACCTCCTCCCCGGCTACGAGCACCGCGAGCCGCAACTGCAGATGCTCCTGGCCGTGGCGCAGATCCAGGCGCGCGGCGGGACGCTCGTCGTGGAAGCCGGGACGGGGACGGGGAAGAGCCTCGCCTACCTTGTGCCTTCGATCGCGCGAGCCGTCAGGCATCGGGAGAGGGTCATCGTCTCGACCAACACGCATACCCTGCAAGAGCAGCTCATGAGCAAGGACCTGCCCGGGCTGCGCGAGTGGCTGCCGTGGAACTTCAAGGCGTGCTTGCTGAAGGGCCGCTCGAACTACGTGTCGTTGCGGAGGTGGCGCCGCTACCTGGCCGAGCCCTGCAAGGACGCCGAGGAGCTGATGTTCAAGCTCAAGGTGATGACCTGGCTGCACACGACCGAGAGCGGCGACCGCTCGGAACTTCGCCTTTACGGTCGCGAAGAGGTCTTGTGGACGCGCATCGCGAGTGATCCGCTGGACTGCGTCGGCATCCACTGCACCAAAGAGGACTGCTACGTGCATCGCGCGCGGGCCGAGGCGGAGACCGCTGACCTGGTCGTCATCAACCACGCGCTGCTGCTTGCCGACGTCGAGGTTGGAGGTGGCCTGCTGCCGGAGTACGACCACCTGATCATCGACGAGGCACATCACCTCGAAGAAGCGGCCACGCGTGGCTTGCGACAGGAGGTCGATGGCCCCGGCCTGGTCGCCCTGCTCGAACGACTTGCTCGCGACGATGGCGCGGGACGGACCGAAGGCCTGCTCGATGAGCTGCACAGGCAACCTCACCTCGGCGCGTCAGAGGACGCGTTCACCCAGGCACAGCCCAACGCGATCGCGGCGGCCGGTCACGCGCGAGAGCTCTTCCGGATCGCCGATGCCTGGGTGGCGGCACGGCTGGGCGAGTCCGAGCGCAGGGAGGAGTCCGTGCGCATCACGCCGGCGTTCCGCAACGACGCCGAGTGGGAGCACATCCGCCTGCCCGCGGAGAACACCGTCACCGCGCTGGCCGCGCTCGATGGGACGCTGCGTCGCGCTGTTTCGGGAGTGCGGGACTGGCTGGGCGGTGAGGAGCCAGATCAGCGCATCCGCGAGCTGGAGATGATCCGCGGCCGGCTCGAATCCTCGATGCGCCTGCTGGACGAGGCGCTGCTGCGGCCCGACGCGAACCGCGTCAACTGGTTCAGCCAGGTCTCACGCGCGGAAAACCTCCTGCTCCGCGCCGCGCCCATCAACGTCGGCTCGCTGCTGCGGGAGCGGGTCTACTCGGAGCGGCGCTCGACCGTGTTCACCTCGGCGACTCTGGCAGTCGGTGGCACCTTCGACTACCTCCGGTCCCGCATCGGCCTCGGCGCGGAGATCGAAGAGCTCATCCTGCCTTCGCCGTTCGACTTCTACCACCAGGCGCTGGTATGCCTGCCAACCGATGTGCCGCTGCCAGAGGACGAGATGTTCGACCTCTCGGTCGAGGAGCTGATCGCGGCGGTGGCACGCCGCGTCGGAGGTCGCACACTCGCCTTGTTCACCTCCCACCGCCAGCTTCGCGACGTCCACGCCGCGCTGATGCAGCGGGTCGACCTCGACGAGGTACTGATCCTCGCCCAGGGCATCGATGGGCAACGCAGGCAGCTGCTCAAGACTTTCGAGGAATCGGAGCGTCCGCTCCTGTTGGGGACTTCGACATTCTGGGAAGGCATCGACATCCCGGGCGAGCGCCTGAGCTGCGTGATCGTCGTCCGGCTGCCGTTCCCGGTTCCCACCGAGCCGATCTACGCCGCGCGGGCAGAGCAGGTCCGCGATCCTTTCGCCCAGCTTGCGCTGCCGCAGGCGGCGCTTCGCCTCAAGCAGGGATTTGGGCGCCTGATCCGGCGCTCCACCGACCGCGGCGCGGTCGTCATCCTCGACAGCCGCATCCTGGGTCGCGACTACGGCAGAACGTTCCTCGATGTCCTGCCGCCCGCGGCGCGCTACGTCGGCCCGGGCGGCGAAGTCGCCGAGCGAGTCGGAGCCTGGCTCGAGGGCGTTTGAGCATTCCCCTCCCCGCTCGCCGGGGAGGGTGGCGCGTAGCGCCGGGAGGGGACCGTGAGCAAGCTCTACGTGGTGGGGACGCCGATAGGCAATCTCGAGGACCTAAGCCCCAGGGCCGTGCGCATCCTCGGCGAGGTCTCGGCGATCGCGGCCGAAGACACCAGGGTGACGTCGCGGCTCCTGGCGCGACACGGCATCCGCAAGCCGATGCTGAGCTACCGCGCCCCGGTAGAGAAGCGGGGCCTGCCTCGGGTCATGTCCGCGCTCGAGCAAGGCGATCTCGCGCTCGTGAGCGACGCCGGCACGCCCACCCTCTCTGACCCGGGGCAGGCGCTGGTCACCGCCGCCTGGGCCGCAGGCCACACCGTCGTCCCCATTCCAGGTCCGAGCTCGATCACCGCTGCGCTTTCGATCGCCGGCTACGGCGGTCCGGGCTTCACGTTTCTCGGCTACCTTCCGCGCAAGCCGGGTGAGATGCGCCGCCTTCTCGAGTCGCTGCGCGAAGATCCGCGTCCGGCGGTCGCGTTTGAGTCGCCGTTTCGCGTCCGCAAGTCTCTCGAGCTGATCGCGGAATCACTCCCCGAGAGGACCCTCACGCTGACGCGAGAGCTCACCAAGCTGCACGAAGAGGTGCTGCGCGGCACCGCGTCGGCGGTGCTGGCCGCGCTCGGTGAGCGGACGCGCGGCGAGTTTACCCTTGTGATCTCCGGTGCCTAGGACAGTATTGATCGCGCCCGCGTGGCCGTACGCAAATGGCCCGCGACACATCGGCCATGTGGTCGGTTTCGCTGTGCCCGCCGATGTCCTGGCCCGTTTCGAGCGGCTGCGCGGCTCGCGCGTGTTGATGGCGAGCGGCACCGACGAACACGGAACTCCGATCACATATGAGGCCGACAAGAAGGGCATCCCTCCGCGCGAGTTCGTCGACCGCAACAGCCGGCTGATCGTCGACGACCTGGTCCGGCTCGGCATGACCTACGACATCTTCACCAGGACCACGACGGCCAACCACTACCGCGTCACCCAGGACCTGTTCCTGAAGCTGTATGAGAAGGGCTACCTCGTCGCGGAAACGCAGATGGGCGCCTTCGACCCGGTGAGCGGGCGCACCCTGCCCGACCGCTACATCGAAGGCAAGTGCCCGATCTGCGGCTATCCGGACGCGCGCGGCGACCAGTGCGACAACTGCGGCAACCAGCTTGACCCCACCGACCTCATCAACCCGCACCAGCGGGGCAGCGACGCGCCGGTCGAGTTTCGTGAGACGGAGCACTTCTTCTTCGACCTGCCCGCGTTCGGCGAGCAGCTGACGAGCTGGATCGAGTCGCACGACAACTGGCGGCCCAACGTAAAGAAGTACTCACTCGAGTTCGTTCACAACCTCAAGCCGCGCGCGATCACCCGCGACCTCGACTGGGGCGTGCCGGTGCCGCTTCCTGGCTGGGAGGACAACCCGGCCAAGAAGATCTATGTCTGGTTTGACGCAGTGATGGGTTATCTGTCGGCTTCGATCGAATGGGCCAGGCAGCGTGGTGAGCCAGACGCGTGGAAGGACTGGTGGCAGAACCCGGAAAGCCGCCACTACTACACGATGGGCAAGGACAACATCACCTTCCACACGGTCATCTGGCCGGCGATCCTCCTCGGTGTGGGTGGTCTCCACCTGCCTGATGACATCGTTGCCAGCGAGTTCCTGCACATGGAAGGCCGCAAGTTCTCGACGAGCCGCGGCCAGGTCATTTACGTCAAGGATGTGCTCGACCGTTACGACCCTGACGCGCTCCGCTACTACCTGATGATCGCTGGGCCTGAGAACCAGGACACGGACTTCACGTGGGGCGAGTTCGTGCGGCGAAACAATGACGAGCTGGTCGCCACATGGGGCAACCTCGTACACCGTACCCTCGTCAACGCGCATCGCAACTTCGGGGCCGTTCCCGAGCCGGGGCCGCTTGCGCCGGCCGACGAAGCGCTGATCAACGAGGTCGAGGCGGCCCTCGACCTCGTCGCCCAGCAGTTGCAGGAGGCAAGGTTTCAGAACGGGCTCAAGCAAGCGATGGCGATGGCGGCAAAGGTGAACGTCTACCTCGGCGGCGAGCAGCCGTGGCACGTGATCAAGACCGATCGCGAACGTGCGGGCACCGTTCTCTACGTCGCCCTGCGGTGCGTCGACAACCTGAAGACCATGCTCGCCCCGTTTCTCCCGTTCTCCTCACAGCGGTTGCACTCGATGCTCGGCTATGACGATGTGATCGCTCCGCAGCCCGAGGTGCGCGAGTTCGCCGAGGACGCAAGCTCGCACACGGTGATCACGGGCGACTACGAAGTGCGCGACCGGTGGCGGCCCTCGGCCCTGGAGCCCGCGCGCAAATTGCCCGCTCCCGAACCACTCTTCAAGCGTCTGGAGGACGTCATGGAGGAGGACGCACCATCTTCGTAGACACCCACCTCCACATCGAGGAGCTGGGAAGCGCGACCGAGGTGGTGGAGCAATCCGTCGCCGCAGGCGTCACGCGATTGATTGCGGTCGGTGTCAACCTCGACCGAAGCAACAACGCGGTCTCGCTCGCCCACGCCTACGAGGAGGTGTGGGCAGGCGTCGGCCATCACCCGCTGGAATCGTCTGAGCCCGACCTCGCCGCCCTGCGGCAGCTTGCCAAGGACGAGATGGTGGTCGTCATCGGCGAGATCGGTCTGGACTTCGAGCATGTGGGCGCGCCACCCAATGACCTGCAGATCCAACGCCTGAACGAGCTTTTCGCGATCGCCACCGAGCTCGACCTGCCGGTGTCGATCCACAATCGCGGCGCCGCTCACGAGCTGCTGACCGCGATCGCCGCACGCCGAGGACTGCGCGGAGTCATGCACTACTTCGCCCTCGAGTGGGACTGGGCGCAGCGATTCCTCGAGGTTGGGTTCTACCTCTCGTTCGCAGGCCTGATCACCCGACCCAGCCGCGACGCGCTGCGCGAGGTCGTCAAGCGCTGCCCGGCGGACCGGCTGCTCCTGGAGACCGATTCGCCTTACGGCAACCCGCAGAAACGGATGGGCGTGCCCAACCGGCCCGCGTACCTCATCGACACGGCCGAGCTCGTCGCAGAGCTCCGCGGCATCAGCCTCGAACAGCTCGCCGACCAGGAGCGGGCGAACGCGATCACCCTTTTTCAAAAGATGAAGTGATGGACCCGGCCCGCGAGGCTGATCTCGAGCAGCTCTTGCGTCGCCATCGGATCACCCTGAAGCATCGATTCGGCCAGAACTTCCTGGTCGACCCTGCTCTCCGCGATGTGATCGCGGACGCCGCCCGCGCCGGGCGTCACGATGTGTTAGAGGTCGGCGCCGGCGTGGGTACATTGACCATCGCTCTTGCGGCGCGCTGCCGCCGCGTGGTTGCTGTCGAATTCGACCGTGAGCTGATCCCCGCACTCCATGAAGTCGTCGCGCAGCACGGCAACGTCGAGGTGGTCCAGGCGGACATCCTTCGCTTCGATGTGACGAGTGCGTTTCCCGCGGGGGGCGAGGTGGTCGCGGGCAACATCCCGTACAACCTCACCGGCGCGTTGATCCGCAAGCTGCTCGATCGCCCGCCGCGGCCGCGACGTCTCTCGCTGGTCGTCCAGAAAGAGGTCGCGGAGCGCTGGACCGCGACCACCACGGCGAGCCTTGGCACCATCGCCGTCCAGGTGTTCGCCAGGCCGGAGCTCGCGCTCACCATCGCGGCCTCGTCGTTCACTCCGGTCCCCAAGGTCGACTCCGCGCTTGTCGTCATGGAGGTGCGGGACCGCCCGGCCATCGACGTGGATGACATGGAGCGGTTCTTCCGCTTCGCCGAGGAGGTGTTTCAGTTCCGCCGCAAGCAGATCGGCGGCACGCTGGCCAGGATCGCCGCAACGGCAAGCGGCGAAGCGGCGGCGCGACTCGCCGAGCTTGGAATCGATGCCGCCAGGCGCCCCCAGACATTGACTCTCAGGGAGTGGGAGGCGGTGTTTGGCGCATTCAACTCAAGGTTCGGTCGTTAACCTCTAGCGGTCGTGGATCCCATCAGGCTGCCGGTCGAAGCTCCTGGCGGTTTTCGGTTTGCGCTGTCGCACACCGCGTTCCGCAACATCTGGTTCGCGCAGCTGGCGGCGCAGCTCGCGGACAAGTTTCTGCTGTTCTCCCTGATCATCCTCGCGTACCACATCTCCGGCGGGAGCACATCGGTCGCGGTGACCTTGCTTGCCTACACGGTCCCCGCCGTTCTCTTCGCGCCGCCGGCGGGCGTGATCGCCGATCGCCTCGACCGCAAGCTGATCATGGTCTGGTGCAACATCGGGCGCGCGGCGGTGGTCGCGCTGATCCCGATCGCCGCGGTCATCCCCGGCGTCCAGGACGACTTCATCCACCTCCTGCTGATCACGCTTGTCTTTTCGGCGGTCGGGCAGCTCTTCGGCCCGGCCGAGGCGGCGGTCATCCCCACGGTGCTGCCGCGGAAAGTCCTGATCACGGCCAACTCAATGGCCCTGCTGACCATGGTGCTGACGCTCGTCGTCGGCGGGGTGCTGGCGCCCGTGATCTCGAGGATCGACCTCTACGCCCCGTACTGGTGCGCGGTCGTGCTGCTCGTCATCGCCGGAGCGTTGATCTTCGCCTCTGAGATCCCGAAGCTCGAACGCCACACCGAGTCACCGGTCGAGGAGAGCGCAAGCCGCTTTCGCGTGATGCTGCTCGACCTGAAGGAGGGGATCGACGCGCTCCGCGCCTCGCGGGGTTTGCGGCTCGCCTTCGGCCAGGTGAGCATCGCCGTCCTCGTGCTTTTCAACCTGTACACGCTGGCTCCGGCCTACGTGAGCAAGGTCATCGGCATCGACGCCGAGGACACGTACGTGATCCTCGGCCCTGCCACCGCCGGGGCGATCCTCAGCGCGATCCTGCTGGGCCAGTTCCTGCGCAACCTCGACCGCTCGCGCGTCCTTGCCGGCTCGCTGATCGCGAACGGGCTCACCCTGCTCGCACTGGCAGCCGTCCCGGAGGCGATGAAACATTTCCCCGACCTCCAGGTGCACAACCGGATCACGGGTGCGACCTTCAGCCTCCTCATCGGTGTGGAGTTCGGGGCCATCCTCATTCCGGCCGTCACGTACCTCATGGAGTCGACGAGCGATGCGATCAGGGGCCGGATCTTCGCCCTGCTCTACATGACGATCAACGGCGTGTCGGCGCTGCCGGTGCTGCTGGCGGCGGCGCTCGCTGACAACTTCGGCACCGCACAGGTGATCGGCGGGCTGGGCGTGTTGCTCCTCGGCGGTGGGGTGGGGGTCATCGCCGGCGGGCTGCACGCTCCTGAGCCAGCAGCAGGGCCGACACAATGACAACGATGAAGACCAGCCCGCCGATGCCGATCACGCGAGCGCTCTCACTGATCAGCGCGAAGTTGTTGCCCACCACGTAACCCGCGGCGACGACGGCGGCGATCCACGCGAGGTCGCCCAGAGCACTGAAGAGCTGGAATCGCAAGAAGGGCATTCGCGTCATGCCGGCCAGCATGGAAGCCCACGTCCGCAGCCCAACCACGAACCTTGCAAAGAGGATCGCCCTGTCACCGTGACGCGCGAAGAACAACTCGGCACGCGCCAATCGCTCGGGCCGGATGTGAAAGATGACGCCGAAGCGCTCCACGAAGGGGCGGCCACCGCGACGGCCGAGTGCGTAGCCGGCGTCTGAGCCGGCCGTCGCCCCGAGGAAGCCCAAGACGATGACCGCCGCAAGCGGCTGGTGGCGCGCTGTGGCCCACGCCGCGGCCGCGAGCAGCAAGACGTCACCCGGGAAGGGAACGCCCGCGCTCTCGATGAGAATCGCGAGCCCGGCGGTCGGAGATGCGAGCAGGTCGACGGTCTGGGCCCAGTCCACTAGAACTCCTCCCCATTCATGGGGAGGCGGCCCGCAGGGCCGGAGGGGCCTGAGAGTCGAACCAATGCGGTTCATATACTGGACGACCCCATGGCGGAATACGGCGATCACGAGCCGGCGGATGATCCCATCCAGAAGCTGAGACATTCAACGGCGCACCTGCTCGCCGCCGCGGTCACCGAGCTTTACCCCGAAGTCAAATACGCGATCGGCCCCCCGATCGAGAATCCACCCGGTTTCTACTACGACTTCGACTTCGGCAAGCCGATCTCCGAGTCCGAGCTCCCGGCCATCGAGTCGAGGATGCGCAAGCTTGCGCATTCGGACATCCCGTTCGTACACGAGACCCTGCCGCGAGAGCAGGCGATCGAGGAGTTCCGCAAGCGCGGCCAGGACTACAAGCTGGAACTGATTGCCGACAAGGTCGAGGGCGACGGCGTCAGCGTCTATCGGACGGGCGACTTCCTCGACCTCTGCCGAGGGCCGCACGTCAGCTCGACCAAAGACCTCAAGGCTTTCAAGCTGTTGCGCGTCGCAGGCGCCTACTGGCGCGGCGACGAGAAGCGACCGCAGCTCACCCGCATCTACGGCACGGCCTGGCAGACACCGAAGGAGCTGGAGGACTACCTCAAGTTCCTCGAGGAAGCAGAGAAGCGCGACCACAAAAAGCTTGGCAAGGACCTGAAGCTCTTCGCGGTCGACGACAGGGTCGGACCTGGCCTTCCCCTGTGGCTGCCCGACGGCGCAACCATCCGCCGCGAGCTGGAGCGGTTCATCGTCGACGAGGAGATCGCGCGCGGCTACCAGCACGTGCGCACGCCGGACGTGGCGCGTCTCGACATCTTCCGTCAGAGTGGCCACGCGCAGCTCTACGCCGAGTACATGTACCCGCCGATGAAGTTCGAGGATGGCGAAGAGCTCGAGCTGCGACCGGTCAACTGCCCGCACCACATCGTCGTCTACCAGACTGAGCTCCGCAGCTATCGCGAGCTGCCGCTGCGCATCGCGGAGATCGGCAACAACTGGCGCTACGAGCGCTCGGGCACCCTCGCCGGGATGAACCGCGTGCGCGCCTTCGCGCTCAACGACGCGCATATCTTCTGCACCCCCGAGCAGCTGATGGACGAGGTCAAGGGTGCGATCGACCTCGCCCTCTACTTCTCGAAGGTGCTCGGGATCGACGAGTTTCGCTACCAGCTCTCGACGCGCGACAACGTCAAGGAGAAGTGGCTCGGCAGCGAGGATCAGTGGCAGGAGGCCCAGGCCGCGCTCGCCGAAGCCCTGGAGTCCATGGGGCAGACATTCCACGTCGGGGAGGGCGACGCAGCCTTCTACGGTCCGAAAATCGACTTCCAGGTCTTCGACGCGCACCGGCGCGAGTTCACCAACTCGACGGTCCAGGTGGACTTTCAGCTCCCGCAGCGATTCGACCTCGAGTACGTCGCCGAGGACGGATCACGAAAGCGACCGGTCATGGTTCACCGCGGAGCGGCCGGCGCGATGGAGCGGCTGTTCAGCTACCTGATCGAGCGCTATGCGGGCGCGTTCCCGACCTGGCTGCACCCGACCCAGGTCGTGGTGATTCCTATCACCGACGCACAGCACGAATATGCCGCCACGGTGGCGGCGCGGCTGCGAGCTTCACGGATACGTGTCGAAGTCGACGATCGGCCCGAAAAGATGCAGCGGAAGATTCGTGATGCCCATAACCGCAAGGTGCCTTACATGGCGATCGTCGGCCAGCGCGAAACCGAGGCCGAGCAGGTCAACGTGCGCGACCGCTCGAATCGCGAAGCAGCCACCCCGCTTGACACCTTCATGAGCATGGTTGCGACCGAGATCGCGGAGCGCCGCCGCTAAGAGTCGAGCGTCACCTCAATCACGGTGTGCTGGCCGCGGCCGAGCAGCCCGACTCTCCCGACGGTTTGCACCCTGGAGCGTCGCTGGAAGCTGATCACCCCATTCTTGGAGTCGTTGGAGATGATCCTCCAGTCGCCTGTGTCGAGGCGGGTGGCATAGAAGTCGGTGACCGTGGTCACCTCGTCGTTCGACTCCAGGGTCTCCTGGCACTCTTTTGTGTCGCCAGGCGCGACGCCGGTGCCGACGTAGGTGTTCTCGCGCGTCACCGTGGCGCCTGGGTAGGAGGGGAAGTCGGAGGGCAGGCACGCGAAGCCGCCCTGCTGGAAGCGCTTGGCAAGCCCGACAGCGCCCACCGCGCCGCCGATGACGGCCAGGATCAGGAGCAGCGCGCACCCGCCGGCCACCCACCAGATCCACGTGCGCCGCGGTGGCGGTGGTCGGACCGCGCCCTGTGGTGCGACCGGCACCCACTGCCGGCCGTCCCAACGCCACGCGCCGTCGGGGGAGAGCTGTCCGGGCTGGTTGGGCGGCTGGGAGCTCATCGGCGAAACCACGACATTTTGCGCGCAAGTTCGGTTTCCGGTACCATCCACGCTCTGTAAAGCAGGGCGCCGCCCTCACCCTCCGGGCCCAAGCTCAAAAGGGTTCGTCAGCGGACGGCGGCGTGCTGTCCGTTTTGTTTTATTTGCATGGAGGAATAGAGCAGCACTGAATTTGGCCGAGGTGGCGTCCCATACCGTTTAAAGAGCTGAGGATCAACGATCAGATCCGCAGCTCCGAAGTGCGACTGATCGACGACCAGAACAACCAGTTGGGTGTGCTTTCCCTGGACGCCGCGCTCCGCATTGCAAACGAGAAGGGACTTGACCTCGTCGAGGTGGCGCCGCAAGCGAACCCGCCGGTCTGCCGCCTGATGGACTACGGACGCTACAAGTTCGAGACCGTCAAGCGCGAGAAGGACCAGCGGCGAAAGCAGAACGTCATCAAGCTCAAGGAGATGAAGCTTCGGCCAAAGGTGGCAGAGCATGACTTCCAGACCAAATTCAAGGGTTTGCGACAGTTCCTCGAGGCAGGAGAGAAGGTCAAGGTGACGATCATGTTCAGGGGCCGCGAGATGGTCCACCAGGACATCGGCCGCAAGCTGCTCGACCGGGTGGCCGACGACGCGCGTCAGTTCGCGGTCGTCGAGCGGCAGCCGCTGCTCGAGGGCAAGAACCTGTTCATGATCCTGGCGCCTAGCCGCCAGAGTGCGCCGAAGGAGCAAGCCAGTGCCTAAGCAAAAGACCATGAAAGGCCTTGCCAAGCGCGTGCGGGTGACCCGCAACGGGAAGCTGGTGCGCCGCAACTCCTGGACCAGTCACCGGCTCCACCAGAAGTCCAAGAAGCACAAGCGCAAGGACCACACGGAACAGCCGGTTTCCAAGGCCGACCGCAAGACGGTGCGCCGGGCGCTGGGGGTCTAGGCCGTGGCCAGGGTCAAGCGCGGCGTACCCGCCCACCGCCGGCACAAGGCGATCCTGGAGCGGGCCAAGGGGTTCCGGCTGTCCAAGAAGCTGCTGTTCCGCCCCGCGAACGAAGCGGTGCTGCACGCGCTGGCCTACGCGTACCGGGACCGCCGGCGCCGCAAGCGAGAGATGCGGCAGCTCTGGATCGCGCGCATCAACGCCGCCTCGCGGCAATCGGGGTTGCCGTACAACAAGCTGATGCACGGCCTTCGCCAGGCCGGAGTGGAGATCGACCGCAAGATGCTGGCTGACCTGGCCGTGCGCGACAGCGGTTCCTTTGCCCGGCTGGTGGAGGTTGCAAAGAAAGCCCTGTAGAGCTCGGGCGCGGCGCCGTCGTCGGATCTTCGGCGTCTATGCTCGCCGAATGCCGGTGTCGCCTCCTGCGCGCGCTCGGTCACGCATCTACGCGATGCGCTCCCTCGCGTGCTCGTCGGCTCCTTGGCCTCGGCGGCCTATCCGCCGAATCTCTCGACGCCGTGCCGCGCCCGAGCTCTGACCAGCTGATCAGCAGCCCGGACAACGAGGTCGTCCGCCGCCTGCGACGCCTCGCCCACCGGCGCGAACCAGGCCTCGTCCTCCTGGAAGGCCCGCGCGTGCTCGCCGAGGCGAAGGCAGCGGGGCTCGACTTCGAGCTGCTCGCGGTGCGCGAAGGCGACAAGCTCCCGTTCCATTCCTCGTCCCGCGTGACGCTGAGCGCCGGCGCTTTCCGGGCTGCCACCCAGACGGTGACGCCGCAGGGCGTGATCGCGATCGCGCGTGTCGAGGAGACGACCGCTCCTGACGCGATCGCGGCCGCGCGCCGGGCGCGATGGCCGCTGGTCGTGCTCGACGGAGTCCAGGATCCAGGCAACGTGGGCGCGATCTGCCGCACCGCGGCCGCGGCGGGTGCGCCGGCCCTGGCGGTGTTGCCGGGCAGCGCGGATCCATACGGCCCCAAAGCAGTCCGCGCCTCGGCCGGCAATGTGTTCCGGCTCAAGGTCGCGCGCGCGCACTGGAAAGACCTCGAGGAGCTGGACGGCTACGGCGCGGCCCCAAGCGGCGGTGCACCGCTGACCGAGGCGCCGATAGAGTCTGCGGGCATGATCGTCCTCGGCAGCGAGGCCCACGGCCTCTCTCGCAAAGACCTGAAGCTCGTCACGGTGCCGCTGACGGAAGGAGTTGAGTCGCTCAACGTGGCGGCGGCCGCGGCCCTGATCCTCTTCGAGATCAGGCGCAGGAAGCAGGCATCGTGAGCGAGGCCACGACGCTGACGGCGGAGGCGGCCGCCGCGATCGGTCGGGCGCAAAGCAACGACGAGCTCGCCCGAATCGAGCAGGAGTACCTGGGGCGCAAGAGTGGACGCCTCAGCAGGGTGCTGGCCAACATCGGCCAGCTGCCCCCCGCTGAGAAGGCAACCCTGGGCAAAGACGCCAACGAGGCCAAGCGAGCAATCGAGGCGGCCCTTGCCGCACGCCGGGCGGAGCTCGAGACCGCGCGTCTCGCCGACCTCGCGGAGACCGAGGCGATCGACATCACGTTCCCGGGCCCACCGGCCAACCGCGGCCACATCCACGTCCTGACCCAGGTCCGCCGCCAGATCGAAACGGTCCTCGAGTCCCTCGGCTACCAGGTCGAGCTCGGACCCGAGGTGGAGACCGAGTGGTACAACTTCGAGGCGCTCAACATCTCGCAGGGTCATCCCGCGCGCGAGAACTGGGACTCCTTTTACTTCAGCCCGGAGCTGCTGCTTCGCGCCCACACGTCGCCGGTGCAGATCCGCGCCATGCAGCGGATCAAGGAGCCGCCGATCTACATCATCACTCCGGGTCGCTGCTACCGCCGAGACGCGCCCGAGGCCACGCGCCTTCCTTATTTCAGCCAGGTCGAGGGACTCGCCGTCGACAAGGGCCTGACCGTCGGCGATATGAAGGGCACGCTCCTTTACATGATCCAGTCCCTTTACGGGCGCGAGCGGAAGGTGCGAGTGCGACCGAGCTACTTTCCATTCACCGAGCCGAGTTTTGAGTTCGACGTGAGCTGCGGGATCTGCGGCGGCGTCGGCTGCAAGAGCTGCCGGCACAAAGGCTGGCTCGAGGTCGGCGGGTGCGGCATGGTCCATCCCAACGTGCTGCGCAACGGCGGGGTCGACCCGTCGCTGTGGAACGGCTACGCCTGGGGCTTCGGCATCGAGCGCATGGCGATGCTCAAGCACGACGTGGACGACATCCGCCTCTTCTACGAGTCCGACCTGCGCTTCCTCGAGCAGTTCTGATGCGCATCTCCTACGAATGGCTCGGCGACTTCCTCGATCTCGACGGCGTCACGCCGAAGGATGCCGCCGACGTGCTGACGCGGCTCGGCGTCGAGGTCGAGTCGCTGGTGATGGTCGACCTGTCGCAGATCGTCATCGGCAAGGTGCTCGAACAGAACAAGCATCCCAAGTCGCGAAACGACCTCTGGGTCCACCAGGTCGAGCTCGGCGGCCGCACCCAGCAGATCATCGCGGGCGCACCCAACGCCGTCCCCGGCTCGCTCGTGCCGGTTGCGCTGCCGGGCACGACGGTGCCGAACGGGAAGGTCGTGAAGGACATGAACATCGCCGGCTACCAGGCAAGTGGGATGCTGTGCTCGGCAGCCGAGCTGCTGCTCGGCGACGATCACTCCGGGATCCTCATCCTGGATAGCGGCACCCCTGGCGATCCCCTGACGACGGTCATCCCGAGCCAGGCCATCATGGAGGCGGAGATCACCTCCAACCGCCCCGACGAGATGGGCCACCTGGGCATCGCACGCGAGCTCGCGGCAGGCCTCGACCGACCGGTGAAGCGCGACTTCATGCCCTCCTTCACCGGCACCGCGAGCCCGGCGGGCCGCGACCTGGTGAAGGTGACGATCGAGGATCCCAGCCTGTGCAGCCGTTACATCGGCGCCGTGATCAAGGGCGCCAAGGTAGGCCCGAGCCCGAGCTGGCTGCAGCGGCGCCTCAGGGCGTGCGGCGTGCGGCCGATCAACAACATCGTCGACATCACCAACTACGTGCTGCTCGAGTACGCGCAGCCCCTTCACGCATTCGACATGGCCAAGCTCTCCGGCCCCGAGATACAGGTGCGCCGTGCCCGCGATCACGAGAAGTTGCTCGGCCTGGACGGCGTGACCCGGGATCTGACGCCAGACATGCTCGTGATCGCCGACGCCGAGCGCCCCGTCGCCCTGGCGGGGGTCATCGGCGGGGAAGAGAGCGCGGTCACGTCGACCACGACGGACCTGCTCCTGGAGTCCGCCAACTTCAATGGTCCGAATGTGCGGCAGACATCGCGCACCATCGGTCTACGGACTGAGGCCTCCGCAAGGTTTGAGAGAGCGCTGCCGCCCGAGCTTGCGCTTGCGGGCGCGCGTCGCGCCGCGTCGCTGATCGCCGAGCTCACGGGAGGCACGGTGCACAGGGACTGGGCGGACGTCTATCCGCGGCCGCAAGAGCCGATCCGGGTCAACCTCCAGCCGTCGCTGATCGACGACGTGCTCGGCACCCACGTGCCGCTGGAGGAGGCCGAGTCGATCCTGAAGCGGTTGAGCTTCCACGTAAAGGTGCGCGGCGACGGTGAGTGGGACGTCCTTCCGCCCGTGTTTCGGCTCGATGTCACCATCCCGGAGGACCTCGTCGAGGAGGTCGGACGCGTCTACGGCTACGATCGCGTGCCGCCCACGCTGCCGGGCCGGAGACACGAAACGTGGACGCCGCTCGGACCCAGCATCGACCGCCGCCTCGACGCCGTGCGCGAGGTGCTCGCCGGTGCGGGTTACACCGAGACCTGGAACCCGGCGCTGGTCTCCGGCCGCAAGCTAGAGGGCCTGCGCATCGGCGCGCACGCGATGCGAGTGTCAAACGCGCTCAGCGACGACATGGACACATTGCGCACCTCCCTGGTGCCATCGCTGCTCGACGCAGTTGCGTTGAACCGCGACCGCGGCCGCATGCACGTGCGCCTGCATGAGATCGCGGCGGCGTTCCTGGCGGGTGTGGGTGAGAAAGACACGCAGCCCGAGGAGCCGCTTCGCGTGGCGGCGGTGGCCACGGCGGGGGCGACTGCCGATGAAGGGCGTGCCGCCTTCTACGACCTGAAGTCGGTGCTGGATGGATGCGTTGGCGCTCTCTCGGCTCCGGCGTGCACCTACCAACGCGCGGCGGCGCAGCTCTTTCATCCCGGCCGTTGCGCGGCGGTCGTCATGGACGGGCGCCAGCTCGGCTACGTGGGCGAGCTCCACCCGACGGTGACCGCGGGGGCCAAGCTCGAGGGCCGCCTCGTCGCGTTTGAGATCGACGTCGAGCCCCTGCTCGCCGCCTCGCGAATCCCTCGGGCGAGCTCGCTGCCGCGCTACCCGAGCGTGGAGCGCGATCTGGCCGTCGTGGTTGATGACACAGTGGCCGCTGCCGCGGTGCTGACCTCGATCAGAGAATCGTCGAGCGACCTGCTGGAGCACGTCCGTGCGTTTGACGAATACCGTGGCTCACAGGTTCCGGAAGGGCACAAGAGCATCGCCTTTACCTTGACTTTCCGAAGCCCGGAACGCACCCTTACGGACGCCGAAGTGGACAGAGTGATGTCGGAGATCAAGCTGGGGCTGGAGAAAAGACACCGCGCCAGGTTCAGAGAGTGAAGGCCGGCGCGGATTTCGCACGCATTCGCGTGCCGTTGAATAAAGGTCCCCGCGGATTCGCAGCCGAAGGCGCTGAATTCTTGGGGATCATCGGGGGAAGCGGTAGGTGACCTGGATCGACATCTTTCCGATCTTGCTCGTCCTCGCCTACGCCGCCGGAGGCTTTTTCGCGGGCTTGATCCGCCGGTTCATCGGGCTCGTGGCTCTGTTCGTCGCCGTGTGGGCGGCGACCAACATGGGCATCCAGGCGGGTGGCATCCTGCAGCAGACGTCGAGCTTCGAGATCGCCGACGGCCGCATCTACGGCTTCTTCGGAATCATCTTCGCGGTGCTCCTGATCGTCGAGGTCGCGACGCAGCTCGCCCATTCGCAGATCCAGATCCAGGCCGTCGTTCTGAACCGGACATTCGGCGTCGCTCTCGGCGTGTTCACCGCGATCCTGCTTTCCTACGTCGTCGTCTACGAGCTCGGAGCCGCCGCGAACCCGATCGGCGGCGCTCAGCTCGACCCGCTGCAGCAGGGGATCAGGAACGCGGTCCAGCGATCTCTCTACATGACCAACCTGGTCAACGCCACCGACAGGCCGATCATCGCCCTGTTCGAGCCCCTGCTTCCTGTAGACCCTCAGCAGTACTTCAGCTCGAACCCGGTCAATCCGTAACAGGGACTGTGAGTAGGGAGTTTTTCGATCGCCTGCGCGAGCGGGCGGTCCAGATCCACGTCGAAGGTCACCTTCGCCAGCGCCTCGAACGGGGTGACCGGCTGCGCGTCAAGCTAGGGCTCGACCCCACCGCTCCGGACCTGCACGTCGGCCATCTCGTCGTCCTCGACACGCTGCGTGCGTTTCAAGACGACGGTCACACGGTCGTCCTGATCATCGGGGACTACACCGCGATGATCGGCGATCCGAGCGGACGTTCGGAGACGCGCCCCATGCTCACGGGCGAACAGGTCGAGGCCAACGCGAAGACCTACTTCGACCAGGTCGAGCTCGTCCTCGACCGCTCGAAGATCGAGGTCCGGCACAACTCGGAGTGGCTCGCGGCGATGAGCGCGGCCGACATCCTCCGCTTGATGGCGAAGGCGACGCTGCAGCAGGTTCTGCAGCGCGAGGATTTCGCGGACCGCGTGAAGGCGGGCGCCGCCATCGGAGCGCACGAGATCCTGTACCCATTCAGCCAGGCCTACGACTCGGTCGCGGTGAACGCCGACGTGGAGATCGGCGGCACGGACCAGCTGTTCAACCTCCTGTTCGGTCGCGAGATCCAGAAGGCCTACGGACAGGAGCCGCAGGACATCGCCGTCTTTCCGCTGCTCGAGGGCAGGGATGGCGAGCAGAAGATGTCGAAGTCGCTGGGCAACTACATCGGCATCAGCGAGGCGCCGGAAGAGATCTACGGCAAGACGATGTCGATCCCCGACCGCCTGATCGAGAAATACGTGCGTCTCATCTCAGCCCTCGAGCCGGATCGGCAGGCCGAGGTCCTGGCGATGAAACCGCGTGACTCAAAGGCGGCGCTCGCATTCCAGATCGTGAAGCGACTGCATGGTGAGGACGCGGCTCGGCGCGCCGAGGAGGACTTCAACGTGAAGTTCCGCAAGCGCGAAATTCCGCAGCAACGCGAGAAGTGGGACAAAGGTCCAACCGACTTCGTCAGCCTCCTCGTCGAGACCGGGATTGCCAGCAGTCGCAACGACGCGAGACGATTGCTCGAACAGGGTGGGGTCAAGGTCAACGGGGAAAGGGTCGGGGTCGACTCGCCCGCGCCCAAATCAGGTGACGTCGTATCTGGTCGGCGGCGGTACATCGAATTAGAATGAGCGAAAGCATGTTCGGAGGGCTCTCCTGATGTCCGGCCATTCGAAATGGGCAGGCATCAAGCACAAGAAAGCGATCGTCGACGCCAAGCGTGGCCAGGCGTTCACCCGCGCCAGCCGCGAGATCACGATCGCAGCCCGGGAAGGTGGCGGCAATCCCGACGGCAACTTCCGCCTGCGGCTTGCGATTCAAAAAGCCCGCGAGATCAACATGCCGACCGACCGCATCCAGAACGCCATCAAGCGGGGCACGGGGGAGCTCGCCGGGGAGAGGCTGGAAGAGGTCCGCTACGAGGGCTACGGCCCCGCCGGGGTGGCGGTCATGGTCGACACGCTGACCGACAATCGGAATCGAACGTCGGCGTCGATCCGCCACCGCTTCTCCAAGCAGGGCGGCAACCTGGCCGAGGCCAACGCGGTCGGCTGGATGTTCGAGCGCAAAGGGGTGATCTCCGCCGGCGCCGGCAAGCACGACCCTGAAGAAGTCGCCCTCGCGGCCATCGAAGCCGGCGCCGACGACGTGCAGGTCGAGGGCAGCTCGGTCGAGATCACCGCACCGCCGCAGTCCTTTGAAAAGGTCAAAGCCGCAGTGGAGGCTCTCGGCGTCACCGTCGACAACGCCGAGGTCACAATGCAGCCGAAACAGACGGTCCCTGTCGGCGAGGACAAGGCGGCCGCGGTGCTGAGATTGATGGAGTCACTCGAGGAGGACGACGACGTCCAGCAGGTTTACGCCAACTTCGACATTCCAACCAACGTCCTTGAACGCGTCTCCGCACAGGTGTAGAAACGTGCTGGACCAATGCCGAGCAAGCGCGACGGACTGATCCTTGGCGTCGATCCGGGCCTCGCGGGCACGGGATTTGCCCTGTTCGCCGAACCGAACCTCGTTCTCTCTTGCAGCACGGTCGTGACCATCCCCGGTCGCGACGGCGCCCGTCTGCTGACGATCACGAACCACTTGCGAGCTTTGCTTGCCGAAAATCCGCCCGCGGAGGCGTCGATCGAAGAGCTGTTCATGGGACGCAACGCGACGAGTGCGGTCGGCGTGGCCCAGGCGCGCGGCGCCATCCTCAACGTGCTCGAGGAAGTCGGCGTGCCGGTCTTCGAGTACAAGCCGAGCCAGGTGAAGGTCATCCTCACCGGCTACGGCAACGCGGACAAAGCGCAGATCGGGCGCATGCTGGCGGCGCAGGTGAAGCTGCCCGAAGGCAAGCTCGACGACCACGCACGCGACGCGATCGCGATCGCTCTGTGCCACGCGCGGAGCCGTCGTTTCGCGAGGACGGCTCTCAGATGATCGCGCATCTCAGCGGAGTGGTGCGCAGAGCGGGTCCCGATTTCGTGGTCCTCGATGTGGGCGGTGTGGGCTACCTGGTCGCCGTCGCATCTCAAACGCGACAGCAGCTGCCGCCGCCTGGCGGCGACGTCGAGCTGCACATCCATACGCACGTGCGCGAAGACCAGCTGGCTCTCTACGGATTTGCGACGGTAGAGGAGCTCGAGCTGTTCGAGATGCTGATCCAGGTGGACGGCGTCGGACCCAAGGTGGGTCTCAACATCCTCGGCGCGGCCAGCCTGGAGGTCCTCAAGCGCGCGATCATGAGCGAAGATGTGGCGCCGATCAGGAGGGCGAGCGGCGTCGGACCGCGGACGGCGGCCAAGGTGATCATCGAGCTCAAGCCAAGGCTCGACGCGGTGGCCGCGCTGGAGGCGCTTCCGCGCGCGGCTGCGATGGCCGGCGACGGCGCCGTGCCCAAGGCGGTCGAGTCGGCGCTACGCAACCTGGGCTATTCCTCTCAGGAGGCACGCGCCGGGATCGAGTCCGTGGACTGGAAATCATCTCCTTCGACGCAGGAAGCGCTCGCGACCGCGCTCAAGGCGCTGGGACGCAAATGACCATGGACAAAGTCCTCGACGCACGGTCGGACGACGAGCAGTTCGACCTCACATTGCGCCCCCGCTTCCTCGCCGAGTACGTCGGCCAGGAGCAGGTCCGCGAAAACCTCAGCATCCTCCTCGAGGCCGCGCGCCGCCGCGACGAGCCGGTGGAGCACGTGCTGCTTTGCGGTCCGCCGGGCCTCGGCAAGACGACGCTCGCGCACATCATCGCCAACGAGCTCGGCGTGGCGATCAAAGTCAGCAGCGGCCCGGCGATCGACCACCAGGGTGCGCTTGGCTCGATCCTCTTGAACCTGACCACGCGTGATGTGTTCTTCATCGACGAGATCCACCGCCTGAACACGGTCGTTGAGGAATCGCTCTACCCGGCGCTCGAGGATTTCCGGTTTGACGCCGTGCTCGGGAAGGGAGTGGGGGCGAGCGCCGCGACGCTGCCCCTCCCGCACTTCACGTGTATCGGAGCGACGACGCGCCAGGGCCTGCTCAGCGGCCCCCTGCGTGATCGGTTCGGGGCGGTCTACCGACTTGACTTCTACACCAAGGGGGAGCTGGAGAAGATCGTCACCCGGTCCGCTCGCATCCTCGACATCGAGATCCATGAGGAAGCGGTCTCCGAGATCGCGCGCCGGGCCCGCGGCACGCCCCGGGTCGCCAACCGGCTGCTGCGCCGGGTCCGTGACTACGCGCAGGTACGGAGCGACGGGCGCGCGACTGTGGACGTGACGCGCCACGCCCTGGGCATGCTGGAGGTGGACGAGATCGGCCTCGAGCCACTCGATCGACAGCTCCTGCACACAGTGATCGTCAAGTTCAAGGGGGGGCCAGTCGGGCTCGACACGCTGGCCACCTCACTGTCCGAGGAGCCGGAGACGATCGAGGACGTCCACGAGCCGTACCTGATCCAGATCGGCTTCCTCGCCCGGACGGCTCGGGGGAGGGTGGCCACCGAGCTTGCCTACAGGCACATCGGCATCGCTCGGCCTCAGCCGGAATCTCAGCAGACCCGCCTACTGTAGGCGGGTAATGGCTGACGTCGGGAGGATGCTCCTCGTCTTCGGCGTGCTGCTCGTGGTCATCGGCGGGGCGCTGATGCTGTTCGGTCGCGTCCACCTGCCGGGCGACTTCACGTTCCGAAGCGGCAACACGACCGTTTACATACCTGTGGCGACCAGCATCGTCCTCTCGATCATCGCGACGATCGTGCTGAACCTGGTCTTCCGGCAGC
>DASWDZ010000082.1:0-18490 GCA_036395015.1 Candidatus Dormiibacterota bacterium | reverse complement strand
CCTGTTAACGAATCATGCCTCGGCGGCACCACCGAGGATGAAAATTGGCTTGCGTCGGAGTGGTCGAGATGCTCGTCGCCCTTTGGGTGTGGAGCCCGATTGTTAACGTGAGCCGGCGACCTTTTTGGCACCAACGAATGTCGCCCCGCCGGGCGGGAGCACGCAGGGGAAACTCTTCCACTGGTCCAGGTCGCCGGCCACCCGACAGCTCATTCGACGGAGGTGCTGGGTGAGGCCGATCTACGGAAGGTGCTGCGGACTCGACGTCCACAAGAAGACCGTGGTGGCTTGCCGCCTGACGCCTGAAGGCAGCCAGACGCGAGCTTTTGGAACTATGACCACTGACTTGATTCAGCTTCGAGAGTGGCTTTTGGCAGGCGGCGTGACCCAGGTCGCCATGGAGTCGACTGGCGTCTATTGGAAGCCGGTCTTCAACCTGCTCGAGAACCACGGCATGGAGCTGTTGGTGGTCAACGCACGACACGTGAAGGCGGTGCCTGGGCGGAAGACCGATGTCAAAGATGCCGAGTGGCTGGCGGAATTGCTTCAGCACGGACTGCTCAAGGCAAGTTTCATTCCCGACCGCGAGAGTCGCGAGCGACGGGAACTGGTGCGATACAGGCGCTCGCTGGTCGAGCAACGCGCTCACCTGGTCCAACGTATTCAGAAGCTGCTCGAAGGAGCCAACATCAAGCTCGGTGACGTAGCCAGTGACGTGATGGGAGTCTCTGGCCGAGCCATGCTCCAAGCTCTCGCCCAGGGTGTTGACGACCCCGCTGCAGTGGCCGGCATGGCCAAGACCGCGCTCCGCAACAAAATTCCCGAGCTCGAGCGGGCGCTGACTGGTTCGGTGGGTCACCACCAGCGATTCCTGCTCCGGAGCCAATTCCGTCTGCTGGAGTCAATCGAGGCCGAAATAGCCAGCTTGGACGAGGAGGTGGCTGAACGCATGCGCCCTTTCCAGGTAGCTCTGGAGCGCCTGGATGAGATTCCAGGCATCGGCCGGCGAGCTGCCGAACAGATCCTGGTCGAGACCGGCACCGACATGAGCAGGTTCCCGACCTCTGCCCACTTCGCGTCCTGGGCCCGCGTCTGCCCAGGCAACAACGAGTCGGCTGGAAAGCGTCAGTACGCCTCCATCGGAGCTGGCAACCGGTGGCTGCGCAACGCGCTGCTCGAAGCCGCCTGGACCGTCAGCCACTCCCGCAAGCAGACCTTCTTCACCGCTCGCGACCGGCGCATCGCCTCCCGCCGGGGCAAGAAGAGGGCCGCCATTGCTACTGCGCACTCCCTCCTCATCGCCGTCTATCACGTGCTCAGGGACGGTGTCGTCTTTCAGGACCTCGGGCCAGCCCACTTCGAGCGACGCAACGTAGATGCCATCGTCCGTCGCTCACTCCATCGGCTGGAGGTACTCGGCTACAAAGTCACCCTCGAAGCCATGCCAGCTTGACAGCTACCTAATTTTCAGGGGAAGGGCGAAATCAGAAGACGAGTGTCGCTTTTGCGGCCGTGGTCTCCACGGCCGCGACACACACCGCATGGAAGCCGCCGGACGTCGCTCGTGGAAGGCACTTAAGGGCGCGTCCGCCGGCATTCGCGCCTCCTAGGCGCACTTCAAGGGCGCGAGCGCCGGCACTCGCGGGTTGTTTAGTACGTCGCGGCGTAGTGGGAACCCGGCAAGGTTCCGGCAACGAAAAGGTTGTTAAGGGCGAAGGGCGCGCAGCGCGGCCAGGCCGCGCTCAATGGTTTCGATCCTCTTCGGGAAACTGAACCTGATGTGTCCTCGGCCCAGCGACGGGTCGTGGTAGAAGCTCGAGGCCGGCACGGTGGCGACCGCGACCTCCTCGATCAAGCGTCGCGTGAAGGCGATGTCATCCCTGGCGCCGAACGACCCGATACCGGCCATCACGTAGTACGCCCCGTCAGGCGCATTCGCTTCAAAGCCGCATTCCCGCAGCCCGCCGACGATTGCGTCGCGCCGCTCCTGGTAGTCGCCGAGCAGCTCCACATAAAAGGACGAAGGCAGCTGCAGGGCTTCGGCGATCGCGATCTGCAGCGGATGCGCGGCGCCCACGGTCAGGAAGTCGTGCACTTTGCGGATGGCCGAGGTCAGCGCGGGCGGGGCGAGGAGCCACCCGATCCGCCAACCCGTGACGGAGTACGTCTTGCTGGCGCCGCTGATCGTGATCGTCCGCTCGGCCATCTCGGGCAGTGTGGCGATGCTGACGTGGCGGCCCCGGTAGACAAGGTGCTCGTAGATCTCGTCGGTGATGGCGATCGCGTCATGCTCCCGGCACAGCTGGGCGATCAGCTCGAGCTCCTGCTGCGAATAGACCTTGCCGGTGGGATTGTGCGGCGTGTTGACGACGATGGCGCGCGTCCTGGTGTTGAACGCGCGGCGCAGCTCATCGGGGTCGAAAGACCAGTCCGGCGGCCGCAGCGCGACGTACCTCGGCACGGCGCCGCTGATCACGCAGTCGGGCCCGTAGTTCTCGTAGAACGGCTCGAAGATGATCACCTCGTCGCCCGGATCGACGGCGGCGAGCATGGCCGCGATCATCGCTTCGGTCGCGCCGCAAGACACGGTGATCTCCGTCTCCGGGTCGACGTCACGCCCCCACGCGGCTGATACCTTCGCCGCCACCCCGTTGCGCAACTGCGGAGCGCCCCACGTCGTCGCGTACTGGTTGTAGCCGTCGCGCAGCGCCCGCGCCGCGGCGTCCAGGATGCGCAGGTCGGGGTCGAAGTCCGGGAAGCCCTGGGCGAAGTTGACCGCCTTCGCCGGTCCGTGGAGAGCAAGGTTCAGCCGCGTCATCTCGCGGATGACGGACTCGGTGAAGCTCTGCGCCTTGAGTGAAGTTCCGGTTCTAGTGTCCGGGATCGGCACGCTCCAGGCGCAGGTCGGTGCTCGAGCAGGAGTAGCAGCGCGCCGGCCTCTCGAGGCTGCGCTCCCACCAACCGCAGACGTCGCACGTCCAGCGGGTCTTGGCGAAGAAGTCAAGGACATCGGACCGGCTGAGCAGGCCGACCATCTTGCCGCCGCGGATCACCGGCACGCGACGGATGCGCTCGCCGATGAGGAGACGGGCTGCCTCATCGATCCCGGTTTCCTCGGTGACCGAGATGACGCGCGGGCTCATGATGTCGCGCGCGGTCTTGCCCTTCTTGGAGAAGACGTCCGTCTCGGACACGATGCCGACGACGTGGCCCTCGTTGGCGACGACCGGAGCGCCGGTGATGTGCTTCGAGGTCAGGATCTTCGCGATCTCGTCGACCGGCGTCTCCTCACGAAACGTGATCACGTTTCGCGTCATGACCTCTTTGACCGGTATCACTGCTCAGGAGTGTAGCCACCGTCTGGAGGTTGGCGTTGCCGCCGCTGAGGACGAGACCGGTGCGCCCTTGCGGGAGCTTGCCCGCGAGGTAAGCGGCAAGCGGCAACGCGCCGGTCGGCTCGATCGCGAGGTGGAGTCGAGACCAGGCGACCTGGACCGCGTGCGCGATCTCCTCCTCGCTCACGGTGACGATCTCGTCAACCAGGCCGTTGCCGAACATGACCTCGAAGTTGCGCTTGCCGATCGCCGTTGTGCGGACTCCGTCGGCGACCGTCGAAGGCGAGGCCGCCAGGGTCTGGATGCTTCCCGCCTTCCAGGTCCGGAAGGCGTCGTCCGCAGCGGCAGGCTCTACGCCAACGACCTTGATCGCCGGCCGGTGATGCTTGGCGGAGATCGCCGAGCCGGCGAGCAGCCCGCCTCCCCCGACCGGCGTCGCCACCACCTCGAGGTCGGGCTCGTCCTCGAGCAGCTCTCGGACGACTGTGCCCTGGCCGTGGATGACGTCCCAGTCGTCGAAGGGATGCACGAGCACGAATCCCCGCTCCGCCATCACCTCGCGCAGCCGCTGCTCGCGGTTGGCGAAGGTGATCCCGTCCTGGATCACCTCGGCGCCGAGCGCCCGCGTCGCCGCAACCTTGGCCGGGTTGGCGTCCTCGGGAATCAGGATCAGGGCCGACAGGCCGACGGTGCCCGCAGCCAGCGCCACGGCCTGCGCGTGGTTACCGGAGCTGACGGCGATCACGCCCGGCGGACGCTGCCCGCGGGCCACGAGCGAAAGCACCGCGTTGAACGCGCCCCGCGGCTTGAACGAACCGGTGACCTGGAAGCACTCGGGCTTGAGGCGCAGGTCAAAGTCGAGATCGGTCGTCAAGGTGGGCGTGCGCCGGACTTTGCCGTGGATGCGCTCCGCCGCCAGCCGGACCTGGTCGGCATGCTGGGAGACGTATTCGCTCACGCCGCGGCGGAATCCTGCTCGACGGCGGACTCGCGGCGAGGCACGCGCCGAATGTTCACAAGCAAGATGCCGGCGAGGATCACGATCATGCCCGCGACGAGGGAGAGGCCGACGGTCTCATTCAGCAGCAACGCGCCCCAGAACACGGCCGTCACCGGAACGAGGTAAGTGACTCCAGCGGCGCGAACCGCGCCGAGCGTGTTCATGACGTAGTAGTAAAGGGTGTAGGCAAACCCGGTTCCGACCGCTCCGAGCGCGATGACCGCGGCCATCGACAGCCAGTGGAAGTGGATGTCGGGTAAGGATGGAGCGGCGAGCGGAATCGCGAACAGCACGCTCGCCCCCAGCTGGCCGAGGCTGATCTCGAAGATGCTTACGTCGCGCATCTTTCGGCGCTGGTAGAGGGCGTTGACCGCGTACGAGAGTGACGCGACCACGACGGCGAGCGCGCCGACGACGTCGCCCGATACCCCGTGCGTGGCCAGCTCCGGGTAGACGAGGATGACCACGCCCGCGAACCCGACCATCACCCCCAGGTAGTTGATAAGGCTGGGTCTCTCGCTCGGCACCACCCAGTAGATGAGCACCGCGGTCCACAGCGTGGTCGTCGAGTTGAGGATGCTGGCCAGGCCGCTCGAGATTCGCTCCTCGCCCCAGCCAATGGCGACCCAGGGGATCACGGCGTTGGTGACGGCCATGATCGCGAACCCGAGCAACCTTCCGCGCCACCCTGGACCGAACAGCGGCCTGCGCAGGACGAGGACGATCAACATGAGGGTTAGAAATCCTGAGATCGAGCGGAACAGCAAAAGCGCTGTCGGGCTCATGTCCTGGACCGTCAGCTTGATGGCGAGGAATGAGCCGCCCCAGATCAGGGCCAGGCCGATGAACGCCAGCTGTGGAAGGAAGCGGCTCTTTGATTCAGACACGCGTCGCCCAGTCGTCGGTTGAGAGCACCAGCGTGACCGGGCCGTCGTTCTCGATGCTCACCCGCATGACAGCCCCAAAGCTGCCCGTCTGCGTCTGTATTCCGCGCTCGCGGAACTGGCGCATGAACTCCTCGTAGCGCTGCGCCGCCCGCACCGGGTCGCCTGCTTTGAGCAGGCTCGGCCTGCGGCCTCGGCTCATGTCCGCAAACAGGGTGAACTGGGACACGATCAGCGCTGCGCCGGCGACGTCGACCAGGCTGAGATTCATCCTCCCCGCCTCGTCGGCGAACACGCGGAGGTCGATGATCTTGTCCGCAAGCCTGCGCACGGAGCTGGAGTCGTCGTCACCTGCAGCACCCACCAACAACACGAAACCAGGCCCGATGGTTGCACGGTGCTGGTCGCCGTCTTGCTCCCAGCTCACGGAGCCGGAAGCGACGCGCTGGGCGACTACCCTCACCGCGCGTTCGCTGTTGGTTTCAACCCAGCGCTCCCTTGGCGGCCAGGCTTGGCCCGGCCGCAACTATGGCTTCGATGCCGCCTGACGTGGCAGGTGGAAGTCTTTCAATCAATCCGAACCGTATACCGGAAGGAGAGCAGCCCCGTCGCGAAGCGACCGGGCGATGAGAGGAAACCATCCGGGTTTCCTCTCATAAGTCAGTCGATTTTGGGGCCGAAGTGCGGCTCGGCGTGCACCAGGGAGTCGATGTAGCGGAAGCGGTCGTAGCGGTGTTGGAGGAGCTGCGACGACGCCTCTTCGAGCAGCGGCTTCAAGTGCCGCTGCAGCGCTTCGTCGAGTGCGGTCGCGGCAGCGTCGTAGTCGGCGCTCGCGCTGCCCGGTGGCTCCGGCACCACCTCCTCGACGACGCCCATCGCCACGATCTCGCGTGAGGTGAGCTGCAGCTGTTCCGCAGCCTCGACTTTGCGCGAGTTGTCACGCCACACGATCGAGGCCGCCGCCTCCGGCGACGCCACGGAGTAGATCGAGTTCTCGAGCATGATCACCCGGTCGGCGACACCCATCCCCAGCGCACCACCGCTGCCGCCTTCTCCGATCACGGCGGCTACGATGGGCACCGGGATGCGAAACCACTCCATGATCGCGTTCGCGATCGCGGCCGCGATGCCGCGCTCCTCGGCGCCAGCGCCGGGATACGCGCCGGGGGTGTCGATCAGGGAGATGATCGGGAACCCGAACTTGGCGGCGTGGTGGGCGAGGCGCAGCGCCTTGCGGTATCCCTCGGGGTGCATCATCCCCCAGTTGCGGGCCACGCGCTCTTTGACGCTCCGGCCCTTCTGGTGCCCGAGGAAGACGGTCGTCCGGCCGTGCCAGGTGCCGATGCCGCCGACTAGTGCCGGGTCGTCCGCGGAGAGCCGGTCGCCGTGCAGCTCGATGAAGTCAGGCGCCAGGCGGCGGATGTAGTCGAGCGAGTAAGGGCGCTGGGGGTGCCGAGCGAGCTCAACGATCTCCCAGACGCTCACGGATACATCTCCAGGAGGTGCGCCAGCAGCGGACGAAGCTCGGTGCGGGGCCGGACGAGGTCGACCTGGCCGTGCGCCAGTTGAAACTCCGCGCTCTGGAATCCGGGCGGGAGGTCGGCGTATGTCGCCTGCTTGATGACGCGCGGCCCGGTGAATCCAATGGCCGCGCCCGGCTCCGCGATGTTGATATCGCCGAGCAGCGCCAGGGAGGCGGCTGTGCCGCCGAAGGTCGGGTCGGTCAGCACAGAGAAGAACGGAACCCCCGCTGCGTGCAGCCGTCCCACGGCGGCGTTCACCTTTGCGAGCTGCATCAGCGCGAGCACGCCCTCCTGCATGCGCGCACCGCCGGACGCCGAGACCAGGACGTAGGGCGTCCTCGTGGACGCCGCCTGCTCCATGCCGCGCGCCAGGCGCTCGCCCCCCACGATCGAGAGCGTGCCGCCGACGAACCCGAAGTCGAACGCCGCCAGCCAGATCGGCTTGCGGTCGAGGGTGCAGGTGCCGGTGCGCACAGCCTCGTTGAGACCGTCCTCGAGCAGACGCTCGACGGTCTCCTGGTACGGCTTGGGAACCGTCCAGTTCAGCAGGTCGTGCGAGCGAACGTCGGTCCAGCGCTCCTGCCACGATCCACTGTCCGCGAGCAACGCGATCCAGACGTCGGCGCCCAGCCGGAAGTGGTGACCGCAGTGCGTGCAGACATAGTTGTGGGCGCGGAGCTCGTGGACCTCGAGACCGATGCCGCAGCCAGGGCAGTTGGTGGGCAAGAGGATCTCGGGCAGCTCGCCGCCCTGGATCGCGACCTCTTCGAAGTGGCGCTCGAGGATCGCCATCAGAGAGAGAGGCCTCCGTCGACGGCGATGACCTGGCCGGTGATGAAGCCCGCGCGCTCGGAGCAGAGGAAGCCGACCGCCGCGGCGACGTCCTCGGCCGAGCCCTCGCGCTTGATCGGCGTCATCTTCACGAGCTCGCTCACCATCTCCTCGGTCAGCGACCCGCTGGTCAGCTCGGTGCGTACATAGCCTGGCGCGACCGCGTTGCAGGTGATGTTGCGCGACCCGTACTCCCGCGCCACCGACTTCGTGAAGCCGATGAGACCTGCCTTGGCGGCCGCGTAGTTGGCCTGGCCGGCGTTGCCCGTCAGTCCCACGATCGACGAGATATTGACGATGCGCCCCCACCGCGCACGCATCATTCCCGACATGATGGCAGCCCGCGTCGTCGCGAACGCCGACATCAGGTCGGTGCGGATCAGCTCCTCCCAGTCCGGCGGCGACATCTGGATCAGCAGCTTGTCGCGCACCACGCCCGCGTTGTTCACCAGCACGTCGACGCGGCCGATGGCCTTCACCATCACCGCGACCTGCGCGGGGTCGCCGACGTCGGCCTGGTGTGCATTCGCGTTGGGCAGCGAGGCGGCCGTCTCCTCGGCGGCGGCCTTGTCGGAGCGGTAGTTCACGACCACGCGTGCTCCCATCTCGGCCAGCCTCTGGCTGATCGCGCGACCGATGCCCTTACCGCCGCCCGTGACGAGCGCGGTTTTCCCATCGAGATCGCCCACCTAAGCGGTCGTCGGTCCCGCGAAGTCTACGAACAGCTCTTCGGCGTTCCAGGTGTCCACGCCCGGGATGTGCTTGGCCGCAAGGCTTGCCAGGACGCGACCGGGGCCCAGCTCGACCACCGTGCGCACCTTCATCGCGCGCATGGAGACCATGGTCCGCGCCCAGTCGACCTGGTGCAGCATCTGCGACCGCAGCTCGTCGCGCAGCGCGGTGACCGTCCGGAGCGCCTCGCCTGACGCGTTCGCCAGGACCGGGATCGACGGCGCGCTCAGCTGCAGCCGGTCGACGGCCCTCCGGAACGCGGTCGCCGCGGCCTCCATAAGCGGCGTGTGGGCGGCGAGCGGGATCGTGAGGATGAGCGCGCGGCGCGCGCCCGCTGCCGTGGCGAGGCGCTCGGCCTCCTGCACCGCGGGCATCTCGCCGGAGAGCACGAACTGCACGTCGGCGTTGCGGTTGGCGATCCAGAGCTTGCCGAACTCAGACGACTGGAGGCGGATGCTTTCGACCTGGGCCTCGTCGAGGCCGACGATCGCGATCATGCCGACGTGCTCGCCCGCGGCCTTCGCCATCACACGGCCGCGCTCCTTGACCAGCAGGAGGGCCGTCTCCCAGGGGATCGCTCCGGCCGCGGCGAGGGAGGCGATCTCGCCAAGGCTGTGGCCCGCGGTGACGCTCACGTGCTCGAAGCCGTAGGCCTCGCGCCACACCTCGTAGGCCGCCCAGCAGACGGTCATCACGCATGGCTGGATGACGTCGGTGCGGTTGAGCTCCTCGAGCGGGCCCTCGAAGCACAGCTTGCGGACAGGCATCTCGAGGATCTCCTCGGCGCGATCGAACGCCCGCCGGGCGGCGGGGTAGCGGTCGTAAAGGCTCTTGCCCATGCCCGGCTTCTGCACCCCCTGTCCGGGGAACAGGAGCGCGATCGGGCCGGCTAAAACTATGCCCATGTCAGTCCCAGGTCATTGCGCTACGCCCACTTCAGGAGCGTTGCGCCCCAGGTAAGTCCAGATCCAAAACCGGCCAGCAGAACGTGGTCGCCGCTCTTCACGCGACCCTGCCGGATCGCCTCCTCGAGCGCGAGCGGGATCGACGCGCTCGACGTGTTGCCGTACTCGTCGATGTTGACCGCGACGCGGTCGATGGGAAGTCCGATGCGCCGCGCCGCGGCGTCGATGATGCGGAAGTTCGCCTGGTGCGGGACCCACAGGTCGATCTCGTCCAGCCCGACGCCGGCCGCGTTGCAGACCTCGTTCGCCTGGCGGATGAAGATGTCGACCGCGAACTTGAAGACGTCCGGCCCGACCATCTCGATGAAGGGCGTCGCATCCTTGGCCGCGTAGGCGCCCTTTTCGATGTTCCCGCAGGTCACCTGCGCGTAGCCGCGACCGTCGGAGCCGAGACACCAGGAGAGAAAACCCGCGCCCTTCGGCGCCGCCTTGACGACAGCCGCACCCGCACCATCGCCAAAGATCACGGCGGTGCCGCGGTTGGAGTAGTCGATCATGCGCGAGAGCACCTCGGCGCCGACGACGAGGACGGTTTCGGCGCGCTCGGTGGCGATGAAGGAATCCGCGATCGAGAGCGCGTAGACGAAGCTGGTGCACGCGGCGAGCGTGTCCCAGGCGACGGCGCCTGGGGCGTCCAGCTCGTTCTGGATCCGGCACGCGACCGATGGAAACGGACCGTCAGGAGACGAAGTGCCGACGAGGATCATGTCCAGGTCCTTGGCGCTGACCTCCGCGGCTTCGAGCGCGGACCGCGCGGCTTTCGTGGCGAGGTCGAAGGTGGTCGTGCCCGGCTCGGCGATATGGCGGCGGTGGATGCCGGTGCGCTCGGTGATCCACTTGTCCGAGGTGTCCATCATCTTCTCGAGGTCGAAGTTGCTGAGCACCTTCTCGGGCGCGTAAACGCCGACGCCGGCGATGGCGCTTGGGCGTCCTTTGACCGGGAAGGAGCGTAGCGGGACGGCGTCCGACCGGGTGCGGTAGTTGGTGGTGATGGCCATCGCGTCAGGCCTCCAGCCGCTCGGCGGTCTTTTGCTCCAGGAACTTCCAGAGGTCCGCGATCACCTTCATGTTCTCCAGCTCCTCGTCTGGGAGCTCGACGTCGTACTTGTCCTCGATGGCTGCGATCAGCTCGACGAGGTCGAGCGAGTCAGCCGCCAGGTCGCGCTGGAAGCTCTTGTCCATCTGAACCTGCTCCGGGTCGATCCCGAGGATCTCCGCCGAGAGCTCCTGCAGTTCCTTGAAATCGAGTTGGCTTGCCATGGGCAATCCTCCTTCAGTCAGTTGCCCGATGACGGGGCTTTCTTGATGACGAGCGTCGCGTTGTGGCCGCCGAACCCGAAGGAGTTCGAGATCGCCACCTTTATCTGTGCCTGGCGCGCCTTGTTGGGCACGTAGTCGAGATCGCACTCGGGGTCGGGGTCGTCGAGGTTGATGGTCGGCGGCAGAAGACCGCGCTCCAGCGCGAGCACGCATGCCGCCGCCTCGATGGCGCCGGCCGCGCCGAGCAGGTGCCCGTGCACGGATTTGGTCGAACTTACCGCCAGCTCGCGGGCGTGGTCGCCGAAGACCGCCTTGATGGCCCTGGTCTCCGCGACGTCGCCGAGCTTGGTGGAGGTCCCATGAGCGTTGACGTATCCGACCTCGTTGGGGTCGACGCCGCTGCTCTCGAGCGCGTGGCGCATCGCTCGCATCGCACCCTTGCCTTCCGGCTGGGGCGCGGTGAAGTGGTACATGTCGGCGCTGGCGCCGTAGCCGGCGATCTCGGCCAGGATCCGCGCCCCACGCTCTTTGGCGTGGTCCATGTCCTCGAGCACGAACATCACCGAGCCCTCACCCATGACGAAGCCGTCGCGGCCGAGGTCGAACGGCCGGCAAGCCTTCTCGGGCTCGTCGTTGCGTTCACTCGTGGCCTTGATCTGGCAGAACGCGCCCATGGTCAACGGGGTGATCGTGGCCTCCGACCCGCCGGCGAGCATCGCTACGGCGTCGCCGCGCTTGATGATCTCCGATGCCTCACCGATCCCGTGCGCGCTCGACGCGCAAGCGCTCACGATCGCGAAGTTCGGGCCGCCGGCCTGCGTGTGGATGGCGACGATGCCCGCCGCCATGTCCGCAATCATCATCGGCACCGTGAAGGGGCTGATCCGCTTGGGACCGCGCTCCATGAGGGCGGTGTGGCTCTTCTCGATCTCCTCCATGCCGCCGATGCCGGAGCTGACGATGACGCCCACGTCGTCGGGATTCATCTGCGCCGGGTCGAGCCCGGCGTGGGCCAGCGCCTGCTTGGAGGCGGCCAGGGCGAACTGGCAGTAGCGGCCGATGTGGCGGGCGGTCTTCCGGTCCATGTACGCCTCGGGGTTGAAGCCTTTGACCTCGGCCGCGATCTTGGTGTCGAAGTTGGTGGTGTCGAAGCGGGTGATGCGCCCGACCCCGGAAACCCCTTCGACCATGTTCGACCACACGGTCTCCAGGTCGTTGCCGATCGGGGTGATGAAGCCCATCCCGGTGACAGCCACCCGACGACCGTTGGATTTAGGCGCTTGCGTCATAAAGAGAGCATACGGACGCGAGGTAGAAATCGGCACCCTCGTAAGGTGGCAAAAGGCCGGCCAATCTTTGGACTTGGTGTCCAAAGTCGATCTAAAGCAGCTTCTGCAGGTCCAGGGCCAGTTGCAGTCGGAGCCGGGTCGCAGGCACGTCCAGATCGCCGCCCAGCAGCTCCTTCAGCTTCTCCAGCCGGTACAGCACCGTGTGCCGATGGAGGCCCAGAGCGGTCGCCGCATCCTTCACCGAGCCCTTGGCCAGGTAGGCCTCGAGGGTCTCGAGAAGCTGTTCCCGGTTGCGGACTTTCGGGTCCAGGAGGCGGCCGAGGGAGTAAGCGACAAATCGCTCAGCGAGGTGCGGGTTCTGGGCCAGCACGAGGTGCGGGATCACCTCGTCGTGGCCGTGCACGAGTGTATCGGGCCGCAGCTTGCGGCCGGCCTCGATCGCCTGCTGGGCCTCGAGATAGGAACGCGAGATGCCATGGAGGCCTGGGTGATAGCCGCCGATCCCGGCGCGGACCCGCGCCCGGAGCTGGCCGGAGCGCTGCGAGACCTCGTCCTGCAGCCGAGCGACGAAAGCCCGCGCGGCCTCGACGTCCGCTGCAGAATCGGCGGGCAAGAGGATCACCAGCGTGCTGGGGTCGGTCGGGTGCACGAGCGAACCGCGCGGCGCCTGGAGAGAGGAGGCGACCTCGGCCAGGGCCTGCCCACCACGTGCACCGTCGCGATTGCCGAGGACCAGGTTGCAGACGACGGCCACGTAGCCTGTGGCGACCAGTGGAGTGTTCAGCGCGAGCGCCTGCCGCTGGAGCTCGAGCTCAGAGTCGAAGTTGTCGCTGATCAGAGCGTGGAAGAGACGGGCGTGGGCGCGCGTCCCGCGTTGCATGTGCTGCTCGCGTGCGTGGAGGTACGCCCTCGTCACCTCGGCGGCCACCTGGTCCAGGGCCGCGAACACGTAGTTGGCGACGAGCATGATCGCCTCGGGCGTAGCTTCGGGATGTCCACGCCAGGCGCGCAGGATCTCGTCCCAGGCGACCCGCGCCGCGATCCGGTAGGCCGCAAGGATCGGCTCCACCGACTGGCTGCTCCGAGCCTGCAGGATCCCGAGCTGCGCCACCCGTCGCAGCTCTTCAGGTGTGGCCGGCCGCGCTTCCCGGGCCGTGGCGAGGAACAGGTCGAGACCAGCCTCGCAGGCGCGGATGATGGCGTCGCGCTGCGGCGGCAGCCCGGTGGACGTGTCCCACCGCACCAGCGTGACCACAGCCCGCGCCATGTGGCGCGCCATACCGGCGTGCCGGCGCTCGAGCTGGTCGATGAGAGCTTGAGGGAGCCGTGGCGCCGCCCTGGCGGCTTTGGACTTCGCGGCCATCTTTGCCATCAGGCCCGACTATAGATAGCTAGCTGTGGTTATTCACGAAGTCCAGGATCCGTCGCCAGGCGTCGTCACAGGCCTCCTTCCACTGGACGAAGGCCCGGTCGAAAAAGCTGTGGGGCGCGCCCTCGTAGACGTGCGACTCGAACTTCACACCGGCCGCCGCCAGCTTCTGGTCGAAGTCACGTGACTGTTCGAGAGGTGTGGCGGCGTCTGCCCCGGCGACCAGCAGCAGCAGCGGCGCCTGCATCTTTGCGATGTGCGGCTCCGACCGGACAGGTCTCCCGTAGAAGCCAACGCACCCATTGAGCTCGGGATGGAACGCGGACTGGTTCCACGACGATGAACCGCCGAAGCAAAAGCCGACCGTGAAGAGCGAGTTCACGTTGCCGCCGTCAGCTGTGCGCAGGTGGTCCATCGCCGCGCCGACATCGCCGGCGATGTTCTCCTGGGTCGTCTTCTCGACGTGCGGCATGTAGTCGAAGCCCTCGCCGCGATCACCAAGCCCCGCGGTGCGCCCGAAATAGTCGATGGCCACCGCATCGATGCCGGCCTCGGCGAAACGCTGCGCCAGCTCTTTGTAGAAGTGATGCAGGCCGCGCACATCCGGCATCACGACCATGCCGGCGCCGGTAGGCTGCGACGCTCGCGCGAAATAGGCGGCGAACTTCGTGCCGTCGCCCGACGTGAGCACGAAGTCCCCCTGGTCGGCGGCAGCGCCGCGGATCGGTGGAAGGGGTGGACGGGAATCGTCTCCATGGCACATGGATTGATTCTCGCTTAGTCTGTGGCCGTGAAGATCGAGAGCCCGGCGTTCACGCTCGACGACGTCAAGAACTTCATCGACACCTACCTCGATCGCGAGCGCAACATCCTCGCCGACCGCCTGCAGCAGGCATCGGACCGGCTCGCCGCCCTCGCCCCACGGATCAAGGCCGAACCAGTCGACGAAACAGGCCAAGAAACTCAATGGAACGCCCACGAGCTGCTCGCGCACCTCGCCGTGCTCTCGAAGTTCTACGGCGTGCTGGTGCACCGGATCTCGAGCGGCCAGCTGCCCAACCTGGACCTCCTCGAGGCGGTCCACCTGCGCGACACCGCCGGCCACCAGATGTCGCAGCTCGAGCTGGCCGACCTCGTGCGGATGACGCTCGCCGACCACGAACGGACGATCAAGACGCTGCGGACGACGGACCCGAAGGCCCTACGTCAGTCGGCGGAGCTGGGCGACGGGATCACGATGACCGCCGAGGAGGTGGCGCGCCTACCGCTGGTCAGTCACCTCGAGATGCACATCGATCAGTTGGAGAAGATGCTCGGCCGCTGATACTCAGTCGCTGACCTGGGGGTAGCCGAGCGTCTTCAGGTGCGTCCGGATCGTCTCCGCAGCGTCGTCCATCATCTGCGGGTCCGGGTCAGGGTCCTGGTTGCCGAAGTCGAGGTCGTGCAGGCCGCGGATGGGCACCACGTGGAAGTGACAGTGCGGCACCTCGAGGCCGGCCAGCATCACGCCGATGCGCTCCGGCTTGAAGCCTGCCATCTGCGCGCGGCCGATCGCCTGCGCCGTCTCGGCCAGGTGGTCGAGCAGAGCGGCATCGAGGTCGATCCAGTGGTCGATCTCCTGCCTCGGCACGACCAGCGCGTGACCGGGACGCAGCGGCCGGTTGGACAGGAAGACCACGCAGCGGTCGTCTTTCCAGACGAATCGCGCCGGCAGCTTGCCGTCGATGATCTGCGTGAAGATCGTCGGCATTCCGCACAGACTAGCCTGTAGTCCGTGAGCGGTCCGGCGGTCGAGCTCATCCACGCCACCAAGCGATACGGCGATGTGGTCGCGGTCGACGACGTGAGCCTGGCCATCCATCCCGGAGAGCTGGTTGCGATGCTCGGACCGAACGGCGCAGGCAAGACGACGTCCATCAACCTGATGCTCGGCACCCGCAACCCCACCTCGGGCAGGGCCCTGCTGTTCGGCATCGATCCCAAGGACCTGCGCGCGCGCAGCCGGATCGGGGTAATGCTGCAGGAGTCGGGCGTGCCGGGGATGCTTCGCGTCGAGGAGATCGTCACCCTCTTCTGCTCCTACTATCCGCGACCCATGCCGCGGGCACAGGCGATCGCGATTGCGGGTCTCGAGGAGAAGGCGAAGACTCTCGTCAAGGACCTGTCCGGCGGACAGCACCAACGCCTTTACCTCGCGCTGGCGCTGTGCGGCGACCCAGAGGTCCTGTTCCTCGACGAACCGACCGTGGGCCTGGATGTCGAGGGGCGCCGCCGGTTCCTGCAGGAGATCGCCGGCCTTGGGGCCCGAGGCCGGTCCATCGTTCTTACCACCCACTACCTGGAGGAAGCCGACCAACTTGCCCGGCGGGTCATCGTCATCGACCGCGGGCACGTGATCGCCGACTCCACTCCTGCCGCGATCAAGGCTCGCGTCGCCGGCAAGCGCATCAAGTTCACCACCCCGACCCCGGCCGACGATTCGCAGTTCGTGGGCCTGCCTCTGAACTCCAGGCAGGTCGAGGATCACCGGGTGCTGCTGCTGACCAACGAGCCCGAGGAAGTGCTGCGCGAGCTGTTTCGTCGCGGCGTCGAGATGCGCGACCTGGAGGTCTCCGGAGCCGATCTCGAGGAGGCGTTCCTCGCCATGACGCACCGCGAGGTGGCGGTTTGAGCGCGGTCGCAGGCCCGGCCACCGCGCCGATTGCGCCGATGCTGGCGCGGCAGTCCCATGCCGAGTTCCTGAAGATGCTCCGCGTGCCGACGTTCAGCGTATTCAGCATCGTGCTGCCGTCGATGTTCTACGCGTTCATCGGACTCGGCCAGGCCAAAGAGCCGTTGTTTCCCGGAGCAAGCATCACCTTCGGCCAGTACTTCCTCGCCTCGATGGCCCTGTACGGGGTGGCCAACGTGATGGTCCTCGGCTTCGGCATCTCGCTCGCCAACGAGCGTGGTGAGAAGCAGGACCTGCTGATGAAATCGACTCCGCTGCCGGCGCCGGTCTTTTTCATCGCCAAGTCGGTGTCGGCGCTCGCGATCGCATTGATGTCGATCGTCACGTTGAGCCTGTTCGCGGTCATCGCCGCCGGCGTTCAGCTCACGGCCTCGGAGTGGCTGACGCTCGGCATCCGCGCCATGCTCTGCTCGATCCCCTTCGTCGGGCTCGGCTTCGCCCTCGGCTACCTGGTGGCCCCCAACGCGGCACCCGCGGTCACCAACCTGATCTACCTCCCTACCGCGTTCGCGTCCGGCCTGTTCTTTCCGATCAGCCTGCTCCCGCATTTCCTGCAGCAGATCGCGCCCTACCTCCCTCTGTACCGGGCGGCGCACCTCGTGTGGAACTCGGTCGGCGTGCCGGAAAGCGACATCAACGCCGACTGGATCTACATGGCGGGATATGCGGTCGGGTTCTTCCTGCTCGCCCTCTGGGCCTACGGGCGCGACCAGGCGAAGAAGTTCAATTAGCGCCAGAAACTCTCGGCGAGGTCGCTGCCGAAGCACTCGCGATGTCGCGCGCTGAACTCCTCGCGCGTGTAGCGGTGCTCGATGGTGCCGACGTTCTCCACGGCATGCGTGGCCGCGAGCGAGGCCACGCAGCCGGCGGCATAGATGTCCAACCCGCGCAGCAGACCCGCGACCAGGCCTGAGCGGTAGGCGTCGCCGGCACCCGTGGGGTCGACCTCGCGGGCGGCGGCCGCGGGCGGAATCTCGACCGAACCGTCGCGAGTCGTGATTCGCGAGCCGTGGCGTCCGAGCGTGGTGACCACCATCCGGGAAAGCTCGAGCAGGCCAGCCATGTCGCGCTTGGTCCGCTGCTGGATGAGCTCGAGCTCGTAGTCGTTTCCGATCACAATCCACGCGCCGCTGATCCCGTCGGTCACGTCGGAGCCGTCCATCATCGGGAGCTGGTGCGCCGGGTCGAAGACGAAAGGCACCCCTCGCTCGCGGCACTCGCGGACGAGCCTTCTCATGGCGGCCGGGTCGTTGGGCCCGACGATCACGGCGTGGACGTCGGCCGGGCCGTCGTCCAGGCCGAGCATCGCGGCCTTCCACATGGCGCCGCCGTAGTAGCCGGTGAGCTGGTTGTCGTCCATATCTGTGGTCGTGAAACCGGTCGCGCTCATCTCGCCCTCGAGCAGTCGCAGTCCCCGGCAGTCGACGCCGTGCGACTCGAGCCAGTCCCGGTACTCGGTGGCGTCGCTACCCGCGGTCGCCAGCACGGCGGACGGGTAGCCGAGCAGCGCCAGGTTGTACGCGTAGTTGCCGGCGACGCCACCTCTTCGCTTCTGGAGATCGTCGACCAGGAAGCTCAGGTTCAGGATGTGGGTCTTGTCGAGGAGGATGTGGTCCTTGAACCGTCCCTTGAACGTGAGGATGTAGTCGTACGCGATCGACCCGGTGCAGAGGACCATGGATTCGATTACCCGAGCGTGAAGGCTAACCGAAAGACGTCACCTCGCCCACGTCCCCACCCGCCCGGATCGCTGCGCGATCGGGGCACCCTCCCCGGCGAGCGGGGAGGGGTTGGCTAGCGGCGCGCGCGACGGGCCGGCTTGCGCTCGGCCTGGCGCTGCGGGGTCAGGTCGCTTGCCTGTTCCAGCCGGGTCGCGGTCCTCGCGATCGTCTTGAACGAGCCGTTGAAGATGCGGAGCGTCTGCTTAGCGACGCCACCCACCATGTCCTGGCGCTTCGCCTGGACCTTGACGAGCTGCAGCCCCTTGAGGGCCAGCTTCTCCGGCAGCTTCTGGTTGACCTCGATGCCCAGGAACGTGACCTTCTCCGGGATGAACGCGTTCAGCCGGCGGTTGATCCTGCGCACCGCCGGCGTGCCCTTGCGCTCGAAACTGCGGGCCTGCTTGCGGACGGCGCCGATCGGGTCCGACGCGACCTCGACTGCCGCCTGCGCGGCGCCGACGGCAACTTCCTCAACAGCGGTCGCGGTGTCCGAAAACTGAGTGTTCATGATCGAAACTCCCCTTCAATACTGGTTGTCGTGACGCAGTATAACGCACTGCGTCAATCGCCGTCAAGGGGCCGCTTCAGTTTTTCGATCAGGGCCTGCGCCGGGGGCCCGAACACGTCGTAGTGGGCGACTCTGCGGTGCTTCTCGGGTTGGATCCACTCGGGTCGCAAGCCATGCTGCCTGCCCCACTCTTCGAGGACAGGCCGCAGGCCGATCACGTGCAGGAACGGCTTCTCCCGGCGAAAGCCGCGGATGGTCGACCCGTGGTAGGAGTCGAAGTTGCGATGCACCGCGATGCCGCCCGACTCGGCGAACGCGATCGCTTCTTTGATCTGGCGCCGC
>DASWDZ010000081.1:0-30342 GCA_036395015.1 Candidatus Dormiibacterota bacterium | reverse complement strand
CCGCCTGTACACGGTCTACGCCAGCTTCATCCTCCACTGGTCGACGGTGTTGATCAGCATCCTGATCGTGGTCAGCGGAATCGCCGGCGCCGTTTGCTACCTCGCCGGCGGATACCTCACGGACAGGTTCGGCCGCCGCGGGCCGGCCATCGCGCTCACCGTCGCGACCGCGGCTTCGACGAGCCTGAGCTTTGCGACCGGTACGATCGGATTTTTCATCGGCAATCTCTTCTGGAGCGCCTTTGCCAGCGCCAACACTCCTGTGTTCGGCGCGTGGTCGGGCGAGCTGTTCCCCACGCGCGCCCGCGCCACCGCCGAGGCGGCGATCGCGGTCGTTTCCGCGCTCGGCAGCATCGCCGGCCTGCAGGCGGTGGCAGCGCTGGTGCCAACCACCGGGCTGGGCGGGGCCATCCAGCTCGGCGGAGTTGTCGCGGTGGCCGGCGCGCTGCTTTTGTTTCTGTTGCCGGAGACAAAACAGCAACCGCTGCCCGAATAGCGGTCCGGCCGGCCCTCCGGCCGGCTGCGCCGGCCACCTCCCCACTGCGTGGGGAGGAGTTGACACATTGAGTAAGGTTCCGCACGTGGAGCGAGCGCAGGCGGTCGTGATCGGTGGCGGGATCACCGGGACCAGCGTCCTCTACCACCTGGCCAAGGCGGGACTTCGCGACGTGGTCCTCCTCGAGAAGGACGAGCTGACGAGCGGGTCGACGTGCCACGCCGCCGGGCTGGTCACCCAGTTCAACCCGTCGCCGACCATGATGCGGTTCCGCAAGTACAGCATCGAGCTCTACCAGGAGCTCGGTGTGTTCGAGACCGTGGGCAGCCTGCGGTTCGCGTCGAGCAAGGAACAGCTCATGGAGCTGCAGCGCGGCGTTAGCCGCGCGCGCGGCATCGGCCTGGACGTAGAGCTCGTGTCGGCCGGCGAGTCGGCACGCCTGATGCCCCTGATCACGCGGGACTCTCTCTATGGCGCGGTGTGGGTGCCACAAGACGGCCACCTCGACCCGCACACGGCAACCCACGGCCTCGCGGCCGCGGCCCGGAAGCTGGGCGCGCGGGTCCAGACATTTCGGCGCGTCACCGGCATCGCCGTCACGCCGCGGGGCTCCGTGATCGCCGTCGACACAGATAAAGGAAGAATCGAGACCGAGACGGTCATCGTCGCCGGCGGCATCTGGAGCCCACAGCTCGCCGCGATGGCCGGCGCGTTTGCCGTCTCCACGCCGGTCGACCACCAGCACGCGGCACTGCTCGCCGTGCCCGGGCACGAGATGCCACACGACATGCCGTGCTTCCGCGACCCCGACAACCTCGTCTACGGCAAGGCCGAGGCCGGCGGCATGGTGCTCGGCGGCTACGAGCTCGACCCGCGGGCCCGCTGGATCGACGGCGTGCCCTGGGAGCACGCCGGCACCTCGCTGCCGCCCGACCAGGCGCGCTTCGAGCCGCTGCTCGCGGGCGCCGCCCGCCGCTTTCCGTTCGCGCATGACGCGGGCATCGTCAAGCTCGTCTGCCACCCGGACGCCATGACCCCGGACGCCGCGCCGTTGGTCGGCCCCGTTCCTGGCATGCGCGGGCTGTACATGGCGGCCGGCCTGTCCCTCAACGGCTTCGGCGGTGCGGGCGGCATCGGGCGCGCCATCGCCGAGATGGTGACCGGCGGCGAGGCCGAGCTCGACCTCTACGCGTACCGGCCGTGGCGATTCGGTCCGCCGCATCACGACCCGCGCTACTCCGCGGAGCTCGCGCGCGAGGCCTACAAGTACTACTACTACCTCCGCTATCCCCTCGACTCCGACGAGTGGGGACGGCCGAAGCGGACCAGCGCCCTCCACAGCCGCATGCAGGACCTGGGCGCGGTGTTCGGCGCCAAGCACGGATGGGAGCGGCCCGACTACTTCGACAGCAGCCGTCCCTGGCGGCGCGCGGGCGCGGACCAGCGCGCGTTCGGCTTCACCAAGCCGCCCTACCTCGACCTCCTGGCGGAGGAGCATCGCGCGTTTCGCGAACGGGTGGGCATCATCGATATGAGCTCGTTCGGCAAGATCGAGATCTCGGGTCCCGACGCGCTCGCGCTGCTCGAGCGCGTCGCCGGCAACCGCATCGATCGCCCGGTCGGGTCAGTGGTCTACACGCAGCTCCTGGAAACGAGCGGTGGTATCGCCGCCGATGTGACGGTCACCCGCCTTGGACACGACCACTTCCGGCTGGTGACAGGAGCCGGTTTCGTGAACAGCGATCTCGGCTGGCTCCAGATGCAGATCCGCGATGAAGACGTGCGGCTGCGCGAATGCTCAGACGACCTCGCCGTCATCGGGATGTGGGGACCCCGCGCGCGGGAAGTGTTGCAGCGTGTCACCTCCGACGATGTCTCCAACGACGGCTTTGCGTTCGCGACCGGACGCGAGATTCTCATCGGCGGATTCACCGCGTTTGCCCAGCGGATTTCCTATGTAGGCGAGCTTGGATGGGAGTTCTACATCGAGCCGGCGACGGCCGGCCAGGTCTGGGATCGATTGTTCGACGCCGGACGAGATTTCGGAATCACGCCCGCTGGGTATCGGGTGCTGGATTCGCTCCGCATGGAAAAGGGCTATCGCTACTACGGCACGGATATGGGCCTTCTCGAGAGTCCTGACGAGGCGGGCCTGGGCAAGTTCGTCGCCGAAGACAAGTGGCGATCCCTGGGCCGGCCGTTGAAGCTTCGCACCCTTGCCGTTGGAGATGAGGACTATCTACCTATATATGGTGGTGAGGCTGTCCTGAGTGAAGGCGAGACCGTCGGCCGCCTCCGCAGCTGCGCCTATGGATTCACGGTCAAGAGGAATCTCGCTTACACGTACTTGCCGAAGCGGTTCACGCCCAAGGACCGCGTCGAGGTCGAAGTTTTTGGGCGCCTGATGCCGGCGACGGTGATGCGCGACACCGTCCTGATGAACAGCCCCCAATATGCGCGCTGAGGAGGCGGCGGCCAAGGTCTCGCTGTGGCGAGGACGGCCGTTCACGATCTCGCCACTCTCAGGCGGGTTGACCAACGAGAACTATCTGGTCGAGTCCGATGCCAAGCGCTACGTGATGCGGCTGCCGGGGCAGTCGACCGACCTGCTGTCGATCGACCGCGAGAACGAGGTCTACAACACCAAGGCGGCGGCGTCGACCGGGATCGGTCCGAAGGTGCTCGAGCACCTCGCCGGGCTGGACGTGATGGTGCTGGAGTTCATCCCTGGCCCGACCATGTCCGCCTCCTCATTGCGGTCGAAAGAGATGACGGCCCGGATGGCGCAGTCGTTTCACCGGCTTCACGCCGCGGCGCGATTTCTCCACGACTTCAACATGTTCAGGCTCATCGAGTACTACCTCCGGATCGTGGACGAGCACGCGGTGACAATGCCCGACGGCTATCGCGACTGGTTGCGCACGGTGAATGCGATCGAGCGGGCGGTGGGCGTGGCCGCCTTCCCTTCGGCGCCATGCCACAACGACCTGCTGTGCGAGAACTTCATCGACGACGGTTCCGCCCTCCGCATCGTCGACTACGAGCTGAGCGGCAACAACGACCCGTGCTTCGACCTCGGCAACACCGCGCAGGAAGCGGAATTCGACCAGGAGCTGCGCGCGGCGCTCTGCGAGGCCTACTTCGGCCGGGTGGATGCCCGCCAGCTCGCACGGATGAACCTCTTCGCGCTGATGTCGGACGTGGGCTGGACGCTGTGGGGCGCGATCCAGAACAAGATCTCGACGGTCGATTTCGACTTCCACGGCTACTACACCGACCGCTGGGAGCGCGCGCTGGAAGTCCTGCGCTCCGACCGCGCCGAGCGCTGGATGGCCGAGGCGGCCGCGCCGGGGAGCTGAACCAACCCGCGATAGTCCGGACTATCCCGGCATCTGCTGGGAGCAAAGATCGCGTTAGTCCGGACTATCGCGGGTACGTGCGGTTGTTGACGGCGCCGCCGGGCGGTGCTACGTTCCGCGCCGGTATATCGGTCGCATATCGGCCACGCGAGATAGGGACAGGGGTTGGGATGGCGGTCTCGGACAAGGTTGAAGTCCGGTCCCAGAGCGAGGAGGCGTACCGGCGCCTCCTGGAGCGCATCGTGAGCCTGGAGATGCGGCCCGGCTCGGTCGTGGACGAGGCCCGGCTGCGCGAGGAGCTCCGGATCGGCCGGACCCCGATCCGCGAGGCGCTCCAACGCCTGGCCCGCGAGAACCTCGTCCGCTCCGTCCCCCACCGCGGCACCTTCGTCACGGACGTCAACATCACCGATCTCGCGCGCATCACCGAGGTCCGGGTGGTGCTCGAGGCGCACGCGGCGCGCCTGGCCGCGGAGAAGCTGACCTCGCAGGACCGTCAGCAGATCGAGGAGCTGCTCGAACTGCTTCGCCGCGGCTACGTCACCGGCCAGCGAGACCTGATGCAGCTCGACCAGCAGATCCACCGCCTCGTCTACCGGTCGACCCACAACCCGTTTCTTGAGGCGACCCTCGAGCGCTACTTCAACCTGAGCCTGCGGCTCTGGTACCTGGTGCTCGACCGCGAGGTGCGCCTTCGTGAGGCGGTCGACGAGCACGTGGAGCTGCTGCAGGCGATCTGCACCGGCGACGGCGCGCGTGCGGAGGAGATCATGCGCCGTCATGTCTCTGGCTTCGAGCGCGAGATCCGCAAGGTTCTGGTGGAGAGGTAGGCCCATGTCGAAGATCTTTTTTGCCACCGACCTGCACGGTTCCGAGGTCTGCTGGAAGAAGTTCCTCAACTCTGCGCGCTTCTACGACGCCGACGTGCTCATCTGCGGCGGCGACATGACGGGCAAGGCGATCGTCCCGGTCGTGTCCGAGAACGGCCACTACAGCGTCGCCCTGGGCGGCCAGCAGCAGACGGTGCCGGCCGAGCAGGTCGCCGAGGTCGAGGCCAACATCCGGCGCAAGGGTTACTACCCGCTGCGCATGAGCGTGGAGCGCCTGCACGAGCTCGACCAGAACCCGGCCATGCGGGCGGAATGCTTCCAGGAAGTGATGCTGGAGGGAGTCGAGCGGTGGATGAACATGGCCGCGGAGAAGCTCCGTGGAACCGGGGTGCGCTGCTTCGTCTGTCCCGGCAATGACGACGAGATGCAGGTCGACGATGTCGTCCGGCGAGCCGAGCTCGTCGAGCTCGGCGAAGGCCGCATGGTCGACATCTCCGGGTTCTCGATGATCTCGACCGGGTGGTCGAACCCGACGCCCTGGAACACCCACCGCGAGGACTCGGAGGAGAAGCTCGGCGAACGGATCGAGGCGATGGTCGCCCAGATCCCTGACCCCAGACGCGCGATCTTCAACCTCCACTGTCCGCCCTACAAGTCGGGCCTCGATGAGGCGCCCGCGATCGATGCCGACCTCAGGCTGCTGCATGGCGGGCGCGCGCTGCGACCTGTCGGTTCGACAGCGGTCCGCGAGGCGATCGAGAAGCACCAGCCCTTGCTCTCGCTTCACGGCCACATCCACGAGAGCAAGGGCGCGGTCAAGATCGGCAAGACGCTGTCCATCAATCCAGGCAGCGCCTATGAGGAAGGGATGCTCATGGGCGCGATCATCCAGCTCGATGCCGGCAAGGGCATCAAGAGCTATCAGCTCGTCAACGGATGAGGAGGAAGCACTATGACTGACACGACGATGGGGACGGCGGCGAGGCCGGCGCTGTTTCTCCGCAACGCGACCGGCCTCGTCAAAGCCTGGTCGACTTTCGATGCATTCGTCTATTCCTTCTGGTCGGTGAACCTGATCACGCTCGGCCTGTACGGCATGTCGTTCGCGTACACGGTTCCGGATGGGCAGATCCTGGCCGCCATCCTTCTCTTCGGCATCCTGACTACTTTCCTCGTCGTCACGTACGCGATGTTGGTCAGCGTGATGCCGAGAACCGGCGGCGACTACGCGTGGCAGAGCCGCGTGCTCGGGGGTGGCCTCGGCTTCGTCCTATCGATCACCGGTTGGTGGTTCACGCTGTTTCTCTGGGCGCCGATCTACGCCAACATCCTCGTCGTCCAGTTCTTTGGACCCCTCGCCTACACGCTCGGATGGGCGGGGATCGCTACCTTCTTCACGAGCCAGAACGGCATCTTCGTGGCGTGCCTGATCGTGCTCGCGTTCGTGAGCATCGTCGTCACCCTGGGCATGGAGGTCTACGCGCGGATCCAGAAGATCTGCTTCTGGATTGGCCTGGTCGGCCTGGCCGTCGTGTGCGCCCTGCTGCTGTTCGCGAGCCAGCAGGACTTCCAGAACGCGTTCAACCGCGAGGCGGCCTCGCTGTTCGGCGCGAGCGGCAACGCGTACCAGGCCACGATCGACGCCGCGGGCAAGGGTGGCTTTACCGGCTCGGACTTCGGCCAGTTCGCTTTCGCCCCGATGCTGCTGCTGCTTCCGTGGCTCGCCTTCTACCTCCTCTGGCCCAACTGGGGCGCGACCCTCTATGGCGAGGTCCGCGGCGCCAAGGACATCCGCAAGCCCTTCTGGAGCATGTTCTGGGGCCTGTGGGTGACGGTCGGGCTCGTCGCCCTCGTCTTGATCCTGATCGTCAAGACGATGGGCTGGAACTTCTACCAGGCCGCCAACGCCGCCTACTGGAACACCCTGTACGGCGTCGAAGGCGCGACCTCCGGCCCGGTGCCGATCTGGCCGTACCCGGTGATGTTCGCCGGCTGGCTGGTGGACAGCCACCTTTTCCAGGCCGCGCTCATCATCGTCATGGGCCTGTGGTTCTTCGGCTGGGCGGGGACGCTCTTCCTCTCTTCGACGCGCGTCATCTTTGCGGCCGCGTTCGACCGCGTGCTGCCGGCGTGGGCGGCCAACATCTCATCCGGCCGGCGCGTGCCGTACGGCGCGCTGGTCCTGATGATCGTGCCGTCGCTCGTGGTCAGTGCGATCTACGCGTACCAGCCGACGTTCACGAGCGTCTTCTACGACGCGACCGCAGTCCTGGCCCTGACGTTCCTGGCCACCGTGGTGGCCGCGATCATCCTGCCCTGGCGGCGCAAGGACCTCTACGACGCATCGCCAATCGCCCGCTACAAGGTCGCCGGCGTCCCGGCGATCACGATCGTCGGCGTGATCACAGGCCTGTTCCTGCTCTTCATGCTCTACGAGTGGTCCTTCAACGCCGACAACCTGTACGGCACCTCGTTCGAGTCGACGCCGAACTCCGTCTACTACTTCCTCGCCACCTACATCGTGGCGATCGTCCTCTATGTCGCCGCGCGCATCGTGCGCAGCCGGCAAGGCATCGACCTCAGCCGGATCCACCACGAGATCCCTGTTGAGTAGCATGGCAACGGCCGCCGGGCGCAAGCCCGGCGGCCTTCTCTTCTAAAGGATGCTCGAGTACACACTTCGCACCTACCAGAGTCCAACCCGTCTTGTGCAGCGGTTGGGCGCCATCCAGGAGCTGGGCGCCGAGGCCGGCCAGCTCGGCATGCGGCGGCCGCTGCTGGTCACGGACGCGGGGGTCAAGGCTGCGGGCCTGCTGGACACGGCCCTCGAGGCGCTGCGCCGCTCCGACGTCGAGCCGGTCGTCTTCGACAGGGTGCGCGCCAACCCCGGGGTCCAGCTGGTGGACGAGGGTGCCGCCGAATACAGGACACAGGGCTGCGACGGCCTTGTCGCGATCGGCGGCGGCAGCTCGATGGACACCGCCAAGGGGATCGGCGTGGTCGCCGCCCACGAGGGGTCCATCGTCGAGTACGAGTGGGGAGGAAGCCCGATCCGCTCACGCATCCCGCCGCTGATCGCGGTGCCGACGACCGCAGGCACGGGTAGCGAGGTCACGCTGTGGGCGGTCATCACCGACCCGAACCGCAAGATCAAGTTCAACGTCGGGGGCACGCCGAACATCGCGGCCTGGGTCGCGGTGATCGACCCCGAGCTGACGGTCAAGCTGCCCCCGGCGGTCACCGCCGGCACCGGCATGGACGCCCTCGCCCACGCCGTCGAGTGCTTCACGATGTCCTATCACCAGCCGTTCACCGACGCGGTGGCCTTGCTGGCGATGGAGTACATCGCGAAATACCTGCGAGTCGCGTACTCGCAGGCGGGCAACCTCGAGGCGCGCTACCACATGAGCGCCGCGGCGACGCTGGCGGGACTCGCGTACGGAACCGACTCCGCCGGCGCGGCCCACGCGATGAGCCAGACTGCCGGCGGCGTGCACGACGCTCCGCATGGCGCGCTGACGGCGCGCCTGCTCGGGCCGGTGATGGAGTACAACCACTCCGGCGAACCTGAGCGTTTCGCGCGGATGGCGACCGCGTTCGGCCTCGACACTCGCGGTGTCTCGACCTGGCGCGCCGCCGAGATGGCCGTCGAGTACGTGCACCAGCTGACGGAGGACGTCGACATCCCGAGCATGCGGGAGCTCGGCTTCGGCGAGGACGAGATCCCGATGCTCGCCGACAAGGCCTTCGCCGACCCGCAGACGATCGGCAACCCTCGCGACGTCGACGCGGCGGCCTACCGGAGGATCTACCAGCAGGCGTTTGACATGGGTCGCCAGCGCAGCAGCAACGGAGAGCTGCGATGACGATCGACGTCGCCCGAACCGTCAAGAAGATGTTCGTCGACGGGAAGTGGGTCGAGTCCGAGAGCGGCGAGCTCTTCGACGCCGACAGCCCGGCGACGGGCGAGGTCATCGCGCAGGTCCCGAAGGGCACCCGGGCCGACGCCGACGGCGCGGTCGAGGCCGCTCATCGCGCGCGCGGCGAGATGGCCAGGCTCAAGGGCTTCGAGCGCTCGAAGCGGCTCTATCGCATCGCCGAGGCCATCGAGCGGCGTCGCGACGAGATCGCGCACCTCTTGACGCTGGACCAGGGCAAGCCCCTCAAGGCCGAAGCCTTCGGCGAGGTCGACGAGTGCATCGAGTACTTCAAGATCGCGGCCGAAGACCTCAAGCGGCTCGAAGGCCGCGTCCTCCCGTCGGCGAGCCCGACCAAGCTCGTCCTGGCTCGGCATTATCCGCGCGGCGTGTACGGGATCATCACGCCCTGGAACTGGCCTCTCACCATGGCGGCGGAGCTCATCGCCCCGGCGCTGGCCGCCGGCAACGCTTTCGTATGGACGCCCGCCTCGTCGACCAGCGTCATCTCAGTCGCCCTCATGGAGTGCATCACCGAGGGTGACTTTCCTGCCGGCGCCGCCAACCTGGTGACGGGACCGGGGGCCGAGGTCGGCGACGAGGTGGCCGGACATCCACTGGTGGATGGCGTCGGTTTCGTGGGCTCGACGGAGACCGGCGCCTCCGTCGCCAGGCGCGCCGCAGGCAAGCACCTGATGCTGGAGCTCGGCGGCAACGGGCCGCAGGTCGTGTTCGCCGACGCCGACCTCGCCAGGGCGGTCGAAGGCGCCATCGTCGGCTGCTACCTGTGCGCGGGTCAGAGCTGCACGGCAGGCGAGCGGATCCTGGTCGAGGAGCCCGTCCGCGACGAGTTCGTGGCCCGCCTGGCCGACGCGGCGCGAGCGCTGCGCCTGGGCGATCCCTTCGCGGACGACACCACGCTTGGCCCGCTGAACAACGAAGGCGTGGCGACCAAGATGGACCAGCACATCGCCGACGCTCTCAAGGGCGGCGCCAAGCTTGTCCTCGGCGGGGAACGCGCCAAGGGCTTTCCAACGCGCCTCTACTACCACGCGACGATCCTCGACGGCGTCGAGCCGGACATGCGGGTCAGCCGCGAGGAGACGTTCGGCCCCATCGCGCCGATCATCAAGTTCAAGGACGAGAAGCAGGCCCTGCAGCTGGCGAACGACTCGCCGTACGGGCTGCTGGGGGCCGTCTACACAAAAGACCTCTCGCGTGCCCTTCGCTTTGCCGACGCGCTGGACACGGGCTGGGTGAACATCAACGAGTCGACCAACTACTGGGAGGCGCACCTGCCGTTCGGTGGACGCGCCGGGAAGAAGAGCGGGATCGGACGCGTGGGCGGGCGGTTCGCCCTCGAGCAGATGTCAGACCTGAAGACGATCGTGATCGAGATCTCGCCGGAGTGACCAAACCCCACGAGGACCCGATCGAAGAGTCCGAACGCATCGCCGAGGCGGCGAGAAAGAAGAAGATCGACCTCAAGCTTCTGGGCGGCGCCGGCGTCCATGCCCACTCGCCGAGTGCCCGCAAGGCGCCCCTCAAGCGCAAGTACGGCGACCTCGACTACGCCATCTCAAGGAAAGATCGCAAAGCTGTGATCGGTCTCTTCCGCGAGCTCGGCTATGACGCGAACGACCGCTTCAACCTGATGCAGGGCGACCGACGGCTGTACTTCTACGACACGCACAACGGCCGCCAGGTCGACGTTTTCGTCGACGTGTTCCACATGTCGCACGCGATCGACCTTCGCAACCGCCTGGGGCACGAGCACCCGGCGGTCAGCCCGTCGGACCTCTTGCTCAGCAAGCTCCAGATCTATGAGGTCAACCGCAAAGACCTGGTGGACGTCATCGCGCTGTTGCTCGACCACCCGATCGCCGCCAACGACGAGGACGCCATCGACCCGCAATACGTGGCCCGGCTCGCCTGCGCGAACTGGGGCCTCTGCCGCACGGTTGAGATCAACCTAGGCAAGCTGCGCCACACGGTGGACGAGCTCGAGGTCGACCACGACCTCGTCAAGGCTCGGATCGACGAGCTGTGGACAGCGATCGAAGGCGGGCCGAAGCCCCTGAAGTGGCGGGTGCGCGCGCAGGTGGGCGACCGCGTGCGCTGGTACGAGCTACCCGAGGAGACCCGCTCGCCCTATCAGCCAGAGTGAACAACGGACTGCCGCGCCAGGCGCGCTGCGTCGTGATCGGCTGCGGGATCGTCGGCAACAGCCTTGCGTACCACCTGACGCGTCTCGGCTGGCGCGACGTCGTTCTTCTCGACAAGGGCCCTCTGCCCAACCCGGGCGGCTCGACCGGCCACGCGTCGAACTTCATCTACCTGGTCGACCACTCGAAAGAGATGACCGCGCTGACGGTGGAAAGCGTCCGTCAGTACAAGGACCTCGGCGTCTTCATCCAGTCCGGCGGCATCGAGGTCGCGCGAACCAGGGAGCGGATGCAGGAGCTCACGCGACGCATGGCATCGGCCGCGGCGTGGGGCATCGAGCCGGTGTCCCTGCTCTCGCCCAGCGACGTCAAGGAGTTCGTGCCCTTCATCGACGAATCGGTCATCCTCGGTGGGTTCTACACGCCCGGTGTCGGCGTGGTCGACTCGCTGCGCGCGGGAACCCTGATGCGGGAGAAGGGGCAGACCGCGGGCGCATTGCACGTCGCACCCAAGACCGAGGTGGTCGGCATCGACGTCGAGCGTGGTCGCGTGAAGCGGGTGCGCACGACGGCCGGCGACATCGAGGCGGAGACCGTGGCCATCACCTGCGGCGTGTGGAGCCCGCGCCTGGCGCGCATGGCGGGCGCCCGCATCCCGCTCACCCCGGCCGTCCACCAGATGATCGACATCGGTCCCGTGCCGCGCTTCCGCGGAGCCAGGTCCGACATCGAGCACCCGATCGTCCGCGACATGGACACCAACATGTACGAGCGGCAGGCGGGCGGCGACCTGGAGATCGGCTCCTACGCGCACCGGCCGATCCTCTACGACCCGGAGGACCTTCCCTCCGTCGAGCAGGCCGCGCTCTCGCCGACCGAGTTCCCGTTCACGCAGGCCGACTTCGAGCAGCAGATGCAGCACGCGCTCGAGCTGATGCCGGAGATCGTGGGCGACGAGTCGGTGGGCGTGAAGTACTCCATCAACGGCATCCTCTCCCTGACCCCGGACGGCATGCCCGTGTTGGGCGAGTCGCCCGACGTGAAAGGTCTCTGGGCGGCGGCGGCCGTGTGGGTGAAGGAAGGGCCGGCCACCGGCAAGGCCGTCGCGGAGTGGATGGTGCACGGCGAGTCCGAGATCGACCTCCACTCCTCGGACATCGCGCGCTTCCACGAACATCAAACGACACGCGCGCACGTGCGCGCGAGGGCGGCGGAGGGCTTCAACAAGACCTACGGCATCGTCCACCCGAGCGAGCAGTGGTCCTCGAACCGCAACATCCGCCTGGCGCCTTTTCACGCGCGAGAGAAGGAGCTTGGGGCCTTCTTCTTCGAGGCGGCGGGATGGGAGCGCCCGCAGTGGTACGAGTCGAACGCGGCGCTGCTCGAGGAGTTCGGTGACCGCATCACGCGGCGCACGGCGGAGTGGGAGGAGCGCTGGTGGTCGCCGGTCATCAACGCCGAGCACCTGGCGATGCGCGAGCGCGCGGGGATCTTCGACCTGTCGGCTTTCACGATCTTCGACATCCTCGGGCCAGGTGCCCTCGGCTCCGTGCAGCGCACCGCGCTGCGCCAGATGGACGTACCCGTGGGCCGGGTCGTCTACACGCCGGTGCTCAGCCCCGAGGGCGGCTTCAAATCCGACCTCACGATCATGCGGCTCGGCGACGATCAGTTCCGCGTCGTCACCGGCGGCGCGGCCGGCATGTCGGATAAGAAGTGGTTCCGCGACCAGCTCGCGCCGGAAGCCCAGCTCGCGGACCTCACCTCCGCGATGACCACCATCGGGCTTTGGGGCCCGCGGGCGCGCGACATCCTGGCAAGCACGACTTCGGACGACGTCTCCAACGACGGTTTCAAGTTCGGCACGTGCCGCGTGATCGAGGTCGGCACCCAGCGCCTGCTCGCCTCGCGCATCTCGTACGTCGGCGACCTCGGGTGGGAGCTGTACGTGCCCATCGAGCAGGGTCTGAAGCTGTGGGATGTGCTTTGGGAGGCCGGCCGCCCACACGGCATCGCCGCATGCGGCATCGGCGTGTACGGGACGACCGGGCGCCTCGAGAAGTGCTACCGGGCGCACGGCAACGAGCTGGAGACCGAGTACAACGTGGTCGAGGCCGGCATGGCCGCTCCTCGCGTGAAGGAAGCGGAGTTCACCGGCAAGGCGGCGCACCTGCGCCACCGCGAGGAAGACCCGGCCGCCATCCTCTGCACGCTGACCGTCGACGACCACTCTTCCAAATCCGCCGAGAAGCGCTACATGCTGGGGCGGGAGCCGATCTTCACCCGCGAGGGCAAGCGGATCGTGGATCGGCGAGGCCGGGGCTCTTACGTGACCAGCGCCGGCGCCGGGCCGTCGGTCGGCAAGCACATCCTCATGGCGTACCTCACGCCCGAGGAGGCGGTCGTAGGCAACCAGCTGCTCGTCGAGTACATGGGCGAGCGCTACCCGGTCAGCGTCGCGGTCGCCGGTGCGACCCCACTGTTCGACCCCGAGAACACGCGCATCCGTTCATAGATGCGAGTCGCCGCCTGCATCAAACGTGTGCCGATCACCGGTGGCCGGATCGTGCTCACCGAGGACTCGCGGGCGATCGACACGCAGCACCTCGGCTTCACGATTAGCCCGCACGAGGAGTGCGGCGTCGAGGAGGCGGTGCGCCTGATCGAGGCCTACCATGGGGATTCGGTGGTCCTCACGCTCGGCCCGCCCGAAGCGGTCGAGCAGCTTCGCGACGCGATGGCGCTGGGCATCGACAGGGCGATCCACGTGCAGACCGACGGCCAGGAATGGGACGGCGAGGCCACGGCCGCGGCTTTGCTCGACGCCATTCGTGCCGACGAAGCGGCGAACGGGCAGTTCGACCTCATCTTTTTCGGCAACGAGTCGGCCGACTCGGGCGGGTTCCAGGTCGGGATCCGCGTCGCGTATGCGCTCGACCGGCCGTGCGTCACCGGCCTGAAGAAGGTCGTGGTCGAGGGCTCGTCGGTGCGGTGCGAGCAAGAGGTCGAGCGCGGCCGCGACGTCTACTTCGTGCCGATGCCTGCGGTGCTGACCGTGAAGGAAGGCTTGAACCTCCCGCGCTATCCCTCGGTGCCGGGCCGGATGCGAGCGCGTACCAAGCCGGTCGCGGTGCTGACGCCCCAGCGACCGGCACCGCGCCTGGAGCTCGTCAGCCTCGCGGTGCCGGCGGGCCAGGGCCGGCGGGCCGAATCGCTCGGTGCTGGTCCATCCGCCGCGCCGGCGGTGGTCGAGATGCTGGCCAGGGCGGGCGTCTTGTGACGGTCCTCGTCCTGATGGACGGCGGCGACGCCTCCCGCCAAACGTTGACGCTGGCGCGGAAGTTCGGTGAGCCACGTTCGCTCCCGATGTCTGCCATCGAGCCGTTCGCCCCCGACGCGCTCGCAGCGATGCTCGCCCGCGCGGCCGACGAGCTGAGCGCGACGGCCGTCTTCGCGGCGGGCACCGACCGCGGCAACGAGGTGATGGCTCGCCTCGCGGCGCGGACCGGCTTGCCTTTGGCCGCCAACTGCACGGCCGCCGAGCCGGGCAATCCCGTCACCTTGACCAGGCTGCGCTGGGGCGGCAGCCTGCTCGAGAACGCACGCTTGCACAGCCCCCGGCCGCTGATCACCGTGGCGCCGCACACTCAGCCCGCCGACGACGGGCCGGCGCCGGCCGAGATCCCCGCCAGCCCTCCCGACGAGCACGACCTGGCCGTGCGGGTGAAAGCCCACCTCGCGCCGAGCAACGGAGGGGTCTCGCTCGCCGCGGCCAGGGTGATCGTCAGCGGCGGCCGCGGCGTCGGCTCCAAGGAGGGGTTCGCGCTAATCGAGGAGCTCGCCGGACTCCTTGGCGGCGCTGTCGGGTGCTCGCGCGCGGTGACCAGCGCCGGTTGGCGGCCGCACACCGACCAGGTGGGGCAGACGGGGACCAAGGTCGCGCCCGACGTCTACATCGCCTGCGGCATCTCGGGCGCGACGCAGCACATGGCCGGATGCAAGGGCGCCAAGCGGATCGTGGCCATCAACTCCGACCCGCAGGCGCCGCTGATGCTGAACGCCGACTACACGGTGACCGGTGACCTCAAGGAGATCGTGCCGGCCATCTCGGCGGAGATACGCAAACGGCGCTGATCGCGCTCGCGGTGGCGCTCCTCGTCTCCGTCGCGCTCTTCGCGAGGCGCGCGTATTTCCTCTTTGGACTGATTCGTGAGGGCAAGCCAGCGGCTCGCTTTGACGACATTGCCAAGCGGCTGGGTGCCGAGGCCACGGTGGTGGTTGGCCAGAGCAAGCTGCTGCAGCGATTGCTCCCGGGCATGATGCACGCGGCCATCTTCTGGGGGTTTCTTGTTCTCTTTCCGACGATCGTCATCGCCATGATCGGTGCGGTCGATCCGCACGCCACGCTGCCCTGGCTCGGTGCCCAGGGCTGGTATGCACTGCTCGTCGACCTGTTCGCGCTGCTCGTGCTTGAGGGCGTGGCCACGGCGTTCGTGATTCGCAAACTGGCGCGGCCGAAGCGATTCGAGGGAAGCCATCTCGGCGAAGCGGACCTCATCCTCGCCCTGATCGCAGGCATCGTGCTCACCCTCTTCACGTGGCACGCGTCGCAGATCGCCCTGGGCCTCAACGACTTCCCCGCGGCTTGGGCGCCGATCTCCAGCGCCATCGCTCAGGTCCTGCCGCGACCGGCTCTCCCCTACCTCGAACGCATCGCCGTGTGGGGGCATGTGCTGATCATCCTTTCCTTCCTCGTCTACCTCCCGTACTCCAAGCACCTCCACATCCTTGTCGCGGCGATCAACGTGTTCTTCGGTCGCACGCGAGCCCGCGGACGCCTCGACAAAATCGATTTCGAGCGCCCTGAGACCGAGATCCGCTTCGGCTCGGCGCGAGTCAACGACATGACCTGGAAGCAGATGCTCGACACGATGTCGTGCACCGAGTGCGGCCGGTGCCAGGAGGTCTGTCCTGCATGGAACACGGGCAAGCCGCTGTCGCCCAAGCTGCTGATCATGGCCGAGCGCGATCACCTGCTCGGCCGGGCGACGACTCCGATCGTGCCCAACGCGGTGATCGACGACATCGTCTGGGACTGCGTCACGTGCGGCGCATGCGTGCGCGAGTGCCCGGTGAACATCGAGCACATCGACCACATCATCGACCTGCGCCGCAACCTCGTGATGGTCGAGTCTCGATTCCCCGACGAGGCCGGCACCATGCTGCGCGACGTCGACCGGACCTCGAACCCCTGGGGCAAGCCGCAGTCCGACCGCACGCAGTGGGCGGAAGGGCTCGGCGTCCGCGTGCTGAAGCCCGGCGAGATGTCACCCGAGGTGCTGTTCTGGGTCGGATGCGCTCCGGCTTTCGACGAGCGAGCCCGCAAAGCGGCGGTGTCGACCGCGAAGCTGATGCAAGCTGCCGGCGTCGACTTCGCGATCCTCGGCCCTCGCGAGGCATGCACCGGCGATCCCGCGCGGCGGATGGGTGACGAGTACACCTACCAGCGCCTGGCGGGGGAGAACGTCGCGACCTTGAACGACGCCGGCGTGAAGAAGGTCGTGACCACCTGCCCGCACTGCTTCAACACGCTCGGCAACGAGTACCCGGACTTCGGCGGCAGGTTCGAGGTCGTTCACCACACCGAGTTCCTCGCCGAGCTAGTGCGAGAGGGAAAGCTCGAGCCGGCGCCGAGCGAGCGCACGATCACGTATCACGACTCCTGTTACCTGGCGCGGCACAACGACGTCCGCGCGCAGCCGCGGGAGCTGGTCGCGGCGGTGGGCAAGCCGATCGAGATGCCTCGCAACCGGGAGCGCACCTTCTGCTGCGGTGCGGGCGGCGCGCGCATGTGGATGGAGGAGAAGCGCGGCCGGCCGATCAACCAGGAACGCTTGCGCGAGGCTGCATCGACAGGCGCCGAGACGCTCGCGGTTGCGTGCCCCTTCTGCACGGTGATGCTCGACGACGGGGTCCGCGAGACCGGGGCGAAGCTGCAGGTGTTCGACCTGGCGACGCTGCTCCAGGAGGCGGTGGAGCGGAAGAAGCGGGATAGTCCGGACTAACGCGGAATCTGGGTCAAGGGAGATGCGGGATAGTCCGGACTATCGCGGGTTTGGCATCCTGAAGATCACGGAGTTGGAGGACGGATCGACGGCGGCGTAGCCGTCTGCCTCTTCGAGCACGCGCACGTCGCCGTGTTCCAGGCGGCCGATCACGTCGTCCAGGTCGCGCCGGGTCGGGAGCTCGATCGTGAAACGGCGCAGCCCCGCGTGTCCGGGCGGCGCCGGCCTGGCGCCTCGGCCGGCCCAGGTGTTCAGGCCCAGGTGATGGTGATACCCGCCCGCGGAGACGAACCCCACACCCGGCACATGACCCATGACGTCGAAGCCGACGAGATCGTGGTAGAAGCGCAGCGCATCCTCGACGTCGGCGACGTGGAGGTGGACGTGGCCCATCTTCGTACCGGCAGGCATCGGCTCATCTAGCCGGTCGTCGGAGCGCAGGTGGCTGAACAGCTCGTCGAGGTCGATGGGGTCGCGGCCGGACCGTGGGTTGCCGTCCTTGTCGTAGGCGACAAAGGTTCCGTTGGCGAAACCCATCGTGCCGTCCTCGGGTGACTCGGTGTAGATCTCGATGCCGTTGCCGTCCGGGTCCCATAGATAGTTCGCCTTGGTCATCACGTGGTCTGTCGGATACTGCTCGCAGCGCAGGCGGGCGAGCCTGGCGATGACCCGCGCCAGCTCGCGGCGGTCGGGGACCACGATCGCCAGGTGGTAGAGGCCCGACGTCCGCGGCATCACCGGCTGGTCGGCGCCGGGGTGCAGGACGACGACTTCGCGGCCGGCGGCGCCCAAGCGGATCGTCTCCAATCCCGCCCCTCTGGCGGCTTCGCCGCCACCTCCCCATGAATGGGGAGGAGTTGGGAGGGGGGTGAGGCCGACGTAATGCTGGTAGAACTTGAGGGCGCGATCGGCGTCGGTGACAGCGATCTCGACCGGCCCCATTCCCGTCTGGGCGGCTATCGATTGGGTCTGCACGATCGATTTCTACCCAGGTGACGCAAGACCCATTCCCCCCTCCGGCGCCTGCGGCGCCACCTCCCCATGAATGGGGAGGAGTCTTCTCAGCTCAGGCCGACGATCTCGCCGTTCTCGTCGATGTCCACGATGGTGGCGTTCGGCGTCGTCGGCAGGCCCGGCATGGTCCGCATCTCGCCGCAGATCGGGTAGATGAAGCCGGCCCCGACCGAGGCGCGGACCTCTCGCACCGGAAGCACCCAGCCTGTCGGGGCGCCCTTCATCTTCGGATCCGACGAGATCGACAGGTGCGTCTTGGCGATGCAGACCGGCAGGCGGCCGAACCCGCTGGCCTCATAAGCGTCCAGCTGTCGCGCCGCCGCCGGGTCGTACTCCACCCGGCGGGCGCCATAGATGCGAAGCGCGATGGCCTCGATCTTCTCCCGCAGCGTCGCCGCGTCGGGGTACAGCATCTGGAACGTGCTGGGCTCGTCGGCGGCGGCCACGACCACCTCCGCCAGCTCGACCGCTCCCCGTCCACCGTCGGCGAAGTTGTTGCACACCGCCGACCGCACGCCGAGGTGCTCGGCGAGCTCGCGGATGGCGCGATGCTCCGATGCATGGTCGTCGGGGAACGCGTTGATGGCCACGACCGGCGTGACGCCGTGGATCTGGATGTTCTCGACCTGCTTGCGCAGGTTGGCGGCACCCGCCATTACGTCGTCCGGGCTTTCCGCGAGCAGCTCCGGCGGCAGCGGCTTGCCCGCGACGACGCGGTACTTGCCCGAGTGGACCTTGAGCGCGCGCACGGTCGCCACGATGACGGCCGCATCCGGCACGAGGCCCGAGGTCCGGCACTTGATGTTGAAAAAGCGCTCTGCCCCCATGTCGGCGCCGAATCCTGCCTCGGTGACGAGGTACTCGCCGGCGTGGATCCCGATGAGGTCGGCGAGCACCGACGAGGCACCGTTCGCGATGTTTCCGAACGGACCTGCGTGGACGAGGACAGGCGTGTTCTCCAGCGTCTGCAGGAGGTTCGGCTTGATCGCGTCGCGCATGATCACCGTCATCGCACCACCGGCGTGGAGGAAGTCGGCGGTGATCGGCCGGCCGTCCCGCGCAAGTCCGATGACCATGCGCCCCAGCCGCTGCCGCATGTCCTGAAGCGACGTCGAGAGCGCGAGCACCGCCATCACCTCGGAGGCGGCGGTGATGTCGAACCCCGTCTGCCGCGTCACGCCGTCTTCCGGGGCGCCCAGCCCGACGACGACGCTGCGCAGGACGCGGTCGCTCACGTCGAGGACCCGCCGCCACGTGATGCTGTGGAGGTCGATCGGGAAGTCGCGGAGGCTGTGGTGGATGTAGTTGTCGATCATCGCAGCGAGCAGGTTGTGGGCCGCGGTGACCGCGTGGAAGTCGCCGGTCAGGTGGAGGTTGAGCCGCTCCATGGGCACGACCTGGCTGTAGCCGCCACCGGCGGCGCCGCCCTTGATGCCGAAGGTCGGGCCCATCGACGGCTGGCGGATGGCAACCGTCGCCCGCTTGCCGATCTGGCCCAGGGCGTCACCCAGGCCGACCGTGGTCGTCGTCTTGCCCTCGCCGAGAGGCGTCGGTGTGATGGCGGAGACGACCACGTACTTTGCCCGCGGTCTGTCCTTGAGCTCCTCGATCGCGTCGAGCTTGACCTTGGCCACGTCGTGCCCGTAAGGCTCGAGCAGGTGCTCCTCGATGCCCATCTTCCCTGCGATCTGGGGCATCGGGAAGAGCCGCGCCTTGCGCGCGATCTCGAGGTCGGTCGGAAACTCAACCTTCATTTGCCCTCTCCTTAGCCAAGTCGCAGCAGCGTCTCGCGCCGCCACCTTTCCGTCGCCTCGATCTCGTTGAACGTGAACACGTGCAGCCCGGCGACGCGCCGCTCGGGCAAAACGATCTCGGGCATCAGCGCGCTGACAAACCTACCCGGCTCGTAACCGCCGGGACGGAACATGCGTGCCACCCAGCTCGGATGCCCGCGCAGGAAGCGCGCCGACTCGGTGATTCCGATCTTCGTCGACAGGCGCAGCAGCCGGGCCGGGTCGGCCATTCCCGCCATGCCGATGTAGATGGGCAGCGCGACGCCCCGGCGCCGCACCCGCTCGACCCACCGCTTCACCGTCTCGGGATCGAAGCTCATGTTGCTCACGATGTAGCTCGCCAGCTTCCGCTTGTCCCACATCGCCTGGATGGTCACGTCATCGTGGATGAAGGGATGACTTTCGGGGTAGCCGGTGACGCCGATCTCGGTCAGCCCGTGATCCGCGGGCAGCGCGCCGAGCAAGGAAACCGTGTCCGGAAACTCCCCGGCCGCCTCCCTGGCATCGCCCGCGACCACGAACACGTTGCGAATGCCGGCAGCCTTCAGGGCGTCGAGGATCTGCCCGAGCTCGTGCCGGTCTCGGATCAGGCGCGCCGAGAGGTGTGGGACGGCCTGGTAGCCATGCCCGGCCAGCGCCACGGCCAGGTGGATGGTCGCCGGCATGCCCCGCCGGGGCGATGCGGTGACGGTGACCGTCACGTTCTTCGGCACATAGGCGATGACCGCGTCCAGGACGTCGGCAGTCGGCAGCACCTCGTAGCGAGGCTCGCGTAGAAAATCTGCGAGCGCTCGCCCCACGCCCTCCGCCCTCAACAACGGCCTGACCACGCGACCTGCGGTGTCGCACTATACGCCACTGTCGCGCCATGCGCAACAAGTCAACACCGGCGAAGCCGCTCTGGCCGAAGGGGGGCGCCTTCAGAACGGCCGTGGAAGCAGCAAGATCGCATTCCGGTCCTCAGGCCCTCCGGCACTCCCGTCGTCGAAGCCCCGAAAGGGCACATTTCCGGCCAGCTCGCGATGCAGCCCCGCGAGGCCGGCCCCGTCGTGGTCGAGCATCGTGCAGCCGATCGCCACCCCACCACCGGCGGTCCTGTAGAGCTCGACAAGACGGGCCTGACAGGGCCAGTCGACGATGGAACCGGTCGTCACCTCCCAGAAACCGTTCCGGGGCACGATGCGGTTGGAGTGCGTGTGGCCGTTGAGCCAGAGGACGACGTTGGGGAATCGGTGGAGCAGCTGGAGAAGCTCGCCTCCCCGCTGCTCGCCGCGCGGATTGGACAGTGAGTCAGGGCCGTGGTGGGACATGACGACCACGTAACGGTCGGGGTTGCCGGTCCGCACCGCAGATCCGTCCCGTGCCCGAAACGAGGAGTGAACCTCCTCGAGGCTTCGCTCCAGCCAGTGGAGCTGCTCCGCGTCGATGCTCCCATCCGCCCCGCCCGCCTCGCACACCGTATCGAGGGCGATGAGGCGCACCGCGCCCGTGTCGTGTGCGTAGTAGGAGCGATCTGTGAACCCGTGGCCACCTGCCTTGACGTGCGCGTCGATGAACTCGCGGCGCGAGATCGGCCGCCGATCCGGGTCGGGCGGCACCTCGATCGACTCGCCCGCCATGAAGACCTCCGGATGGTCGGTGAAGGTCTCCACCGCGCGATCGGGATCGAGCCCCGGCGGGGGCCCGACGGGCTTTCTCGTGCCTGTCATCGCTGCGGCCAGCGCCGGTGTCACCAGGCCGACGCCCTGACATACCTCTTCGTGGTTGCCGTAACAGACCAGCCAGGGAATGCGCAGGCCTTCGACCTCGAACGGCCGCGTCGCCGCGTCGAGGAGACCGGGGTGCGCCGGAAAACCCAGCGCGCCCTGGAAGACATCCGCCTCCGCAGCGCCGTCGGGCTTCCAGTAGATCTCGCCGGGCCAGTCGGCGCGCTGCACTCCGTCGTAGCCGGGCGCACCGGAGTCGGGCCGGACCCCGCCTCCGCCGAGCAGGGCGAGGAAGTTCGTGAGCTCGTTGCGCTGGGCGTTGTCGACCCCGTCGCCGGTCATGACGGCGATTTGGGGCGCGGCACCCGTCAGCGGTCCTGCCGCCACGCTGTTGATCGCGCGCACCATGGCCGCGATCGCATGCGTGTTGAGCGTCTCCTGCGGCCGCTGCATGGTCAGCAGCTCACGAAAGCGCGGGTCCTGCCAGTAGCGGTTCACGAACTCGAAGCGGGCAGGCGACTGCGCGTCCGTGACGTGCAGGTCGGTGATGTGGGCGATGCAGGCGATGGCTTCGCCAACCGGAGTCACGTCACCGGCGAAGAGCTCTGTCCTCACGATGTGCGGTTCGCGCGGCAGCTCCGCTACCGCGCGGTAAGCGCTCTGGGAACCGGTGCGGATCGCCGGTCCAGGCCCCAGACACCGCTCGCTGGTGAGGACCGCATGCGCCGGCGACTTCACGAAACCGGCGCGGGCTCTTCTCTCTGGATGAGAACGGGGTCAGGTCGCAGCGCCAGCCGCACCTTCGTCCCGGCCGGGTGCTGAGAAGCGGTCGATGTCGGCATCTGCGCGAGGACGGTCGTGTCTCCCAGGTCGACGGTGACGCGGCTCATCGCTCCGAGAAACGCGACTGCGATCACGGTCCCGACCAGCGGACCCTCCTCCATCTCACCATCGCTGGCAAGCGAAACGGCCTCGGGTCGGACGAGGGCGGTGGCCGGGCCGTCCGGCACGCCGGGTTCGACGAGCGGGATTTCGGTCCCGCGCACCTCGACGACGCCATGCCGCACCGTGCCCCGCAGACGGTTGGTGAGGCCCACGAACTCGGCGACAAACGGCGTCGCCGGGCGTGAGTAGATCTCGGTCGGCGGGCCCATCTGCTCGAGGCGGCCCGCCTGCATCACGCCCACCCGGTCGGCGATCGCGAGCGCCTCCTCCTGGTCGTGCGTCACGAACAGAGTCGTGATCCCGACCTCGAGCTGGACGCGACGGATCTCATCGCGCAAACGTGAGCGAACCTTGGCGTCGAGCGCGGACAGCGGCTCGTCGAGCAGGAGCACCTTCGGCCTGATCGCGAGCGCACGGGCAAGGGCAACGCGTTGCTGCTGGCCCCCGGACAGCTGGTGCGCGTACTTGCCGGCATGAGCTGAAAGCCCGACAAGCTCCAGCACTTCGTTGGCCCGCTCGCGCCGCTCCAGAACGTCGACCTTGTGCAGCTGCATCCCGAATTCAACGTTCTGGCGGGCCGTCATGTGAGGAAAGAGGGAGTAGGCCTGGAAGACCATGCCGATGTTGCGCCGGTTGGCAGGCACGTTCGTCAAATCCTTGCCGCCGACAATCACGCGACCGCTGTCCGCCTCTTCGAGGCCCGCGAGGAGCCGCAACGCGGTGGTCTTGCCACAGCCTGACGGGCCGAGCAGGGCGACCAGCTCGCCCGGCGAGATGGTGAGACTGAGGCCGTCGAGCGCGGTCGTCGTGGCGTACTTGCGCCGGAGATCCTCGAGCCGGACCTCGACGCCCGATCGCGTGGCCTCCGTCCCGCCGGTCGTCATCTTGCCCGCCCAATGATGGCGCCACTCGCGGCAAGCGGCTGCGCGATCTGAATATCCGCCGGATCTGCGGCAGCGGTCCCGCTGCGCGACCGAACGAAGGACAGGATCAACAGCAGCGTGAAGGCAAACAGCAGCGCGGCAACCGCGACCGCGACGGAGGTTGTAGCGCTGACCAGGCCCACGTATGCGATCGCGACCTGGAGATTCTCATAAAAGAGCAGGTTGGCAAAGGTGAACTCCCCGAGCACGAGCGCCACGGCAAGCAGGCTGGCGTTCAACAGCGCGCTCGACATGTTGGGGACGACGACCCGCAGCATGATGGTGCCCCAGCCGGCGCCGAGGCTCCGTGCCGCTTCGGAGAGCGTCTTGAGGTCGATCGCCGCCAGGCCCGCGTCCAGAGCCCGATATGAATACGGGAGGACGAGGATCAGGTAGGCGAACGAAAGGATGAGGATCGAGTCGGTCACGTTGATCTCGATCCAGCGGTAGATGGGCACCATGCCGACCACCAGCGCGATCGCCGGCACCGTCAACGGGATCAGGCAGATGAATTCGATCACCCGGCTGAGGCCGGGAAACCTGAGCCGGACCCACACCATCGTCGGGAGCAGCAGGACCAGCATCGCGATACAGGTGATCGCGGCGAGCTCGAGGGAGGCGGTGATCGCCTCGGTCAGGTCAGGCGTCTGGACGATGTTCTTCCACGCGTCCAGGTTGCGCGGTGCGGTCAGCGCGTTGCCGCGAGTGGAGAACTCGAACATCGCCCCGATGGGCACCAGGAAAAACGCGCCGAGGACAAGGAAGACGATCGCCCGAAACAGCTGGAGCCTGCGCCGGCGCGACCTGCTCATCAGCTCATCGCAGCCAGTTCGCGGTGCGCCGCTGAAGCAGCGTGTAGAGAGACATCACGATCAAAACGACCAGGATCATGGCCAGCGCAAGCGCCTTGGCGAGCCCCGGCTGGACTCGACCCGTCTCGCTGGTCAGAAGGTTCGCGATCTGCAGCGGCACGATGACACCACCCTGGGTGATCAAGGCAGCTGCCGTCGCGTACGCGGAGAACGCGTTCGCAAAGAGCAGCAGCGTGCAGCCGAGAAACGACGGCGCGAGGAGCGGACCGGCCACGTAGCGCCAGTAGTGCCAGGTCGCGCCGCCGAGGCTTTCAGTCGCTTCGCGCCACTGGGGACGGATTCCGTCCACCGCAGGGAGAAACACGATCAGCATCAGCGGAATCTGGAAGTACGTGTAGATGAGCGTGAGTCCAGGCAGGTCGTAGATCCAGACGCCATTGGCGTAGAAATCGAGCCCGCGCTGCTGGAAGAACTCATAAACGAATCCAGTCGTCCCCAGTGTTGCGATGAATGCGAATGCGAGGGTGACGCCACCAAACTGCGCCAGCACGCCGGACGCCGAAGTCACCGACCTCCGGAGCAGACCGCGTGGATTCCCTGTCGCAACCGCGTAGGCCAGCAGAGCGCCGGCAACCGCACCGACGAGGGCGCTGACTGCGGAGATCGTGATGCTGGCGACGAACGACTTGACCACGTACGCCTGGGCGATCCCCGCCGTGCCGAAGTTCGCAATCGTGAACTGGCCATCTCGATCGGTGAGCGAGCCCACCAGGATGATCAAGGTCGGCAGAACGAGGAAGACTCCGGTGTAGGCGAAGAACGGAAGCAGCCCGACCCAAGAAACGGACAGCCGCCGGCTGCCCGCGATCGGGCGACCGGCGGCCGTGACAGCCGCGCTGCCGACTGACGTCAGGACACCGCCTGGGACCAGTGCGCCGCGACGTAGGCGCCGGCGGCGGTTTGCTGCGCGTCGGTCGGAAATTGAGGAGTCCCGCTGACCGGCGGCAGAGCGGCCGCCGCCGTTTTGTCGATCGTGCCCTTGTCCGTCATCGCCTTCTGGCGCACCGGCCGCGCGCCGCCTTTGAGCCACAGGTTCTGACCCTCATCGGAGTAGAGGTACTCCTCCCACAGCCGCGCGGCGGCCGGGTGCGGAGCCTCCTTGTTGATCGCCTGGGCGTAGTACCCGCCGATGGTGGCGTTGGATGGAACGAAGATCTTCCAGGTCGACACGTCCTTGCCGTGCGAGGTGGACAGGTAGTCCCACTCGAAGAGGACGGGGGTCTGGCCGGCCTTGACCGTGGCGGCGGTCCCGATGACCGGAACGTAGTTGCCCTTCAACTTCAACTGGTGGAAGAAGTCCACCCCCTTGCTGACGTCGTCCAGCGAACCTCCGTTGGCCACCGCAGCGAGGATCACGCCGTTCAGGGCCTGGTTCGACTTGGTCGGGTCGCCCGCGAGAGCGACTTTGCTCTTGAAAGCGGCGCCCAGCAAATCCTGCACCGACTTGATCTCCGGCACCTTGGTGGAGTCGTAGCCGATGCCCATGAAGCCGCCGTAGTCCTGGAACCACAGGCCGCTGGATTCCTTCTGGCCGGCAAGGATGTCGTCCCAGGTCGTGACCTTGTAGGGCGCGAACAGCGAGGTGTTGGCGAGCGCAACCTTCAGGCCGACGTCAACCACGTCGGGCGCGCGACTCGTGCCTGACTGCTGCTTGATCGCGTCGACCTCCTCCTGGCTGCTGCCGTTCGGGTTGGCGGAGTTCACCTTGATCCCGTACTTCGCCGAGAAACCGCTGATGATCGCGCCATAGTTCGCCCAGTCGGGAGGCAGCGCGATCACGTTCAGCTGTCCCTCCTTCTTGGCCGCCGCGATCAGCGCGTCCATACCGCCGCAGTCGGCCGCGGACTTCGCCGACTTGGCGTCACAGCTCGGCGTGCCCCCACCCGTGGTGCCACAGGCGGCGACAACGACAAGCGCAACTACAGCAAGGCCGAGGTGGCGCGTCAAACTACGCAACTTCATGCTTCGTCTTCCCCTCCAAGAAAGGCCCGGCCCAGCCTAGGCAACCCGGTTGAACAGAGCAATGATGGCGATCGTTCGCCGATCTTGCAAGGACACATCTCGGGCGTGCCGTTGATTTCAGTTACGCGCCGCTTAAAGCGGCCTGATCGTCAGGTTTCAGTTCGTCTCGCACGGTAGCCGAGGCGCCGGGAGAGGTCGGCGGCCCCCTCCCGCGTCAGGCGGTCGAGGTCTGTGCGATCCCGCAGGCGGTGGGAAGGGCCGGACACGTCGAGCGCCGCCACGACCTCGCCTTCGGCGCCGAAGACCGGGGCCGCGATGGCGTCCAGGCCGACCTCCAGCTCCTCGTGGGTACGGGCGACACCTGTGCGGCGCACCTCCTCAAGCTGCGCCTCCAGCTCAGCGCGGTCGGTGATGGTGTGCGGGGTCACGCGGTCGAGCGGCAGGTCGAGGAGGCGCTCCCGGACCTCCGCCGGGCCAAAGGCGGTGATCGCCTTGCCGCTGGCCGTGCAGTGGACCGGCGTTCGCCGGCCAAGCCAGTTGACGCTCATGACCGAGGTCGACGCCGTGGCTTGCTCGATGGGGACGATGACGTCGCCGATGAGCACATCGAGCGTGGCCGTCTCGCCCGCGGCGGTGGCGAGCTGCTCGCACACGGGCCGGGCCACGTAACGCAGGTCGAGCTCGCCGGTAACCACGCTGGCGAGCTGCGCCAAGCGGCGCCCGAGCCGGTAGCGAGCCGTGCGCTGGTCGCGCTCGACCAGGGCGTGTCGCTCGAGCGTGCCCAGGAGCCGCAGCGCCGTGGAGCGATGGACCCGCAGCTCGCGGGCGACGTCGGCGCCCGTGCGCCACCCTCCCTGGGCGAGCAGGTCCAGGATGGCGATCGCCCGTTCCACGGAGCGGACCGCCAAATTCCGCCCCGGATCGTTGCTCATCGCGCAACCATTATCGTTGCGCGCAACGTTCGGGCGACGTAGGATGCGGTGCAGGTGGCCTGAGGTGAGCCGAGAAGAGGAGATCCGGGCGGGCCTGTTCGAGCACACGCTCCACGGCCACGCGCCTGAGGTCAAGGCCCTCACCGAGGAGGCACTGGGCCTGGGCATGGACCCCATGGACATCCTCTTCAAGGCGCTCATACCCTCCCTGGAAGAGGTCGGGCGCCGGTTCGAGAAGGGCGACTTCTTCGTCCCCGAGATGCTGATCGCCGCCCGAGCCATGCAGGGCGCGCTCGTCATCCTCCGGCCCCTGATCGCGGAGACGGGCGCCAAGCCCGTGGGCCGCTACGTCATCGGCACGGTGAAGGGCGACATCCACGACATCGGCAAGAACCTGGTCGTAATCATGCTCGAGGGCGCCGGCTTCGAGGTCTTCGACCTCGGCGTCAACACACCGCCGGAGAAATTCGTCGAGGCGGTGCAGCAGCACGAGCCCGATATCGTCGGCTTCTCCGCCTTTCTCACGACGACGATGCCGATGTTCAAGGCCAACATCGATGCCCTGACCAAGGCCGGGCTGCGCGACAAGGTGCACGTCGCCGTCGGTGGCGCCCCCGTCACCCAGGAGTACGCCAGGCACGTCGGCGCGGACAGCTACGCGCCGGATGCCTCGCTGGCGACGCGCATGGCCAAGCAGCTGGTGGGGGCAAGGGGCGGCGGATCACAGGCGCTCGAGCAGGCCGTCATGAAGATCGACGAGACACTGAGAAAGGGTTAGGTCCTTGGAGACCCGTCTCGCCTCGCGTAGTCGCGAGGTCGTCATCTCGGCCGGCCGTCCCTTCGTGATCATCGGCGAGCGCATCAACCCGACCGGTCGCAAGGTGCTCGCCGCGGAAATGAAGGAGGGCGTGATGGACCGCGTGCGCGCCGACGCCAAGGCCCAGGCCGCGGCGGGTGCCCACATGCTCGACGTCAACGCAGGCATCCCGGCGGTGGACGAGCCCGCCCTGCTCGTGGCCGCGATCCAGGCCGTGATGCAGGTGACGGACGCGCCCATCTGCATCGACTCCTCGATCATCGAAGCCCTCGAGGCCGGACTTACTGCGTACGAAGGCAAGGCGCTCGTCAACTCCGTGACCGCGGAAGAGGAGCGGATGGAGCGAATCCTTCCGCTGGTCAGGAAGCACGGCGCCGCGGTGATCGGCATGGCCAACGACGAGAACGGGATCTCGATGGTGCCCGAGGAAAGGCTCGCGCTCGCACGGAGGATCGTCGAACGAGCCGCCGACCACGGGATCCCGCAGGAGGATGTGATCATCGATCCCATCGCGATGACCGTCGCCGCCGACCCGACGTGCGGCGTCATCACGCTGGAGACGATGCGGCTCATCCGCGACGAGCTCGGCAACAACATGACGTGCGGCGCCTCCAACGTCTCCTTCGGCCTCCCCGACCGCGCTACCGTCAACGCCGCGTTCCTGCCGCTGGCGATGCACGCTGGGCTCACGTGCGCGATAACCAATCCGCTCGAACCGCACGTCCGGCGCGCGGTCCTGGCGGGCGACCTGCTGCTGGGTCACGACGAGTACGCGATGCGCTGGATCTCGAGCTTCAGGGCTGAGCAGGCGGCCAGGGCATGATCGCGCGCAAGCTCGAGGTCAACTACCAGCCCTTCGACAGGACAACACGCGTACCGGCCGGCACCACCCTGTTCAGCGCCGCCCACTGGATCGGCCTGCCGATCGACTCCACGTGCGGCGGGCGCGGGACCTGCGGCAAGTGCAAGGTGCGCGTCGTCAAGGGACTGACAGAAGCGGAGACCGCCGATCACCGGCAGCTGCGCCCGCAGGAGATCGCCGACGGCTGGCGCCTGTCATGCCAGGCGCGCGTCTACGAAGACATGACGTGCGAGGTCCCTCAGCTGCTGCGGGTGCCCAAGGCGGCGACCATGGGCCTCGGCCGCCTGGTCATCCTCGACCCGAATGTGCGCAAGGTGTACTTCGAGCTCGCGGAGCCCTCGCTCCACGATCAGCGCAGCGATACCGCGCGCCTGAAGGATGCCCTCACCGAGGAAGGGCACGATATGGTCGCGGGGGTTTCCGTCCTCCGCACGCTGCCGCAGGTCTTCCGCGAGGCGGGATTCCGCGTCACAGCCGTCCTGGCGGGCGACCGGCTTGTCGCCGTCGAATCGGGCGACACGACGGGCGAGTGCTTTGGGGTCGCTTTCGACGTCGGGACGACGACGGTGGTCGGCACTCTGATGAACCTCCGCACCGGCATGGCCGCGTCGGTGCTCTCCACGCTCAACGGCCAGGCGCCGTTCGGCGCCGACGTCATCTCCCGGATCAGTCACGGGATGAACGGCCCCGACGCGATCCATGAGCTGCAGCACGCGGTCGTCTCGACCATGAATTCGATCCTCGCCGAGCTCTACCGCGACGCCGGCGTGTCTCCAATGCAGACGTACGAGGCGGTGGTGGTCGGCAACATGACGATGCTGCACCTGCTCCTTGGCGTCGATCCCACCCCACTCTCGATGTCGCCCTTCACGCCCGCGTTCATGGACCAGTTGACGGTGGATGCGGGCGACCTCGGCCTGCACATCCACCCACACGGGTACGTGCAGACCCTGCCCGCGCTTGGCGCTTATGTCGGCGCCGACATCGTGGCCGGCGTGCTGGCGACGGGCGTCGTCCGCGAGGACAGGCTGCGCGTGTTCGTCGATGTCGGCACCAACGGCGAGATCGTGCTCGGCAGCGCGCAGAGGGCGCTGGCCACCGCGGCGCCGGCGGGGCCCGCATTCGAGGGCAGCCAGATCAAGTGCGGCATGCGCGCGACCGTGGGCGCGATCGAAGGGGTCCAGCTCGGCGAGCGCGTCGAGCTGCAGGTCATCGGTGGCGATGTACCCGCGGAGGGGATCTGCGGCTCGGGGTTGGTCGACACCGTGGCCCAGCTGCTCCTCGCCGGCCTGCTAGACCACTCCGGACGCCTCAAGACACCGGCCGATGTGCCCGACCACCCACTCGGGGAACGGCTCATCGACGTCGATGGGATGCGTGCGTTCCTGCTCGCCGAAGGCGTCTACCTGACCCAGCGCGACATCCGAGAGCTGCAATTCGCCAAGGGGTCGATCGCCACCGGCATCAAGGTCCTCATGGACATCCTCGGGGTGACGGTCGACGAGCTGGACGAGGTGCTGCTCGGCGGGTCGTTCGGCTCCTACCTGAACCCCGAGAGCGCCAAGATCATCGGCCTGGTGCCGCCGGTTGAAGTCGACCGCATCATCGCGGTCGGCAACTCCGCGGGCGAAGGCGCCAAGATCGCGCTTCTCTCCTACCGGGAGCGCCAGGTCGCGTTCGAGCT
>DASWDZ010000080.1:0-4653 GCA_036395015.1 Candidatus Dormiibacterota bacterium | reverse complement strand
GTCTTCACCGTGGCGCGCGAGACAAAGAGTCGCGCCGCGATCTCGGGGTTGGAAAGATGCTCGCCGACCAGTCGCGCGACCTCGAGCTCGCTCGGCGTGAGGCTCGCCCAGCCGGTGGTTGGCCGCTTGCGCTCGCCGCGGCCGCGTGCGGCGTAGGCGATCGCATCTTCAACGGATAGCTTCGCGCCTTCGGCCCACACGGCCGAAAAATCGGCGAGGTTCTCCCTGGCCTTGGCGATGGCGGCATCCTGTGATGCGCGGTCGATCACGAGTCGATAGCCGAGCCTGTCGCGCATCGAATCGGCGGCCGCCCACAGCCGGACCGCCTCCCGATGGCTCTCCTGCTCGGCAGCAATCCTTGCCAACAGCTCCAGCGCGTCGACCACGCCCATCTGGTCGCCGGCCTCCCGCGCCAGCGTGAGGGCTTCGTGGGCTTCCGACTCCGCTTTCTGGACGTCGCCCTCGCGCGTGGCGAGCTCTGCGCGGACTCCGGCCACGCGGCCCCGGACCCAGGTGAGCTTGCCGGGCTGCGCTATCGCGTTTGCTTCCTCGAGAAAGGCCGCGGCCTCATTGGCCTCGCCCAGGGCCAGCTGCGCCTGGGCGAGCACGACGAGTGGCACGGCGGCGATCCACGAGATGATCGAGGGCCGCGCGACGCTCACCACCACCGCCAGCTTCTCGGTCGCACCGGCGGCGTTGCCCTCAGCCAGGTCCAGCCAGCCATTGAGCATCCTGGCGTGAGGTTCGAGCGAGGTGATCGACCGCGAATCGGCCCCCGCCTTCTTGACTACTTCCAGGCTCTCGGCGATGTGCTTGTGCGCGCCCTCGAGGTCGCCTCGAAGCATGGCCCCCCAACCGAGGCCCAGGAGGCTGTGCAGGTAGTTGCTGTCTATCGTGTCGCGGCCTCCCGCCACCACGGCTTCGTGTAATCGGTGTGCGTCCTCCAGCCGCCCCTGGGTAAGAGCGATGAAGCCACCGAACGACATGCAGAAAAGCCGCGTGTGGCGATCGCCAAACTGCTGCGCAACCTCGATCGCCTCCTCCGACATCCGCCAGGTCTCTTCGGGAGCCGACCGCAGAAGATGCATGAGGGCAAAAACCGAACGGGCGGTCGCCTCCAGCACGCCGAATCCGGTCGACCGAACCGAGCGAGCCAGGGGCAGACCCTCCTCCATGAAGGGGCGCATGGCATCGGCGCCACCGAGCAGCCCCGCCAGGAAGCCCTGGATGAGGATCGCGAAGGCTTCCTCGCGCTTATCGCCGGCCTCGCGGGCCAACGCGAGCGCTTCCAGAGCTCGAGCAGGCACGTCCGAGATCGGCGCCGAGCCTGGCACGACGACCGGGATCAAGCACTGCAGGTTGAGAAGTCGGGCACGCATACCAGGCGAGAGGTCACCCGAGCGGACGACGGCGGTCTCCAACCAGGCGAGGAACTCACGGATACGGCCCGGCCACGTCCAGAACCACATGAGGGCGGACACCATCCGGGCCAGGGATTCGGCATCATCGTGATCCCGGCTCCAGGCGAGCGCCGCGCGCAGGTTATCCATCTCGCGGGTGAGACGGGTGCGCCAGAGATCCTCCTCGGGCCCGGCGAGCAGGGGCTCGGCGGTCTCGGCCAGCTGGAGATAGTGGTCGCGATGGCGTGAGCGGATCGCCTCGACCTCTCCCGCCTCGGCCAGGCGTCCAGCCGCGAACTGCCGGATGGGCTCGAGCATTCGATAGCGCGACGTGCCCGTGGCCGGATCCTCCTCGACGAGCAGCAGCGACCGATCGACGAGAGCTCCTAGCACGTCAAGGTCGGCAGCGGGGCACACCGCTATCGCCGCTTCGAGATCGAACCCGCCGGCGAACACCGAGCACTGGCGGAGCAAGGCACGCTCCGGTTCCGACAGCAGGTCGTGGCTCCAGTCGAATGAGGCCTGGAGCGTCGCGTGTCGGGCGGGCGCTGTGCGCGGACCTGCCGGAAGGAGCTCGAGGCGACCCTGCAGCGCGGCGGCGATGTCCGCGGGTGAAAACGCTCGCGCCCGCGCTGCCGCGAGCTCGATGGCGAGTGGCATTCCGTCGAGTCGCCGGCAGATCGAGCGCACTGCTTCGGCGTCGGTTTCCCGGAGGCTGAAATGCGGGCGGGCCTGGCGCGCACGGTCGCTGAAGAGATCGACGCCGTCCGCGTCGGTCAGAGGTGGCACGGCCCACGTCACCTCGCCGCCCACCCCCAGCGGCTCGCGGCTCGTGGCGACCACCTTGAGCTGGGGAGCCGCAGCCAGCAGCTCAGCCGCAACCTCAGCCGCCGAGGCCACGACGTGCTCGCAGTTGTCGAGCAGGAGGAGCCCGCGTCGGGGTGCCAGGTAGCGGCCGGCCGCCTCCCCTCCCGACCCTGTCGTCACGACCCCGAGCCTCGACATCACCTCGTCCCAGACGAACTCCCCACCCGATAGAGCCGACAGGTCGACGAACCAGACGCCGTCCGGGAACTGCTCTTCGAGGTCGGCCGCCAGCTGGATGGCGAGACGTGTCTTGCCGGCCCCGCCAGGACCGGTCAGGGTCAAAAGTCGCGTGGCGCCGAGTAGGGCGGCCGCTTCTAGAAGCTCAGCGTCGCGACCGACGAAGCGGGTGAGGGGAACGGGGAGCGTCATGGCAGTCTCCCACGAAAATCAACCAGCCACCAGCCCGGAAGATCAACCACCTGGTGGATGTTCGGCGCCGCCCCGGGCGGGATCCTCCTGGCATGCGCAGAGCAATGCTGACAACGATCGGAATCCCCCTCTCGTTTGCGACCTCCGCCGACGCGTTCCGGTGCGAGCTGGTGTCGCGCTGGCGGCGGCAGGGCGAGCGGGCGCAGATCTTGCAATTCGTCCAGCCATCGCTGATCGGCCTCATCGACGGCACGATCTCGACCCTGGCGCCGATCTTCGCCGCGGCCTTCCTGGCCGGGTCTCACGCGGCGCTGATGGTCGGCTTGGCGGCCTCGTTGGGCGCTGCTATCAGCATGGGCCTGTCGGAGGCTCTTTCCGACGACGGCGAGCTGAGCGGCCGCGGAAGCTCGGCCGTCCGGGGCGCGCTGACCGGGATCGCCACCTTCGTCGGCGGCACCTTCCACGCTCTGCCTTTCTTGATCAGCGACACCCAGACCGCGCTCAAGGTCGCCTACGTCGTCGTGGCGATGGAGCTGATCACCATCGCCTGGGTGCGGCGGCGCTTCCTGCAAGTCCCTCTCCACCGCTCGCTGATCCAGGTCACGCTGGGCGGCTGCGTGGTCGCGGCCCTCGGCGCCGTGATGGGGCACGCATAGACATGGGCACCAGGGTCAGTCGCAGCCGGTGGCTGGCACTCGGCGCGGTGGTATTGAGCGCCCTCGTGCTGGGCCTGGACTCGACGATCCTGGTCACCGCTCTGCCCACCCTGTCCGCGAAGCTGGGCGCCACCACCGACGAGTTGCAGTGGATGTCCACCGCTTATCTGCTTGCGCTGTCCGGCCTGCTCATACCGGCGGGGGTGCTGGGCGACCGCCTGGGGCGCAAGCGGATGATGCTCGTCGCCCTGGTCATCTTTGGCCTTTCCTCGGTCGTCGCGAGCCAGATGACCACGGCCGGCCAGCTCATCCTGATGCGAGCCGTGATGGGCGTCGGAGGCGCGTTCATCATGCCCATCTCCCTGGCCGTGATTCCGACGATCTTCTCGGAGCAGGAGCGTCCGCGAGCGATCGCCATCGGTGGCGCCGGAATGTTCCTCGGGCTGCCGCTCGGTCCGCTGGTCGCGGGCTGGCTGCTGACGCACTACGAGTGGGGCTCGATCTTCCTCATCAACGCCCCGGTCGTGATCCTCGCCTTTATCGGGGTCTGGTTCTTCATCCCGGAGAGCCGAGATCCAAACGCCCCACGGGTGGACTTCGTCGGCGCCGTGCTCGCGATCGCGGGCGTGACGAGCCTTGTGTACGGCGTCATCGAGCAGCCCAGGGTCGGTTGGACACAACCGACAATCGCCAGCCTGATCTGTGGACCGACGCTCCTCATCGGGTTTGTGGTCTGGGAACTGCGCACACGATCGCCGCTGGTCGACCTCCGTCTCTTCACGAACCCGCGTTTCAGCTGGTCGATCGCAGTCTCGGTAGTGATGAGCTTCGCCTTGATGGGCGTGCTGTTCGTGTTCACACCGTTCCTGCAGCTGGTCCAGGGCAGTGACGCCCAGGCGACAGGCATCCGCCTTCTGCCCTTGATTGCAGGCATCGTCATGGGCGCGGCGGTGAGCGATCGACTCATCAAGCGGCTGGGCGTACGGCCCATGTTTTCGCTTGGACTCGTGACCTGTGCCGCCGGAATGGCGCTGATGTCGCTCGTTGGCGCAGACAGCGGATACGGGTTGTTGCTCGTCGCTCTTCCCGTGGTCGGAATCGGCAACGCGCTCGCGTTGTTCACGGCGTTCAACGTCATCCTCGAGGTCGTGCCCAAGTCGCAGATGGCTGCGGGGACGGCCCTGAGCAGGACGCTCCAGCAGGTCGGCTCCTTGTTCGGCGTCGCGGTCATGGGCAGCCTTCTCAACAGCGCCTACAGAAGCGAGATGGCTGGGCGCGTGGCAGGACTGCCGGCGCAGGTCATCGACATCGCGCAGGGAAGCGTGGCCGGGGCGGGTGTGGTGGCCGGGGCGATGCCGGCT
>DASWDZ010000079.1:0-15255 GCA_036395015.1 Candidatus Dormiibacterota bacterium | reverse complement strand
TCTCGGGCGGGCACAAAGGCCAGCGCCAGGGTGCGCTGGGCATCGCCGTCGCCCTCTGGCGCAAGGGGTTCAACGTCGTCCTCTACTCGTATCGGGGCATGCCTGGAAGCGACCGGGCGCCGATCACGTTCGGCATCAAGGAGGTGCTCGAACTGCAGGCCGTGATCGCGTTCGCCCGCAAGCGCATCCCGAACGCCAGGATCGGTCTGCTCGGCTACTCGATGGGAGCCGTCGTATCTCTGCTGGGCGCGGCCGGCGAACCTGGGGTGCAGGCGCTCGTCCTCGACAGTCCGTTCAGTGACCTGCGAAGGCTGCTCGTCGAGAACGTGCGCAGCGCGACCAAGCTGCCGGGAACGCCCTTTGTGTGGCTGGCCGGGTTGATGTTCTGGATGCGCACGCGGTGCACGCTCTCTGCGTGCAGGCCGATCGACGTGCTGAGCTCGCTCGAGTCGCGGCCGCTGTTCTTCATCCACGGGGGCGCGGACAACATCACCAGCGTGAACCACAGCCGGCGCCTGTACGACGCCTACCGCGGACCACGTGAGATCTGGATCGTGCAGGGCGCCCCGCATACGGGCGCCTACTTCGCCGACCGGCCGCTCTACGTGGAGCGAGTGGCGGGATTCTTCGCCCGGCACCTGGGACTGGACGTCAGCAGCCACCTGAGGCTGGTCGAGGAAGAAGAGGTCAGCTAGCCGAGCGTCGACGCGACCGGGATGCCGTTGGCCCAGTAGCGTCCCGTCGCGCCTGCAGGGAGCAGGTCGTAGGTCCGGTCAGCCGCGTACGGGACAAGCGTCATGCTCTTGACGGCCGAGCCGTCGAGAGCGTCCCCTGGCGCGAGCGCTCCGAAGGCGCGACCGTCGGCGGTCATATGACCAGGCGAGACCAACAGCTCTCTCCCGTCGACGAGAACGACGCGGACCATCAGATGTCCGGCCGGAGCGTCCATGTTGCCGACCGCCACCACCGGGGCGGCGACCCGAGAGCCGTCCGCGGCCTGGGTCCAGACGATGGTCCCGAGGCGGACGTCGCTGACACGGACGGGCCCGCGCGGCGTGGCGATCCGGGTCGAGGCGGCGAGACAGATCGGGCAGGCGGGGTGCCCGGTCGCCGTCCGGGAGTCGATGGTCACAACTCCGTCGACGCGGACCTTGCCGGCGACCTTCTCGTAGCCCGAGGTGCCTGCCATGACGGTGTACTCGAAGGAGTACTGGTCGGTTCCACTCTTGGTGAGCGCGACCGGCCGGAGCAGCTTCCACGCCCTGTACAGAACGAGCTTCTGCGCGTCAGTGAGATCGCCCGCCGGCAGGTGCTCGTGCGCGACGACCGCCGCGTACGTTGCGGAATCCTTCCTGATCTCCTCGTACCTGGCGATCGCGAGAGCCTGCTCGTCCTGGCGGGCGATCGGGTAGAAGTCGGGGTCGCACCAGACCGGCTTGCCGGCGGCGTCCATGACCGCGAACTTGAGCTGGGCCTCGCTGAGAGGGCTCCCGACAGGCGCCGGCTGGGCAGACCCGCACGCCACGGCGACAACCAGGACGAGCAGCCCCGCGAGGAATCTCATCTAATTCTCAGACGGCACTGGTACAGGTTCGTAACGATGGCGGGTGGAACCAGATGCAACCTTCGACCGTATTGACCTGAGATGGGGCGGGAACAGGGCGAACCTATAATCGCGGGAGTGGCCGCCACCGAGGTCGTAACAAGGGTCGCCGACGCTTTCTTGTCGAACGTCTCCCGAGCGATCGTCAACAAAGACGACGAGATCCGGCTCTGTCTCGTCACCCTGCTGTGCGAGGGCCACCTCCTGATCGAGGACGTGCCGGGCGTCGGCAAGACGATGCTCGCCAAGTCCCTCGCCCGCTCCCTCGACTGCAGCTTCCGCCGCATCCAGTTCACGCCCGACCTGCTTCCCTCCGACGTGACCGGGGTCCGCGCCTTCAACCAGAAGCTGAACGAGTTCGAGTTCCGCCCGGGGCCGGTCTTCGCGCAGATCCTCCTCGCCGACGAGATCAACCGCGCCAGCCCCAAGACCCAGGCCGCGCTCCTGGAGGCGATGGAGGAGCGGCAGGTGACCATCGACGGCGACACGCACGTGCTGCCCAAGCCCTTCATGGTCATGGCCACCCAGAACCCCGTCGAGTACTCGGGCACCTTCCCGTTGCCCGAGGCGCAGCTGGACCGCTTCTTGATGAAGGTCAAGCTTGGCTACCTGAGCGAGAAGGAGGAGGCCAACCTGCTCAACCAGCACAAGATCGACTCGCCGTTCGAAGAGCTCCAGCCGGTCGTGTCCCCCAACGAGCTGAAGGCCGCGCAGGCGGCCGTGCGCGACATCTTCGTCAAGCCGGAGCTCCGCGAGTACATCGCCCGCCTGGTCGGGCGCACGCGCGGCAACCCCGAGGTCGCGCTGGGGGCGAGCACGCGCGGCACCTTGCACCTCTACCACGCGAGCCAGGCGCTGGCCGCGATCCAGGGCCGGACCTACGTCCTGCCGGACGACATCAAGACGCTGGCCGAGTCAGTGCTCGCGCACCGCATCATCCTTCGCCCGAACGCGGAGATGCAGGGCCAGAGCGCGGGCAAGCTGGTCGCGGGGCTGCTCGAGCGCGAGCACGTGCCGCAGATGGCCTACGACGGGTAGCGGCTCCGCCGCTCAACCATGAGCAAGGTTGCTCTCGCGGGTGCCCTTGGCCTTCTTCTCTTCTTCACCTGGCTGACCGCGATCCGTCCCGCGTACGCGTTCACGTACGCCCTCTGCCTTCTCTTCATCATCGCCTGGGCGTGGCCCCGGCTGGCGATCCGCGGCATCACAGTCAGCCGCGGCGTCGACCCCGGTACGCCCACCGTCGGCGAGACCTACGAGGAGACCTTCGAGGTGCGCCGCAAGGGCTGGATCCCAGCCCCGTGGGTCGAGGTGCGAGACCTGAGCCAGATCCGCGACTACCAGCCAGGCCGCGTCATCTCCCTGGGCAGCGAGCTCGTGCGCTGGAAGGCGCGTGGGGTGTACCGCCGCCGGGGCTGGATGGCCCTGGGCCCGACGTCGCTGCGCATCCGCGAGCCGTTCGGGCTTTTCGACCGCGAGCTCAAGCTTTCGCAGCGGACGTCGATCCTGGTCTACCCACGCGTCCGGCCGGTGCCCGACCTGATGACGCCGAGCTCGCAGCAGGTCGGCACGACGCAGACGTTCGGGGCGTGGTCGGACTACCCGCCGGAGACAGGCGGGGTCCGCGACTACACGACGGGTGACAGTTTCGGCCGCATCCACTGGGGCCTGTCGGCCAAGCACCAGCGCCTGATGTCGAAGACCTTCGAGCAGCCGCTGACCACCGACCTGTGGATCCTGCTCGACCTGGACCGCGGGGTCCATTTCGGCGATGGCGAGGAGTCCACCGTCGAGTACGCCGTCAGCCTGGCCGCCTCGATGGCCGCCCAGGTGCACAGCCGCGGCCGCCAGGTCGGGCTGATCGCGAACGACTCCCGAGGCACCCTGCTCGAGCCGCACCGGGCCGTCCGCCAGGACCGTCTTATCCTCGACTACCTCGCCGTCTGCCAGGCCGACGGCCGCACGGCGCTGACGGACACCCTGGCGTGGGACCGCATCCGCCGCCTACCGCGGCGGGCGATCGCCGTCATCACTCCGAGCGCCGACCCATCGTGGGTGCAGCTGCTGCAGGCCGTGCGGGGCCGCCGGTCGAGCCTGATCGTCTTCTACATCGACGCCTCGAGCTTTGGCGGCCCAGACCAGAACCCAAGCTTCGACCTGGGTCAGGACGTCGACCTGTACGTGGTCCGCAGCGGCGACGACTTCGCACGCCTGGTGAGGACGCGAGATGCGATACGTATCGCCTGAGGGCCGCCTCGTCGGCCCGGACGCGGCCTTCGACACCTCCCACGGGCCGGCGGCACTGTGGGACCGGGCGAGGGAGAGCATGGGCGGCGGCCGCTTCATGTCGGCCGTCCTCGTCCTGCTCCTGACGCTCACCGTCGCCAGGTCGACCGCCACCGTCGGCTGGGTCGACGGCATCGAGGTCATCACGTGGGTGGCGGTGGCGGGAGCGATCTTGATGGGCGCGCTGGCGCTCCTTCCGGTCCGCGAGCCGATCTCGCTCGGCGTGGGCCTCTTGCTCGCTCCCGTCGCGGCGTTCCTGGCGTCGTGGCCGCAGATCCATCTCCGCCATCCGGGCGACGTCGCGAGCCCGCAGCTGGCGAACATCTGGTGGGAACGCATCAACAACGGCGCGGCCGGGTCCGACACCTCCTTCTACCTCGTCCTCATCTGCCTGCTGATGTGGGTCACCGGCGCATGGCTTGCGTGGTGTGTGCTCCGCTGGCGCAAGCCGATGCTTGGCCTGATCCCGGGTGCGGCAGCCTTCGCCACCAACGTGCTGAACGTGCCGCAGGACCAGAACGGCTACACCCTGGCCATGCTCGTGCTGACGCTCGCGCTGCTGCTGTGGACCAACTACACGGGGTCGCTCGCAGACGCCGCGCGCGCGAGCGTCAAGCTCACGGGCGACGCAAGGTGGGATTTCTGGGAGAGCGGCCTTGTCGCGATGGCCGCGCTGATCGTCCTCGGCATCATGTTGCCGCCGCTCTCCACAGCCGACCGGACGCTCGAGGTCGAGTCCGGCATGTTCACCAACTGGGCGCAGCTGCAGCAGCGGCTGAGCCATCCTGGCTTCTTCAACAACGGTCCCTCGACCGGCATCACCGGGTTCACGGACAGCGTGCAGCTGACCAGCCAGCTCCAGCGAACGCGCGACATCGTCTTCACGTACCAGGTCACCGACTTCTCGGGCCCAAGGTATTTCCGGGGCGTCAACGCGACGCTCACGCTCGGCGGCATTTGGCGCTATCCGGCCGTCGACAGTGGGCTCCGCCGGATCGTCTCCAAGAACGATGTCTTCGTGTACGGCGAGGAGTACGAGAAGCTGGCCGTCGGCGCGGTCAACGTGAGGATGCTGCGACCGCCGGTGAACGACAAGGAAGTTCTTTTCTATCCGGGGCTGGTGTACAAGATCGATCGCCTGGCGATGAGCACGCAGGTCCCCAACGCCGCGTTCGGCCAGAGCGCGATCACCTACACGGTCGACCGGCTGAGCAGCGTCCAGCCGGCCACGTCGTCGGGTAACTACGTCGCCACGGTCGAATACTCGATCGCCACGGCTAACGACCTCGAGTCCGCCGGCACCGATTACCCGGAGTGGCTCGCGCCTTACAGCTCGCTGCCGACCCGCGGCTACCGCACGCCTTACGTCGAACAGGAGATCCACGACCTGGCCGTGAGCATCGTCACCGCCGCCCACGCGACCACCCCTTACGACCAGGCGCACGCGATCGAGCTTTACCTGCGTGACCCGAGCAAGTTCACCTACTCGCTGGACGCCAAGGTCCCGGCCGGTGTCGACCCCATCGAGTATTTCCTCTTCACTTCGAAGAAGGCCTACTGCGAGTTCTTCGCCACCGCCATGGGCGACATGCTTCGCTCGCTCGGCATCCCGACGCGGCTCGTCAACGGATTCGGGCCTGGCACCTACGACAACCAGACCCAGCAGTACATCGTCCGCGGCGAGGACGCCCACACGTGGGTCGAGGTTTACTTCCCGAAGTACGGCTGGATCCCGTTCGAGCCGACGGCGGACAACCAGAGCATCTACCAGTCGATCCCGCGCGGCGCCTCGGGCGCGACCTGCCTCCGCGACAACGGATGCGACACGCCGACGAGCGGTGGCGCCACGATTCCGGGGGTCGGCAACCCGGGATCGCAGGGCGTCAACCGTGGCGAGCGAAACGACGCCGGGGGCGTGAGCGTCGGAGGCATCAGGGTGTCGGCGGTCGACGCGAACTCGATCATGCGGATCGGCGGCGGAATCATCGCCCTGCTGCTGGTGCTCCTGGTGGCGCTGTCCAGGTACCTGCGGCCGCGGAGCGTGATGGCCGTGTGGAAGCGAACACTCACGCTCGCCAACCTGGCCGGCGCTCAACGCCGTCCCGGGGAGACTCCGTTCGAGGTCGGCCGGCGGCTCCAGCGGACGTTCCCCGAGACTTCCGAACCGGTGAACGCCCTCGCCAACGGCTTCGTGGTGGCCGCCTACGCGCCGCCCGAGGTCGCCACGACGGCTCGTCCCGCCGTCATGGAGGCGTGGACGTCGCTGCGGCCGATGCTGCTCCGCCGCGTGCTCGCGCGTCTGCGACCGACCAGACCGTAGTCTTTTTGCGTGGCAGCGGTGGCCGGTCGGACGTACCCGGCGGTGAAGTTCGAGATCGAGCCGGAGCGCGTCGCGGCTTTCGCGCGTGCGATCGGCGCCGACCCCGCTGACGGCGTCCCGCCGACGTTTGCCGCGACCTACGCGCTCGAGGCGACGGCGCCGCAGCTGTTTGGCGACGAGGAAGCCGCGATCGATTTCGGCAAGCTCCTGCACGCCGAGCAGGAGTTCGAGTGGCACCGCCATCCGCGGGTGGGCGAGACGCTCACCTCCCGGGCGCGCGTCGCGTCGGACACGAGCCGGCGCGGGATGCGCTTTGTCTCCCTGGAGACGGACACCACCGACCGGCGTGACGACCTGGTCTGTCGCTCGCGCGCGCTGTTCGTGATTCGGACGTGACCGAGCGAAGCGTCACCTTCACCCGCGACCAGATCGCCGCCTACGCGGACGCGTCGGGCGACCACAACCCGATCCACCTCGACGACGACTTCGCGCGTTCCGTCGGGCTGCCGAGCGTCATCGCGCACGGCATGCTGCAGATGGGCATCGCGGCGACCGTCGCCGCCGAGGCTGCGGGTGGACCGGAGCGCTTGCGCCGGATGTCAGTGCGCTTCGCGGGCATGGTGGTGCCGGGCGACACCGTGACCTTCAGCGCCGAGCGAGCGGGCGAGGGGAGGCTGGACGTGAAGGCCGTCAACCGGCGTGGCGAGGCCGTCCTGACCAAAGCCTCGGCCGAGTACGCGCCGTGACCCTCGACTTCTCCCTCACACCAGAACAGGAGGAGATCCGCAAGCTCGCGCACCAGTTCGCCGAGAAAGAGATCCGCCCCGTGGCGGCGCAATTCGACGAGACCGAGGAGTTTCCCTACGAGGTCGTCAAGAAGGCGCACCGGCTCGGCCTGAGTCCGGCGGCTTTTCTTCCCGAGAAGTACGGCGGCCAGGGGTTCGACTACCTGACCGAGCTCCTCGTCAACGAGGAGCTGCACTGGGGCTGCGCGGGCATCGCGGTGTGCATCCAGTCGATGGCGCTCGCGATGGCCGGCATCCGGTCGAGCGGGACCGAGGAGCAGAAGAAGCGCTGGCTGCCCGAGTTCACGAACCCCGACGAGCTCGTCCTTGGTGGCCTGGGCCTGACGGAGCCCGACTCAGGATCGGACGCGCTGGCGATGAAGACGCGCGCGACGCGAGTCAGCGACGGCTACGTCCTCAACGGCACCAAGCAGTTCTGCACCAACGGCGGCATCGCCGACTACCACGTGATCTATGCCAGCACCGACCCCTCGAAAGGGCCCGCCGGCATCGCTTCGTTTCTCGTGCCGAAAGACACGCCAGGGCTGCGCATGGGACGCAAGGAGAAAAAGCTCGGCGTCCGCGCCAGCCACACGGCGCAGGTGATCCTCGAGGACTGTCAGGTGCCACTCGACCATCGCCTCGGCGGCGAGCCCGACGCCGAGAACGCGGGGCCGGGGGCGCTTGGGGCGCTCATGACTCTCGAGGCGACGCGACCGGGCGTGGGCGCCGGAGCTCTGGGCATTGCGCGCGCCGCGTACGAGTTCGCCCTCGACTACGCGCAGGAGCGCAAGCAGTTCGGCAAGCCGCTGTGGCAGCACGAGGCGGTCGGTTTCAAGCTCGCCGATATGGCGATGAAGATCGACGCCGCGCGATTGCTCATCTGGCGCGCGGGGTGGATGGCGACCCAAGACGTGCCCTTCGAGCGCGCGGAAGGATCGATGGCGAAATGCTTCGCCGCGGATGTTGCGATGGAGGTCACGACCGACGCGATCCAGGTGCTGGGCGGATACGGCTACATCAAGGAGTACCCGGTCGAGAAGTGGTTTCGCGATGCCAAGATCTACCAGATCTGGGAGGGGACGGCGGAGATCCAGCGGCTGGTCATCTCGCGCGCGCTGACGGGACAGCGCGGCACCATCAAATTGAGGGGATAAGGGATGTTTGATCTCTCGGGTCGCGTCGCCATCGTCACCGGGGCATCGCGAGGGCTGGGCCGGCAGGACGCGCTGACTCTCGCGGGCATGGGGGCCGACGTCGTCATCACGGACGTCCTCGTCGAGGACGACCCCAACCTGCAGCAAACCGCCGAGTCGCAGGGCAGCATGCTCGCCCAGGTCGCCGTGTCCCAGGGCTGGGTGCATTCCAATGCGACCGCCGATCAGATCCGCAAGATGGGCCGCAAATCGCTCGCGATCAAGATGGACGTCACCAACCGGGAGCAGATCAAGGACGTCTTCAAGAAGGTCAAGGATGAGTTCGGCAAGATCGACATCCTCATCAACAACGCCGCCACGCTCGACCATGCCGCGCAGATCCCCAACCAGTCCTACGAGCTGTGGGACCGCGACGTGAAGGTCAACCTGACCGGTGCGTTCAACTGCACAAGAGAGGTGTGGCCCTACATGGTCGAGAACAAGTGGGGCCGCCTCATCTTCATGTCTTCGGTCGCGGGGACGCTTGGCGGATTCGGCCAGGCAAGCTATTCGTCAACGAAAGCGGGCCTCATCGGGCTCGCGAAGACCGCGGCGCTCGAGGGCGGCCGTCACAACATCACGGCCAACGCCATCGCGCCGGGCATCATCGAGTCGGAGGCCGGCAAGGCGGCCGCTGCCAACAACCCGATGTACGAGCGGTTCAAGGCGCGCACGGTCTTCAAGAGGTTCGGACAGCCGGAGGACATCGCCAACACGATCGCGTTTCTCTGCACCGAAGAGGCGGGCTACATCACCGGCGCCGTGATCGAGGTCGCCGGCGGCATCCCGCTCTTTACGGCCTGAGCAGGTGAGCGAGCTCATCGACGTCCAGCGCGAGGGTGGCGTCGGGCGCGTCGTCATGCACCGCAAGGGCAACAACGCGATCGCCGAAGACCTGATGGCGGAGCTGGCCGCGGCCTTCGACGAGCTGGGCACGGACCCGTCGGTCCGGGTGATCGTGCTCGCTTCCGAGTACGACAAGTACTTCAGCGTCGGCGCCGACCTGACCTCGATGGCGACGATCGATCGCGAGGCGTCGGACGCCGCCGACCAGATCGGGCTGTTCATGCGTCGGATGAACCACCACTTCGCGGCCATCGAGCGCTGCCCGAAGCCCGTGATCGCCGCCATCAACGGCCACGCGCTCGGGGGCGGCAGCGAGCTCACGCTGTGCTGCGACTTCCGGATCATGGTCGAGGACGGTCGCTCGAGAATCGGCCAGACCGAGTCGTCCCTGGGCATCATCCCCGGGGCCGGCGGTACGCAGCGTTTGCCGCGCCTCATCGGCAAGGCCCGCGCAACCCGCTACATCATCGAGTCGACGCGGCTGTCGGCGAAAGAGGCCGAGGCGGTGGGTTGGGTCGACCGGGCGGTCCCGCCCGAGGAGTTCCAGGCGGCGGTCGACGAGCTGGCCGGCAGGCTGGGCAGGGCGGCGACATTCGCGATCGCCATGATCAAGGACGCGGTGCGCCGCGGCTACGACCTACGCCTGGACGAAGCCCTGGAGATCGAGTCCCAGAACTTCGCCCGGGCCGCCCTGAGCACCGACGCGGCCATCGGCATCATGTCTTTCCTCAGCAAGCAGGAACCCGACTTCACGGGCTCGTGACGCGGTCGATTTCCGGCATCGCCGTTCGTCGTCCTTGCACAGGAGGTGCCGAATGAAGTACGTGCTGCTTTTTGTGGGGACCATGGAAGACCAGGAGCGCTGGGATAAACAGTCGAAGCAGGAGTTTGAAGCCGCCCTGGCGTCGGCCGGGAGGTGGTTTGGGGAGTACACGCGCGCCGGCAAGATCGTCGGGGGCGAGCGGCTCAAGGGCCCGCAGACGGTGACCACCGTCCGCTCGGCGAACGGAAAGCGCATCGTGACCGACGGCCCTTTCATCGAGTCGAAGGAGGTCATAGGCGGCTTTGCGGTCGTCGATGTCAAAGACCTGGACGAGGCGCTGGAGATGGCCAAGGCTTGGCCGGCTCAAGGCGTCCCCGAGAAACCAGGCGCATGGCTGATGACGACCGCGCGGCGGCGTGCGATCGACGTGCTGCGCCGCGACAAGCGGTACGCGGAGAAGGTGGCTTTGCTCGAGAGGTCGACGATGGAACCTGACACGGCGGAGGCGGACGACAGGCTCCGGCTCATCTTCACCTGCTGCCACCCGGCGCTCGCTCCGGAGGCGCAGGTCGCGCTGACGCTGCGCGCCGTCGCCGGCTTCACGACCCAGGAGATCGCGGCCGCGTTCCTGGTCTCCGAACCGACGATGGCCCAGCGCATCGTGCGCGCCAAACGCAAGATCGTCGACGCCAACATCCCGTACCGCGTGCCCGAAGGCCCGGAGCTCATGCCGCGCGTCGACGCCGTGCTCGCCGTGCTCTACCTGATGTTCAACGAGGGCTATCTCAGCCGCGGGCCGGAGGTCGCGTCTCGGCGCGATCTCACCGAAGACTCGCTGTGGCTGGCGAGCCTTCTCGATCGCCTCCTGCCGAGGCAGGCCGAGGTGCTCGGCCTGATCGCCTTGATGCGGCTGCACCTCGCTCGCGGTCGGGCGCGCTTCGACCCGACCGGCGAGATGGTGCTACTGCCCGACCAGGACCGCTCGCTTTGGGACGCCAGAGCGATTCGGCAGGCGGTCGAGCTGCTGCAACGCGCGGCGGCGCTTTCGGCGCCAGGTCCGTACCAGCTCCAGGCGGCGATCGCCGCCGTGCATTCGGAGGCGCCGTCGTGGGCCGAGACGGACTGGGAGCAGATCGTCGTCCTCTACGACGCCCTGCTCCGGCTCACCGACACTCCGGTGGTCCGGCTCAATCGCGCGGTGGCGGTGGCCCGGGTCGGCGGTCCCCAGGTCGCGCTGGGCGAGGTCAACGACCTGGCCATGGCGCTGGGCGGCTACCACCTGTTCTGGGCGACGCGGGCCGAGCTGCTGGACGAGCTCGGCGAGAAGGCGCTGGCCCGCGAGTCGCGGCTAAAGGCCCTCGAGCTCTGTCAGAACCCGGCCGAGCGCTCGCTACTTTCTCGAAAGCTCGCCCGCTGACCTCGGCGCCCGCTGCCACAGGTCGAGCAGCGTGCCGACGTGCTCTGAGGTGTAGATCATCTCGGGCGGCACGAAGTGGTGCACCCCAGCGTATCTGTGCACCCGGATGTCAGCGAAGAGCGGCGCCAGTATCCCCGCCTTCAGCGCCTGCTCCGGATGGGAGAGATCGCCGTAACCGTAGAAGACAGGGAACGCCGCGGCACGAAACGCTTCGCGGTCGAAGGGAAATGCCTGGAACGCGTTGATGAGCGCGGCAATTCCGGCTGGGCGCTTCTGCATCTCCGGTGAGAGCGGGCCCGGCGGCGGAGGTGCCACCACGACGCCCGGCTTGACCTGCTCACGAATGAAGGTGGCCATGAACTGTTCGCCCTGGAGGCCGTCCAGCTTTCGCTCCAGCACGCTGAAGAATTCCCGCTCCTGATCGGTCAGCTTGCCCGGGATCTGGGCGGGCTCGAAGAGGCCCAGGCTCAGGAGGCGCTCCGGCCGGGTGCCGGCATACGCGAGAGAGATGAAGCCCCCACCCGAGTAGCCCACGAGGTGGAACCGGCGCAGGCCCTGCGAGTCGGCGAGGCGGTCGATGGCCTCGAGCTCTTCGTCGATCGAGTAATCCGCGGGTGGCTGGGCCTCGCGATAGACTTCGAGGTCCTTGAGGTGGAGGTCGGCGGCGTCGCCGACGCCCTCGATGAGCGGCCGGTACCGCTGCGCAGCCGGAGCGACGCTGCCGGGGACGCAGATGACCTGGGGCTTCATACCGGTGCTCTCCTCTTGATGACTTCGAGCGCCTCGTCGACACGTTTCGGGTCGGCGCCCAGGACCCTGATCACGAGCTCTTTGGTCTCGAAGTTTGGATACGACCCCACGGAAACGTCCGGGAACGTCCCCTCCAGCTCCCGCATCAGAGGATAGAAGCGCGCTTCGACGGCGAATGTGAACCGGAGCTCGCGCACGGTCGCGGCGGATCCTGCGGCGAGAAACTGCGGCTCGAGCTCCTCGGTGAAGATGCCCTTCATCTCCAGGGGCACGCCGGGAAGCACGAAGATGCGCTTCCCCGCGACCTCATAGAGCGTGCCGGGGGCCATGCCACGACGGTTGCGGAAGACATGCGCCGGCCCGGCGGGGATGCGCGCCATGCGCAGGTTGCCTTCCGTGACCTCCGGCGACTCGAGGAGGCCCATCGCGTGCATGCGCTGCACCCGCCGCACAATCCGCGCGCGCGTCTCCTCCCAGATCATGAGCTCCTTGCCGAGCGCCTCAGCCAGCGCCGCGAACGTGCGGTCGTCCGGCGTCGGGCCGAGGCCGCCCGTGAGGAACACGTCCGTCAGCTCCTCGTCGGCGAGCTCGTGCTGCAACTGATCGACGATCTCGTGCGGTCTGTCGCGGACCTGGGTGACGCGCTTGACCGGGTAACCGAGCAGGCGGAGCCGCTCCGCCATCCAGTGGGAGTTCGTGTCCAGCGTGAAACCGCCGACCAGCTCGTCCCCGATGGCCACGATGCTCGACGCCGCCATCGGACAAACATATAGAGGTTGGAAAGACTGCACGCCGTCGTTCACGGCGACGTCCAGGGCGTCGGCTTTCGCTACTTCGTACAGCGCAAGGCGCAGCAGCTCGGGCTGCGCGGGTGGGTCCGCAACAACGACGATGGGACCGTCGAGGTGGTGGCCGAAGGGGAACGTGGTGCGCTCGAGCAGTTGAAGCGGGCGCTGGACGAAGGCCCGCGGATGGCCCGCGTCGACAAGGTCGATGCGCACTGGTCGAGCGCGACCGGCACGCTGGGCGGCTTCGACCTCGCCTGGTGAAAGCTTTAACCTATCGCTCCGCACCGCTACTCGGCGGCGGAAGAAAGAGGGAGGTTAGTGGATCCCAGCACAGCCTGGTTTGGCGTGGCCGGCGGCCTGGCCGCCGTGGCGTTTGCCGGCGTCCTGATCTTTCTGGTCTTGAGCCAGCCGACCGGAAACGACCGCATGCGCCAGATCGCGGCCGCGATCCAGGAGGGCGCCGCGGCATACCTGAACCGCCAGTACACGGTGATCGCGGTCATCGGCGTGGTCATCGCGGTCGTCATCGGCTTCTTCATCGACTGGACGACAGCCGGTCTCTATATCGTCGGCGCGGTCCTCTCAGCTGCCGCCGGCTACGTCGGCATGAACATTGCGGTCCGCTCGAACCTACGCACAGCGGAGGCAGCGCGCCGTGGTCTGAACGCCGCGCTCGAGGTCGCCTTCCGCGGCGGCGCCGTGACCGGGTTCATGGTCGTCGGACTCGGGCTGTTGGGCGTTGCTGCCGCATATCTCGTCTTCAGGAAGCCGGAGGCGCTCGTCGGCCTCGCCTTTGGCGCGAGCCTGGTCTCGGTCTTCGCCCGGTTGGGCGGTGGTATCTACACCAAGGCCGCTGACGTCGGCGCTGACCTGGTCGGCAAGGTGGAGGCCGGAATCCCCGAGGACGACCCCCGCAACCCCGCCGTCATCGCCGACAACGTGGGCGACAACGTCGGTGACTGCGCGGGCATGGCGGCCGACCTGTTCGAGACATACGCAGTGACGATGATCGCGGCCATGCTGCTGGGCTCGCTTCTATTCCCGGGCCAGGTCGGCTGGGTCGTCTACCCCTTGCTGCTAGGGGCGGTCAGCGTCGTCGGCTCGATCGCCGGCACGTTCTTCGTCCGCATCTTCAACCCGCGCTGGATCATGGGTGCCCTCTACGCCGGGCTTCTTGTTGCGGTGGCGATCGCGATCGTCGGGTTCTGGTTCGTCACCCAGTACATGACATCGAATGGCTACCTGACCGCCGGAGACAAGCTGGCGCTCCTGAAGTACGACCCCAGCAACCTCTTCTTCGCCGCCCTGGTCGGCGTCGTGATCACGGTTCTGATCGTCGCCATCACCGAGTTCTTCACCGAGACCGCCTACTGGCCAGTGCGCCTCATCGCCAAGGCCTCGGTGACGGGCCACGCGACCAACATCATCGCGGGGCAGGCGATCGGCATGATGGCCACCGCGCTGCCCGTGGTGGTGATCGCCGCGGGCATCCTCATCAGCTACGCGCTGGGCGGCCTGTACGGGATCGCGATCGGGGCTGTGGCGATGCTTTCGATGACGGGGATCATCGTCGCCATCGACTCCTACGGACCGATCACCGACAACGCCGGCGGCATCGCCGAGATGGCCAAGCTGCCGAGCGAGGTCCGCGCCATCACCGACCCGCTGGACGCGGTCGGCAACACGACGAAGGCCGTGACCAAGGGCTACGCCATCGGTTCGGCCGGCCTCGCGGCGCTGGTCCTGTTCGCGTCCTACAACGAGGAGCTGGTGAAGGCGGGCCACGCCGTCGAGTTCCAGCTGACTGACCCGACCGTGATCGCAGGCATCTTCATCGGCGGCATCCTCCCGTTCCTGTTTGGATCGCTCGCGATGCTCGCGGTAGGCCGCGCGGGCGGGCTCGTCGTCGAGGAGGTTCGCCGGCAGTTTCGCGAAATCAAGGGAATCCTCGAAGGCACCGGCCGGCCGGAGTATGGGACGGCGGTGCGCATCGTGACGGCGGCGGCTCAGCGCGAGATGATCCTGCCCGGCATCATCCCGGTGGTCGCGCCGATCGCCGTCGGCTTCATCCTCGGACCAAAGGGCCTGGGCGGCATGCTGCTCGGCGCGATCGTGACCGGGCTGTTCCTGGCCCTTCAGATGACGAGCGGCGGCGCCGCGTGGGACAACGCCAAGAAGTACATCGAGGAGGGGCACCTGGGCGGCAAGGGCTCCGAGGCGCACAAGGCTGCGGTCACGGGCGACACCGTCGGCGACCCGAACAAGGACACCGCGGGTCCCGCGATCAACCCCATGATCAAGGTCGTCAACATCATCGCCATCCTCATCGCGGCCGCGATCTCCACGAACTACCTGATTCACTAGCGCCTTAAACTCGTGCTTTGGGGTGGACGACTACCAGAAGGAGATCGCCGACCTCGAAGCCCAGGTCGAGCAGCTGGTGGAGGCCGAAGGCGACGCCAAAACGATTGCCGAGCTCTCGATGCAGCTGGAGATCCTGA